>NZ_CP024123.1:3588750-3905000 GCF_002736105.1 Solibacillus sp. R5-41 | reverse complement strand
CTGTGGATGCATCCGTATGGATGCGTGGTAGGAGAGCGTTCTAAGGGCGTTGAAGTCAGACCGGAAGGACTGGTGGAGCGCTTAGAAGTGAGAATGCCGGTATGAGTAGCGAAAGACGGGTGAGAATCCCGTCCACCGTATGACTAAGGTTTCCTGAGGAAGGCTCGTCCGCTCAGGGTTAGTCGGGACCTAAGCCGAGGCCGATAGGCGTAGGCGATGGACAACAGGTTGATATTCCTGTACCACCTCCTCACCGTTTGAGAAATGGGGGGACGCAGTAGGATAGGGTAAGCAGAGCGTTGGTTGTCTCTGTTCAAGCAGTAAGGCGTGTGTGTAGGCAAATCCGCACACTGATACGTTGAGCTGTGATGACGAGTCCGTATGGACGAAGTTCCTGATTTCACACTGCCAAGAAAAGCCTCTATCGAGGTGAGAGGTGCCCGTACCGCAAACCGACACAGGTAGTCGAGGAGAGAATCCTAAGGTGTGCGAGAGAACTCTCGTTAAGGAACTCGGCAAAATGACCCCGTAACTTCGGGAGAAGGGGTGCTCTTGAGCGTGCAAGCGCACGAGAGCCGCAGTGAATAGGCCCAGGCGACTGTTTAGCAAAAACACAGGTCTCTGCAAAACCGTAAGGTGAAGTATAGGGGCTGACGCCTGCCCGGTGCTGGAAGGTTAAGAGGAGTGGTTAGCGCAAGCGAAGCTACGAATTGAAGCCCCAGTAAACGGCGGCCGTAACTATAACGGTCCTAAGGTAGCGAAATTCCTTGTCGGGTAAGTTCCGACCCGCACGAAAGGCGTAACGATCTGGGCACTGTCTCAACGAGAGACTCGGTGAAATTATAGTACCTGTGAAGATGCAGGTTACCCGCGACAGGACGGAAAGACCCCGTGGAGCTTTACTGTAGCCTGATATTGAATTTTGGTACAACTTGTACAGGATAGGTAGGAGCCAGAGATCTCGGAGCGCCAGCTTCGAAGGAGGCGTCAGTGGGATACTACCCTGGTTGTATTGAACTTCTAACCCATGCCCCTTAACGGGGTAGGAGACAGTGTCAGGCGGACAGTTTGACTGGGGCGGTCGCCTCCTAAAGAGTAACGGAGGCGCCCAAAGGTTCCCTCAGAATGGTTGGAAATCATTCGTAGAGTGTAAAGGCATAAGGGAGCTTGACTGCGAGACCTACAAGTCGAGCAGGGTCGAAAGACGGGCTTAGTGATCCGGTGGTTCCGCATGGAAGGGCCATCGCTCAACGGATAAAAGCTACCCCGGGGATAACAGGCTTATCTCCCCCAAGAGTCCACATCGACGGGGAGGTTTGGCACCTCGATGTCGGCTCATCGCATCCTGGGGCTGTAGTCGGTCCCAAGGGTTGGGCTGTTCGCCCATTAAAGCGGTACGCGAGCTGGGTTCAGAACGTCGTGAGACAGTTCGGTCCCTATCCGTCGTGGGCGTAGGAAATTTGAGAGGAGCTGTCCTTAGTACGAGAGGACCGGGATGGACACACCGCTGGTGTACCAGTTGTCTTGCCAAAGGCATCGCTGGGTAGCTATGTGTGGACGGGATAAGTGCTGAAAGCATCTAAGCATGAAGCCCCCCTCAAGATGAGATTTCCCATTACGCAAGTAAGTAAGACCCCTGAAAGACGATCAGGTAGATAGGTTCGAGGTGGAAGTGTGGCGACATATGGAGCTGACGAATACTAATCGGTCGAGGACTTAACCACAATTTATTGCACAATTTCAATGAAACGTTTATCCAGTTTTGAAAGAACAATCTTTCATAGTGAAGTGATGATGGCAAAGAGGTCACACCCGTTCCCATACCGAACACGGAAGTTAAGCTCTTTAGCGCCGATGGTAGTTGGGGGCTTCCCCCTGTGAGAGTAGGACATCGCTTCGCAAAAATAAAAAGACTCAAAGCATAACGCTTTGGGTCTTTTTTTATTGTAAAAAAAAATGTTTATGGAAAAATAAAGAAAGTATAAACTTTGAAAATTCATAAAAATAACCTGTTATATTGATAATGGAGGGAATAAAGATGTTGCAACAAATATTATTAATAGAAGATGACTTTGAAATAGCAAGAATAATAAAAGATACGCTAAATAAAGAAGGTTATCATGTTGTCTTGGCGACAACAGGTTTAGAAGGACTACATGATTTTAAACAGGATCATTTTGACTTAGTGCTAGTAGACTGGATGATGCCAGAAATGGATGGTCTCACATTAATCGAGCATATACGTTTCGAAAGTGACGTCCCAATTATTATGATTAGTGCTCGCAATGCAGATGCTGATAAAGTACAAGGTTTGCAGGGGGCTGATGATTATTTAGCCAAACCATTTTCGTTAGAGGAGTTAAAGGCACGAGTTACTTCCCAATTACGTAGGTGGCAACGGTACAATAAAGTACAACAAATAGCAGAGATGGATGTTTATGTACAAGGATTAAAAATTAACTGGGCAACCGACTTGGTAGAGTTGAATGATTTCGAATTAGCGTTGACACAAAAGGAATTTGCGCTTCTAAAAGTATTAGCTCAAAATGCTGGGCAAATACTCACAAAAGAACAATTGTATCTACATGTGTGGCAACAATCAAGCTTTATGGATACGAACACTGTGACAGTCCATATTAAATCTTTACGAGAAAAATTGCAGGATCCTGTGAAAACACCGCATTTCATTCAGACGGTGTGGGGAAAAGGTTATCGGTTCATTGGTGAGATTTTATGAAAATAAAAACGTGGTTACTGCTTACGTATTTACTCGTAATGCTACTGCCTTTAGCTGGAGTGTATGGACTTTATTTATCAATTAATGATTATTACAAGGATAAACAGGTCACGGAATATTTTGAAAAACATTCGACACTCAATAAAATAAAAAAGGTTGTTAGTCAATATGAACTGTATCAGCGAGATGCAGATTTTACTGAACTAGAGGTACTAGTATCGAATGAAGTACAAATTACTCTTTATGGAGGAAATGGCCAAATTTTTTATACATCTAATCCAATAATTTCACAAGTTGGAAGTTATGAAAGTAAAAAGATATTGTTTCAAGGTTTATATGAGTTTAAGCAAAATTATCGTACCTTTACATACAAGGAACCCATTTATGTAAAAGGGAGAATAGTGGGCATTTATGAAGTCGTCTTGCTACGTACAGAATGGGTTGAACAGGTAAATAAGCAAACCTATTTAGTTGCAGGCGGCATTGTCCTATTTCTTGTAGTAATCTATGGAGGGGTAATTTTCTTTTTAAACCGTCGATTAAATCGCCCAGTGAAGGAGCTCATCCTTCAAATGAAGGCATTTGCTAAAGGTGAGAAAGTCCCTTCGAAATTGCATGAAAAGAAAGATGAGCTAGGTGAACTCGCGTGGAGCTTCCTTGTGATGCAGCAGGAAATTGAACTGGCACGTAAGCAAATTCAAGAGGAACAAGGACAAAAGGAATTTATGATTGCGAGCCTTTCGCATGATTTAAAAACGCCACTAACATCAATTCAAGCATATGCAGAAAGCTTGAAAAATGGACAGCTATCAAATGAGGAGAAACACGACTATTTAAAAGTAATTTTAACTAAATCGGATTTCATGAAACAAATGTTAGATGATTTAATGATGTATACATTGTTACAATCGCCTTCTTATGAATTGCATCTAGTGGAAGTAGAAGGTGAAGAGTATTTTGACATGCTACTCTCCGACTATGAGCAGGTAAGTAGGGAGAAGGGATTCTCGGCAAGTACGCTCATACAAATCGAGGGCATGTATGAAGTGAATCCAAAGCAATTGATGCGGGTAGTGGATAATCTATTAGCAAATGCTTGGAGATATACAGAAACGGGTGGTCGGATTGAAATTTATGCCTTTGAGCCACCTTTCATACCGACTGATTGTAAAAAATGGGTAAGATCTCATCTGACAAAACAAGAAGGCTTATATATGATTGTTCAAAATAGTGGAAAAGGGATTCCGGCAGAACAATGCCAGCAATTATTTGAGCCGTTGTATCAGCTCGATCAGGCACGTAGTCAAAATGGACAGCGAGGAGCAGGGTTAGGGTTAAGCATCGCACAGCAAATTATCGAGAAGCATGGTGGGAAAGTAGGAGTTGCTTCGCATGAAAAACAAGGAACAGCCATTATCTGTTGGATACCAAAAAAGGAGGAATAAACGAATGAAAAAATTAATATGCGCTGGTACGTTAGCAATGGGGTTATTATTAGGTGCTTGTAGTGAGGAAATGAGTAATTTATCGCCTCAGGAAATTTTAGATCAAGCTGTACAGGAAACAACAACACTACAAACCTACTATGGTGAGTATGTGATGGATATAGGAGATGGGCAGTCATCGACGGTTAAAGAATGGGTGAAGGATGGTAAACGTCGTGTGGAATTACAAGGCAGCGATAATGAACATATTATTACAGTGAATGATGGTCAGAAAATAATGATGCTAGATGTAGATAAAAATATTGTAAATCAATTTGATTTTTCAGATGAATCTAAACCTTTCGTAACCCCATCACTAAAAGAACAAGCTACAATGATGCTAAATATGATAGAAGACACGCATGACATTAAAGTTGCTGGTGAGGAAAAAATTGCAGGGCGTGATACCTATCATATTGTAGCAACAACAGAAGAAAAAAGTTTAATTGGTGATTTAGAAGTTTGGGTGGATAAAGAAAATTGGATGGTCTTAAAATCAATTACTAAAAGTGCAGACTTGGAGATGGTGTCGGAATATAAAGTAATTGATCTTTCACCTACCTTAG
This sequence comes from Solibacillus sp. R5-41, assembly GCF_002736105.1. NCBI lineage: Bacteria > Bacillati > Bacillota > Bacilli > Caryophanales > Caryophanaceae > Solibacillus > Solibacillus sp. R5-41. The sequence goes on along the minus strand of NZ_CP024123.1, from coordinate 3,900,213 downwards.
AGGATGAATTGTTTGTGCTGGACATTCCTGAAGGTGCTGTGGTAGAGCATCAAGATACGGATATTACTTTTGAACAAGTAGAGCTAGAGAAGGTAATTGAAAAGCTTGGCACATTTTTAATATTTACGGATGAGGATTTGACACTTGAAACAATTCAGGATTATGGCTCTGAAAAACGTCCGGAATTTGCATTTAATTATAGTAAAGATGGATCGAATTGGCTGGTGTTATCAATTTTACCTAAAGTACAAGTCGATGATGAAGGATCGCTAGGTGAAGAAAAGATAACGGTGCGAAATATAGAAGGTGAACAAATAGAGATGGGTAATTTCCGCTTAATTCAATGGTCAGAAGATAACTTAACATACAATGTTATGATCGAGAACCCAGATACTACATTTGAAGAAATATATGCGTACATTGAAAAGATGGAGCTTGTGCAATAGGAAAAAGCGTATTTGTCATTTTATAAATGATAAATGCGCTCTTTTTGTTTTGTCTATTTCTTGTTCTTTAGTTGAGGGCGGGGGAAAAATAGATAGACGCATGTTATAGTAAAGAAAATAAAAGAAAGACGGAAGGAATGAGTCATATTGTCTAAAAAACAGATTTGGTATGAAGTGCAAGAAAACGAGACAATTGAGCAATGTTTGGAAAGAATGAAGAAAGATGGTTATTTGCCATTTGGACGAAAAGAAGAACCTGTTTTTCATCTAGTAGATGGTGAACCGACTTATTTACGTCAAAAGATTATGTTTAAAGGCATTTTAAGCGAATAATTTAAAACATGTTACCAAAATCCGAACAATATCATTACCGAAAATTGTAACGTTCGCATTTTATCGTTGCTTTTCTTGTGAACCCTTGTTAAAATGACTAAAGGAAAAACATTAAACCCCACATATATGCTAGATAATATGGCTCTAGCGTTTCTACCCGAAACCTTAAATTTCGGACTATGAGGGAAAGCAACTTTTGGAAAAATTAGCAAAGGGTGTGTCTTCGAATGAAGTTATGTGCATATTCTTTCATCTTTAGGTCCTCAAGTGATTTGCTTTCTTTCAAATAGAGAGTAGATTATTTGGGGATTTTTTTTCAGTATAATACTGAATAAAGAAAGTTGTTTTAAAGGAGAGCAAAATGATGAATCCGAAAATCGGTGTTATTATGGGCAGTTCTAGTGACTGGGAAACAATGAAACATGCATGTGATATTTTAGATGAATTAGCAGTTCCTTATGAAAAGAAAGTTGTATCAGCACATCGTACACCAGACTTAATGTTTGAGTATGCAGAAGCAGCTCGTGGGCGCGGTATTCAAGTTATTATTGCGGGTGCGGGTGGCGCAGCACACTTACCAGGAATGGTCGCTGCGAAAACGACATTACCTGTCATCGGAGTTCCTGTACAATCACGTGCGTTAAATGGACTTGATTCATTATTATCAATTGTTCAAATGCCAGGTGGTGTGCCGGTAGCGACAGTCGCAATTGGTAAAGCAGGTGCAACAAACGCAGGTTTACTTGCAGCACAAATTTTAGGAGCGACGGATCAAGAACTAGCAAATAAGCTAGATGCTCGTCGTGAAGCAACGAAGGCACAAGTTTTAGAAAGCACAGGTGACCTAGTGTGACGAAGATGATCTATCCTGGGCAGACAATCGGCATTATTGGTGGCGGTCAGCTTGGTCGAATGATGGCAGTTGCTGCAAAAGAGGCAGGCTATAAAGTTGCTGTACTAGAGCCTACTATGGATTCACCATGTGGACAAGTTGCAGATATTCGTATAGTAGCACCATATGATGATGAAGCCGCATTAGAAGAATTAGCAGAAGTAAGTGATGTTATTACTTATGAATTTGAAAATATTGATTATGAAGGTTTAAAGCGTTTAACGGAAATTGCTTATGTTCCTCAAGGGGCTGAGTTAGTACGCATTACGCAAAACCGTGTAACAGAAAAAGCTGCGATAGTCGAAGCAGGCTGTCCAGTAGCACCTTATGTAGTAGCAGACACTTATGAGCAACTATGTGAGTCAATTGAACAAATTGGCTTCCCTTGCATCATTAAAACAGCTCGAGGTGGCTATGATGGTAAAGGACAGCAACTTTTAAAAAGTAACGATGATTTACCATTTGCCAAAAGTCTATTTGACCATTCACAATGTATTGCTGAAGGCTTTGTACCATTTACGAAAGAAATTTCGGTCATTGTTCAGCGTAACGGGCATGGCGAAACATACTGCTTACCAGTTGGAGAAAATATTCATGTAAATCATATTTTACATGAAACGATTGTGCCAGCTCGTATTACACATGACACAGCGACATTAGCCGAAGAGGCAGCGATGAAAATTGCGGATTATTTAAAGCTTGTCGGAACATTAGCAGTCGAAATATTTGTATTAGAAGATGGCAACATTGTTATTAATGAATGTGCACCGCGACCACATAATTCTGGTCATTACTCGATTGAGGCGTGCAATATTTCACAATTCACACAGCATATTCGTGCTGTATGCGGATGGCCATTACGTAAACCAAGACTGTGGGCACCATCGATTATGGTAAATGTACTCGGGCAACATGTTGTAGCATTAACAAACTCTATTTCAAAATATCCTGATTGGTCCATTCATCTTTATGGAAAAACTGAAGCAAAAGTAAATCGTAAAATGGGACATGTCACAATCATGACAGATGATTTAAATACTGCATTACAAAAAATCAAAGAATCTGGTATTTGGCCAGAATAGAAGGAGAATAATACGATGATTGAACGCTATACACGTCAGGAAATGGGTGCCATTTGGACAGAGGAAAATAAATATCGAGCTTGGTTAGAAGTAGAAATTTTAGCTTGTGAAGCATGGGCTGAAATTGGCGATATACCAAAAGAAGATGTTATTAAATTACGTGCGAATGCCGATTTTGATATTGAGCGTATTTACGAAATCGAAAAGGAAACGCGCCATGACGTAGTAGCGTTCACTCGCGCTGTATCAGAAACGAAAGCCTTAGGTGAAGAACGTAAATGGGTTCATTATGGCTTAACTTCAACAGATGTTGTCGATACAGCTCTTTCATATTTAATAAAGCAAGCTAATGAAATTCTTCGTAAAGATTTAAACAAGTTTATACAAATTATTGCCAAAAAAGCAAAAGAACATAAGAAGACCGTGTGCATGGGACGCACTCATGGCGTGCACGCTGAACCGACAACTTTTGGTTTGAAGCTAGCATTATGGCATGAAGAAATGAAGCGAAATATTGAGCGTTTCGAAGCGGCAGCAGCTGTGATTGAAGTGGGTAAAATGAGTGGTGCTGTTGGCACATATGCGAATATCGACCCTCGTGTTGAAGCATATGTATGTGAAAATTTAGGTTTAGCAGCAGCGCCAATTTCAACACAAACATTACAGCGAGATCGTCATGCACAGTACTTCTCGACATTAGCATTAATCGCAACTTCGATTGAGAAGTTTGCAACAGAAGTGCGTGGCTTACAAAAGTCAGAAACTCGTGAAGTTGAAGAAGGCTTTGCAAAAGGTCAAAAAGGTTCTTCAGCAATGCCACATAAACGTAACCCAATCGGTTCTGAGAACATGACAGGTATGGCTAGGCTGATGCGCGGTTACATGGTCACAGCATTTGAAAACGTGTCGTTATGGCATGAACGTGATATTTCACATTCATCTGCAGAGCGCGTCATTATCCCAGATGCAACGATTACACTGAACTATATGTTAAATCGTTTTAGCAATATTATTGAAAACTTATCAGTATTCCCAGAAAATATGAAGCGTAATATGGAGCGTACTTTCGGGTTAATTTACTCGCAACGTATCCTACTTGCACTTATTGGTAAAGGTTTAGTTCGTGAAGAAGCGTACGATACGGTTCAACCGTTAACAGCACGCTCATGGGATGAACAAATTCAGTTCCGCCTATTAGTAGAAGCAGATGAAAAGATTACTTCTTATTTATCACCAGAAGAAATTAATGATTGCTTCGATTACAACTATCACATTCAAAACGTCGATTTAATATTTGAACGTTTAGGTCTTAACTAATCAACTACTAACTTTTTGGAGGAATACGTCATGAATAAAGGTCAACTTTTGTACGAGGGTAAAGCGAAACGATTATATCAAACGGAGGATCCAGAAATCCTTTTCGTTGAATATAAAGACAGTGCGACTGCGTTTAATGGTGAGAAAAAAGCCGAAATCTCTGGAAAAGGGAATTTAAATAATCAAATTACGACATTAATTTTCGAAAAATTACAAGCAAACGGAATTGCGTCACATTTCGTGAAACGTATTTCAAGTAACGAGCAGCTTGTACGAAAAGTCGATATTATTCCAATTGAAGTTGTTACGCGCAATGTTGCTGCAGGTAGTTTAGCGAAACGTCTTGGCAGTGAAGAAGGTACACCATTAAAACGTCCAATCATTGAATTTTATTTTAAAGATGATGCGTTAGGTGATCCGCTGATTACAACAGAACATATTGAAATTTTAGAAATCGCTACACCAGAAGAAGTACAAGATTTATATGACAAAGCCTTACATGTGAATGAAGTGCTACGTCCAATCTTTACAGAAGTTGGTGTAACATTAGTCGATTTTAAATTGGAATTCGGTCGTGATGCAGAGGGCAATATCCTACTAGCAGATGAAATTTCACCGGACACTTGTCGTTTATGGGACGCAGAATCAAATCAAAAGCTGGATAAAGATGTATTCCGCCGTGATCTAGGCAGTATTACTGAAGTATACGAAATTATTTTAAACAAACTTGGAGGCAAATAAGTCATGAAGAAAGTTAAAATTTACGTAACATTAAAAGAAAGTATTTTAGATCCACAAGGTTCAGCAGTACAAGGTTCATTAACGAAAATTGGTTTCGGTGAAGTAACGGATTTACGTATTGGTAAATATTTAGAAGTAACAATCGCAGATACAGACCGTGATATCGATACAATTGTAAAAGAAATGTGTGAAAAAGTGTTAACAAACACTGTAATCGAAAACTACCGTTACGAAATCGAGGAGGCATAAGCAATGAAATTTGCAGTACTCGTTTTCCCAGGGTCTAACTGTGATATCGATATGTATCATGCAATTAAAGATGAACTGGGCGAAGAAGTAGAATATGTTTGGCATACTGAAACAGACTTAAGTGGTTTTGACGGAATTTTAGTTCCAGGTGGCTTCTCTTATGGAGATTACTTACGCTGTGGTGCTATGGCCAATCAATCTAATATCATGGTAGAAGTGAAGAAAGCAGCTGAAGCGGGCAAACCAGTGCTTGGTGTATGTAATGGATTCCAGATTTTAACGGAAGCGGGATTACTTCCAGGTGCCCTTTTACGTAACAAAAACTTAAAATTCATGTGCCGTACTGTTACTTTAAAAGTTGAAAATAACAACACGTTATTTACAAATCAATATGAAGCAGGCGAAGAAATTCAAGTGCCAATCGCTCACGGTGAAGGGAACTACTACTGTGACGAAGAGACATTAGCAAAATTAAAAGCGAATAACCAAATCGTATTCACATATGCAGGTGACAATCCTAATGGTTCTTTAGAAGATATCGCAGGAATTACAAACGAGCGCGGTAATGTACTTGGAATGATGCCTCACCCAGAGCGTGCAGTTGATGCACTTGTAGGTGGCGCGGACGGATTAAAGGTATTTAAATCAATTGTTAAGCAGTGGAGGGAACAACATGTCAACAACTAATTTTGAGCCATCACCAGAGCAAATTAAAGAGCAACGTCTTTATGCGGACATGGGGATGTCAGATGCAGAGTTTGATTTAGCAATAGAAAAATTAGGTGGACGCCTACCGAACTGGACTGAAACTGGTCTTTTCTCAGTAATGTGGTCAGAACACTGCTCTTACAAAAAATCAAAGCCAGTATTGCGTAAATTCCCAACAAAAGGTCCTCAAGTTCTACAAGGACCTGGTGAAGGTGCTGGTATTGTTGACATCGGTGACGAGCAAGCTGTTGTATTCAAAATGGAATCACATAACCATCCATCTGCAATCGAGCCATACCAAGGTGCAGCAACAGGTGTTGGTGGTATTATCCGTGACGTATTCTCAATGGGTGCACGTCCAATCGCAATGCTTAACTCACTACGTTTTGGAGAACTAAAAACAGCGCGTGGTAAGTATTTATTTGAAGAAGTTGTTGCAGGTATCGCAGGCTATGGTAACTGTATCGGTATTCCAACAGTAGGCGGCGAAATTCAGTTCGACCCTTGCTATGAAGGAAATCCACTTGTTAACGCTATGTGCGTGGGCTTAATCGACCATAAGGATATTCAAAAAGGGATTGCCGCTGGTGTAGGTAACACAGTAATGTATGTTGGTGCAAAAACTGGTCGTGACGGGATCCACGGCGCGACATTCTCTTCTGAAGAATTATCTGAAGATACAGAAGAAAGCCGCTCAGCAGTACAAGTTGGTGACCCATTCATGGAAAAACTTCTTCTTGAAGCGTGCCTAGAAGTGGTTAAATCTGACGCATTAGTTGGGATTCAAGATATGGGTGCTGCGGGTCTTACATCATCTTCAGCAGAGATGGCTTCTAAAGCTGGTACTGGTGTAGAGATGAACTTAAACTTAATCCCGCAACGTGAAACGAACATGACAGCATACGAGATGATGTTATCTGAATCTCAAGAGCGTATGTTAATCGTTGTAAAAGCAGGTCGCGAGGAAGAGATTAAAGAGATTTTTGAGAAATATGATTTAGATGCTGTAGCAGTTGGTCATGTGACGGATGATAAAATGTTACGCTTAATCCACAACGGTGAGGTAGTAGCGGAAATTCTTGCTGATGCACTTGCTGAAGATGCACCGGTGTACAATATGCCAGATGCAGAACCAGCTTACTTTGCTGAGTTCCAAGCAATGGAAAATGTTGAACCAACTGTAGCAGATTACAAAGAAACATTAACGGCACTACTTAAAGCACCAACTGTTGCTTCTAAAGAGTGGGTTTATGACCAATATGATTACCAAGTACGTACAAGTACGGTGGTAGCACCAGGTTCTGATGCAGCAGTGGTTCGTGTACGTGGCACAAATAAAGGTCTAGCGATGACAACAGATTGTAACTCTCGCTACATCTATTTAGATCCAACTACAGGCGGGAAAATCGCGGTTGCTGAAGCAGCACGTAATATCGTATGTTCTGGTGGACAACCACTTGCAATTACAGACTGTTTAAACTTCGGTAACCCAGAGAAACCAGAAATTTTCTGGCAAATTCAAAAGTCAGCTGATGGTATTTCAGAAGCATGTTTAGCATTAGATGCACCAGTAATAGGTGGTAACGTATCAATGTATAACGAGCGTTCTGGTGAAGCAGTTTACCCAACACCAACAATTGGTATGGTTGGTTTAATAAAAGATTTAGCACACGTAACAACACAAGAAGTGAAAGCTGCTGGTGACGTTGTGTATGTAATTGGTGAAACAACAACAGAGTTTGGTGGTTCTGAATTACAAAAATTAATTAACAACGGTAAAATTTCTGGGAAAGCACCTGCAATTGATTTAACAGTAGAAGCAGCTCGCCAAAAAGCAATCTTAGAAGCAATTCAAGCTGGTTTAGTTCAATCTGCACATGATGTTTCTGAAGGTGGCGTAGCCGTGGCTTTAGCTGAAAAAACATTTAGCGCAAAAGGCTTAGGTATTCAAGCAACAATTGAAGGTTCAGCAGTTACCGCTTTATTCGCTGAGTCACAATCTCGTTTCATCTTAACGGTTAAAGAAGAAAATGCAGAAGCATTTGAAAAAATCATTACAGATGCGAAAAAGGTTGGCGTTGTAACAGAAGACGCAAGCATTAAAATCAATGGTAACCAAGGAGTATTAGTTGAAGGTACTGTGGATGAATTCCGTTCGGCTTGGAAAGGAGCAATTCCATGCTTGCTGAAATCAGAGGCTTAAATGAAGAATGTGGTGTATTTGGTATTTGGGGTAATCAAAGTGCAGCTCACTTAAGCTACTATGGCTTACATGCGTTGCAACATCGTGGACAAGAAGGAGCTGGTATCGTCACAACTGACGGTAAACAGCTTCAGGCTGTACGCGGAGAAGGACTTGTTAATGATGTATTTAATGAAGATAAATTATCTAAAGTTACGGGTCATGCAGCAATTGCCCATGTACGTTATGCAACAGCAGGTGGTAAAGGAATAGAAAACGTTCAACCGTTGTTATTTCGTTCATCAACAGGTTCATTAGCGATTGCACATAACGGTAATCTGGTAAACGCAACGCACTTAAAGCAATATCTGGAGCGCTCTGGTAGTATTTTCAACTCGACTTCAGATACGGAAGTAGTCGTGCATTTGATTAAAAAATCATCGCATTCACCGTTCCGTTCAAAAGTGAAAAATGCTCTATCTTTATTAAAAGGTGCCTTTGCAATTATTTTATTAACAAATGATAGCATGATTGTGGCGCGTGACCGTAACGGATTACGACCGTTATCATTAGGTAAATTAGGCGATGCATACGTGGTAGCTTCTGAAACATGTGCATTTGACTTAATCGGAGCTGAATATGTTCGTGAAGTAGAGCCTGGTGAATTATTAATCATTTCAAACAATGGCTTAGAAGTAGATAGCTTTGTTGAAAAAGATAAACGTACTATGTGTGCAATGGAGTATGTCTACTTTGCACGTCCTGATTCAAATATTGACGGCATTAATATTCATATGGCACGTAAACGTATGGGCAAAGAGCTTGCAAAAGAATGCGCACATATTGAAGCAGATGTTATAACGGGTGTTCCGGATTCATCGATTTCAGCAGCAATTGGTTTTTCTGAAGAGAGCGGAATTCCATATGAGCTTGGACTTATTAAAAACCGTTATGTTGGCCGTACATTTATTCAGCCAACGCAAGAGCTGCGCGAGCGTGGAGTGAAAATGAAGCTTTCACCAGTTGTTCAAGTTGTAAAAGGCAAGCGCGTAATCATGGTAGATGATTCAATCGTACGTGGGACAACTTCTAAGCGTATTGTCCGTATGTTAAAAGAAGCGGGTGCAACAGAAGTACATGTTGTCATTTCATCTCCACCAATGACAGATCCTTGTTTTTACGGAATCGATACGTCAACACATGAGGAGCTAATCGCTTCAAGTCATTCGGTTGAAGACATAAGAGTAGCAATTGAAGCGGATTCATTAACATTTTTATCAGCTGATGGCTTAGTTCGTGCAACAGAACGACCATTTGAAGACGAGAATGCTGGTCTATGTATGGCATGCTTCACAGGAAAATATCCAACAGAAATTTTTCCAGATACAGTTTTACCACACGAAAAAGAATTTTAAGAAGGTTACCTAGTTGACAAAAAGTGTTAATCGACCTTAGTCGACATAAGTAAGAATATCGTCTTGTGCTAATTGGTACAAGACGTGTCTTTCTAAAGGAGGAGCAAGTACATTATGTCAAAAGCATATGAACAAGCAGGCGTAAATATTGAAGCAGGTTATGAAGCAGTAAAGCGAATGAAATCACACGTTGATCGTACGAATCGATTAGGTGTGATGGGGACATTTGGTGGTTTTGGCGGCATGTTCGATTTGTCTGTACTGAACTTAAAAGAGCCGGTTCTTATTTCAGGTACTGATGGTGTTGGAACAAAGCTAAAGCTTGCTTTTATGGTGGATAAGCATGACACAATCGGTGTTGATTGTGTAGCTATGTGTGTAAACGATATTGTTGCACAAGGTGCAGAGCCACTATACTTCCTTGACTATGTTGCGGTAGGTAAAGCAGTGCCTGCAAAAATCGAGCAAATCGTAAAAGGTGTAGCAGATGGCTGTGTACAATCTGGTGCAGCACTAATCGGTGGCGAAACAGCAGAAATGCCAGGTCTTTATGAAGAAGATGAGTATGATTTAGCTGGCTTTGCAGTAGGTGCTTGTGAAAAGTCAGATATCGTTACAGGTGAAAAGATTGTAGAAGGAGACGTACTAATTGGTCTTGCTTCAAGTGGCGTTCACTCAAACGGTTACTCATTAGTGCGTAAAGTTGTATTTGCAGATAATGAGTATGCAGTAGATGCAGTTGTAGAAGGTTATGAAGATCTTGGTCCAATCGGCGAAGCGCTTTTAGTACCTACTAAGCTTTACGCAAAACCTGTATTAGCAGCTTTAAAAGCAGCAGACGTTCATGGTTGTGCACACGTAACAGGTGGTGGTTTCTATGAAAACTTACCACGCATGATGCCAAAAGGTTTAGCAACAGAAATTGACTTAGGTTCTTGGCCAGTATTACGTATCTTTGACTTTTTAAAGGAAAAAGGTGCTTTAGCAGACAAGGATTTATATAACGTTTTTAATATGGGAATTGGATTTGTAATGGCTGTTCCTGCAAGTGAAGTGGATAAGGTGATCGCAGCAGCTGAAGCAAATGGCGAAAAAGCTTATACAATTGGTCGCGTAGTAAAAGGTGAAGGCGTTATTTTCAACGGTGACCACGACGGGAGTTTAGTATAATGGTAGCCAAAATCGCAGTATTTGCTTCAGGCAGTGGCAGTAACTTTCAAGCAATTGCCGAAAGCATTGAGCGCGGCGAATTAACAGCAAACATCGGGCTTGTTATTACAGACAAGCCAGGTGCCTTCGTCGTAACGCGTGCCGAAAAAATGGGCATTCCAGTATTGGAATTAGTGCCAAAAACATTTGAATCAAAGGCCGCTTACGAAGAGAAGATTATTGAAGTGCTACAAGAAAAGAATATTGAATGGGTTATTTTGGCGGGGTACATGCGTCTTGTTGGTGAGACATTATTGTCCGCGTTTGAAAATCGTATCATAAATATTCACCCATCTTTACTACCATCATTTCCAGGCAAAGATGCAATTGGACAAGCAATGGAGCATGGTGTGAAAATTACGGGTGTAACAGTACATTATGTAGATGCTGGTATGGATACAGGGAAGATTATTGCACAAGGCGTTGTCGATGTTGTAGAAGACGACCGCGTTGCAACGGAATCTCGTATTCACCAACTAGAGCATGAACTGTACACAAATACATTACAGCAGTTATTCAACAGCTAATTTTCGTTTGAGCCGCTCTTGTGTGGGATGTGCTCACGGAAAAGATTATTGAAATTGAAATTAATTGGAGGACCTAATCGTGACTAAACGCGCACTTATTAGTGTTTCAGATAAAAGTGGTATTTTAGAATTTGCAAAAGAATTAGTAGCTCTAGGCTATGAAGTATTATCAACTGGTGGTACAAAACAATTACTTCACGATAACAATGTACCAGTAACAGCAGTGGATGAAGTAACAAAATTCCCAGAAATTTTAGATGGCCGTGTTAAAACATTAAACCCAATGATTCACGGTGGTCTTTTAGGGAAATTTGACGAACCAAGCCATGTAGCACAAATGCAAGAGCATGGTATCGAGCCAATCGAAATCGTATGTGTAAATCTTTACCCATTCGTTGAAACAATTTCTAAGCCAAATGTTTCTTGGGATGACGCGATTGAAAACATCGATATCGGTGGTCCAACAATGCTACGTTCTGCAGCAAAAAATCATGATTATGTAACTGTAATCGTGGATGCAAATGACTATGCCACTGTTTTAGAAGAGCTAAAAGTAGATAACAAAACTACATTAGAAACACGTCGTCGTTTAGCGGCTAAAGTATTCCGTCATACAGCTGCATATGATTCGTATATTTCAAATCATCTTTCAAGTGCAATTGGCGAAGAATTCCCGGAAAACATGACATTAACTTATGAGTTGAAACAAACGTTACGTTACGGTGAAAACCCACACCAAAAAGCAGCATTTTATGCAAAACGTCTAGGCTCTGACTTCTCAATCGCTTATGCCAATCAATTACATGGTAAAGAATTATCTTACAATAACATCCAAGATGCCAATGCTGCATTACAAATTGTAAAAGAATTCAAAATGCCAGCAGCAGTTGCTGTAAAGCATATGAATCCATGTGGTGTTGGTACAGGTGAAACAATTGAAGAAGCATTCAATAAAGCATATGAAGCAGATCCAACATCTATTTTCGGAGGCATTATCGCACTAAATAAGGAAGTAGATGCTGCGACAGCAATGAAATTAAGCGAAATTTTCTTAGAAATTATTATTGCACCTTCATTCACAGAGGAAGCACTTGAAATTTTAACGAAAAAGAAAAATATCCGCTTAATGACAATTGACTTTGCACAAGCGAAGCAAGATCAATTCAATGTGGTATCGGTAGAAGGTGGCTTACTTGTTCAAGAGCCAGACCGCTATGGTTTTAACGAAGCAGAAATTAAAGTCGTAACAGACCGCGAACCAACTGAAGCGGAGTGGAACGCATTAAAACTTGGCTGGGCAGTTGTGAAGCACGTAAAATCAAATGCAATCGTAGTAACAGACGATCAAATGACATTAGGCGTTGGTGCTGGTCAAATGAACCGTGTTGGTGCAGCGAAAATTGCCTTTGAGCAAGCGGGAGAAAAAGCAAACGGAGCAGCACTTGCATCGGACGCATTCTTCCCAATGGGTGACACAGTTGAAGCTGCTGCTAAAGCAGGAATTAAAGCAATTATCCAACCAGGTGGCTCTATTAAAGATCAAGAATCAATCGACGCAGCGAATAAATACGGTATTGCGATGGTATTTACTGGGGTTCGTCATTTCAAACATTAATTGAAAATTCATCACTATGTATAGTATAATAGAATAATGTTTCACTAATGCTCTGGCCGGGCATTAGCAGAAGCGTTTGCAAATGCTTTCTTCACTATTCTTTCTGGCCGGAAAAATAGTGAAGAAGACCGAATGGATGACCTTGGCCGGGTCCTCCGTTCAATAAATTGTTAACAAACATCCACTTTGGTCGGGGGATGCCTGTTAACAACCTTTATTTATAGGGGACGCAGCAGTACTATTCTGGTCGGATAGCATTGTTGCCACTTTATTAATAAAAACGCTCGCCTGCTTTTGGCGGGCGTTTTTTTTTTCTACTATACAAAAAATACATAGTGCTTAAAACTAAATTCAAAAATTAGACGCAATTACGCCGAGGCGTAATTGATAATAAAAGGAGAGCAAAAAAATGAATATACTTGTAATCGGTAGTGGTGGTCGTGAACATGCGATCGCTAAGCAATTTAATAATGCCCCTTCAGTACAGAAAGTATTTGTTGCCCCAGGCAATGATGGGATGAAGAATGATGCAGAAATCATTGCAATTGAAGCATCTGATTTCACGAAATTAGCGGAATTTGCAAAGGGAAATGAAGTAGCTTTAACATTCGTAGGTCCAGAGCAGCCATTAGCTGAAGGGATTGTAGATTACTTTAATGAGCAAGGCTTAGTAATCTTTGGACCAACAAAAGCAGCAGCACAAATTGAAGGCTCAAAATCGTATGCCAAAGATATTATGAATAAATATAATATTCCAACTGCAGCACATGAAACGTTTACTGAAGCCGATAAAGCTGTGGCGTACATTAAAGAACAAGGTGCACCAATCGTTATTAAAGCAGATGGACTTGCAGCAGGTAAAGGTGTAATTGTAGCAATAACCGAAGCAGAAGCAATTGAAGCGGTAGAGGATATGATTGGAAATCAACGCTTTGGTGACTCTTCTTCTCGCGTAGTAGTTGAAGAATTCCTTGATGGGGAAGAGTTTAGCTTTATGTCATTTGTTCACAAAGGACAAATTTATCCAATGGTTATTGCACAAGATCATAAACGTGCTTATGACGGCGATAGAGGACCGAACACAGGTGGTATGGGTGCCTATTCACCAGTGCCACAAATTTCAGCGGAAATTGTAAAAGAAGCTTATGACACAATTGTTGAACCAACAGTAAAGGCAATGGAAGCTGAAGGCGTATCGTTTACAGGTATTTTATATGCTGGATTAATTTTAACTCAAAAAGGTCCGAAAGTAATCGAGTTCAATGCGCGTTTCGGTGACCCAGAAACACAGGTCGTTTTACCACGCATGGCATCGGATTTTGGTGAATTTATGCTCGCATTAATGAACGAAAAGCCTTTCAATCTACAATGGAAAGAAGAAGCAATTTTAGGCGTTGTCGTAGCTGCTGAAGGTTATCCTGGAGATGTAGTAAAAGGGAATACGCTTCCTAATTTAAACGATTCAGCACTTCCGATTTATCACGCAGGTACAAAGCTTGTAGATGGCCAATTTGTCGGAAATGGCGGCCGTGTCATTTTAGTTGCTGCGGAAGCGAAAGATTTAAAAGCAGCGCAAGAAAAAGTATATGCTGAACTTGCCAAAAAGGAATGGTCGAACTTCTTCTTCCGTCAAGATATTGGCTGGAGAACATTTGAATAATAGAATGAAGTTTTGCTGATTATTCGTCAGAGAAAGACGTAGCAGTCGTTGGGAAGTACGGTAGAAATATGACTACCGTACTTTTTGAATTGTAATTTTTTTCTATAATACTTTGCTTTATGAAAGTGCTATGATACGATAAAAATAAGTTCGAAAATGAAATATTTTCATCGATTTAAGGGTAATTAATAAAAATTCTGGTAGTTGAGAGGAGCGTTTATTGTGTCTGAAATCAAATGGAAATTAAATAATATTCGTGAACAAGTAAGTATTATTGATGGGAAGGTATCCCCTAGCATCGTGCTACAAAATGCAAAATACTTACATAGTATTTATAAGCAATGGTTGACGGGAAATATTTGGATTTCTGGTGACCGCATTGTGTATGTTGGAAAGGAAATGCCAGCTAATTTAGAAGGCACAGAAGTACTAGATATGACGGGGAAAACAGTTGTACCTGGCTATATTGAGCCACATGTACATCCATTCCAACTTTATAATCCATATAGCTTTGCGCAGTTTTGTGCACAATCGGGTACGACGACATTTATTTCAGATAATATGTCCTTTGTTTCCATGTTTGAAAATAAGAAAGCGTTTTCTTTTTTAGATAAATTAAGTCAATTGCCATTTTCATTTTATTGGTGGGCGAGATTTGATTCACAAACAGCGCTTGAAAACGAAGGGGAGCTTTATTCGAATGCTTCGGTATGTGAATGGTTAGATCGTCCGGATGTGCTTTTAGGTGGCGAATTGACAGGCTGGCCACGTTTAACGCGTGGTGATGACCAAATGCTATATTGGATTCAAGCAGCGAAGCATAAAGGTAAGAAAATCGAAGGCCATTTCCCTGGTGCATCGGAAAAAACATTGGCAAAAATGCGTTTATTTGGTGTTGATGGAGATCATGAAGCAATGACAATTGAAGATGTAGAGGCGCGCATTTTACATGGCTATGCCGTGACACTACGTTATTCTTCCATTCGCCCAGATTTACCGCAAATATTAAAGGGCGTTGTTGAGCGAGGATATCCAATTTTTGACCATTTAATGATGACAACGGATGGCTCAACTCCAAGCTTCCATCAAGATGGTGTTATTGATAAATGTATTCGTGCTGCAATAGAAGCAGGTGTTAGTCCAATTGACGCGTACAACATGGCATCTTACAATGTCGCGCGCTACTATGATATGTCCAATTTACATGGAATTATTGCGACGGGACGTTATGCAAATATTAATATTTTGCCAGATGAATACTCACCAACTCCAGAATCTGTTCTTTCAAAAGGAGTTTGGTTGAAACGTAATCATGTAGATCAACAAGCATTCCCAACAATGGATTTATCCGATTTTGGAAAATTAACGATTGATTTTGATTTAACAGATACAGATTTCCAATTTTCAATGCCAATCGGTATTGAGATGGTTAATGATGTGATAACGAAACCATACAGCGTTACAAATAAAGGAAATAAATTGTCAACAGACCATGACGAAAGCTATTTAATGCTAGTCGATCGCGATGGAGCTTGGCGCATTAATACAATGCTGAAAGGCTTTGCCACGCACGTAAAGGGCTTTGCTTCCTCATATTCAAATACAGGCGATATCATCTTAATAGGAAAGAGTATGGAAGATATGAAGCATGCTTTTGAAGAATTAAAGAAAATGAATGGCGGCATCGTATTAGTGGAGAATGGACAAGTTGTGACATCCCTACCGTTAGCATTTTCGGGTTCGTTCTTTGATGGGAAAGTGGAGAACGTTATTTCACTAGAGCTAGATTTAAAGGCAGCTTTAAAGGACCGTGGCTATCACTATACTGATGCAATTTATACATTACTATTTTTACAATCAACGCATTTACCTTATATCCGTATAACACCAAGAGGGATTTTCGATGTCCTGAAAAATACAGTCATGCTACCATCTGTAATGCGTTAACCAAAATAGGAGGAGAACAAAATGAGGATGCGCGGTTTATTTATTGCAGCTATTATAAGTGCAGCGGTCGTTTCAGGTTGTTCGGATAAAGAACAGGTGGAGCAACCGGAAGTAGAAATTGAAGAAAATGAGAAACAAGAGGAAGATGTTAACGTTGAAGAGGCGGTACTGCCATTTGTTGCGCCGTTTACGGGTGAGCCAATTGCCGAGGAAATAACGCAGCGTCCTATTATTGCGACGATTAATAATCATCCATTAGCACGTCCACAATCGGGTTTAGCGCAGGCAGATGTCGTTTATGAAATGCTTGCAGAAGGCGATGTAACGAGATTTTTAGCATTGTATCAGTCGAAAATTCCAGAATCTATCGGTCCAATTCGAAGTGCACGATCTTACTTTATCGATATTGCGAAAGGTTTAGATGCATTTTATATAGCGCATGGCTATAGTCCAGAGGCGAAATCTATGCTAGATAGGAAAGTGGTAGAAGGGATTAATGGGATGAAATATGATGGCATTTATTTCAAACGTTCCTCTGAGCGAAGAGCACCACATAATTCCTATATTTCAGGCGAAAATGTACTTGCAGGAGCGGAAAAAATTGGGGCTTCACTACTTTATCAGAAAAAAGTATCTTATCCTTTTTATGAAGGCGAAGATAGTGTTAAAATAGGAACACAGGCTAGTGAAGTAGCGATAAACTATAGTACGAATGGGAAATTTAATAGCCAGTATGTATTTGATTCAGAGGCAAATAGCTATACAAGATTTTCTGCTAATGTCCAAACAGTAGATTATGTAACGCAGCAGCCAATCGAATTAGCCAACGTTTTATTTTTTGAAATGCCCCATCAAACGATTGATAACGAAGGTAGACGCGAAATCAATATTAAAGGTGGAGGGAACGCATATGTTTTTCAGGGTGGAATGATGCGTGAAGTAAAATGGAAAAATACAGATGGTTTTTTAATTGCCATAGAAGAAGATGGTTCTGAAGTGAAGCTAGTACCAGGGCAAACGTGGGTTCATTTTGTACCAACGTCACCAGGGCTCGCGTCATCTGTTACATATTCACAATAGAGAGGAAGAGGGGGGAACTATATGCAAATCGAAAAAATTCGCGGTCATCAAACAGAGCAGTTATTTAAGGCGGTCCTTGAATTAAACGATATTGAAGAATGCTACAAGTTTTTTGATGATTTATGCACAATTAGTGAAATACAATCATTAGCACAACGCTTTGAAGTAGCACATTTATTACGTTTAAAGAAAACGTATGAGACGATCAAAAAAGAAACAGGTGCTTCAACAGCAACAATTTCACGTGTTCGCCGCTGCTTTGATTACGGGAATGATACGTATGATGAGATGCTGGGACGCTTGTATCCTGATGAGAAACCATTTTCACCAAAGTAAGATTGAACGGGGCTCCTCGACATATTGGGCTAGGGCTTAAAATAAAATTGTGTGAAAAGGCTGGGCATTTTATTTGCTCAGTCTTTTAATATTTCTAGAAACTTCGCTATACTTATAGTTGAAGATTAAAGTATAAATTGATGAATGAACAGGTGGATATAAAAATGGAATATTTAAATTGGCAACATGTGTTTAAATTAGACCCTGCAAAAGAGATTTCTGATGAAGCACTGGAGCAAATTTGTGAATCAGGAACAGATGTTATTTTAGTTGGGGGCACGGATGATGTCACGTTAGATGGGGTATTAGACCTTTTAGTACGTGTGCGTCGTTTTTCAGTGCCGATTGCTTTAGAAATTTCAAATTTAGAAAGTATTACACCAGGCTACGATTATTATTTCATTCCGACGGTATTAAATAGTACAGAGACGCGTTGGGTAAAAGATTTGCATCATGAGGCGATAAGAGAATATGGCGATATTTTAATTTGGGAAGAGCTAGTTGCAGAAGGCTATGTTGTGCTAAATCCAGATTGTAAAGTAGCGCAATTGACAAATGCAAAAACAGATTTAACGGAGGAAGATGTTGTTGCCTATGCACGCATGGCGGAGAATCTTTTTAAACTGCCAATTTTTTATTTAGAATATAGCGGAACTTATGGCGATACTGAAGTGGTAAGAGCGGTAAGTGAAGTATTGAGTGATACGAAGCTGTTTTATGGTGGTGGCATTACATCACCTGAGCAGGCGAAAGAAATGGCTGCCTATGCAGATACGGTCATTGTCGGAAATATTGTATATGATGATTTAAATACAGCGTTAAAAACAGTACAAGCAGTGAAAAATGAAACAAAATGATATACAATAAGAACAAATGTTCTTTTGGATTGGAAGGTGTAGTATGGATCATATTGCAAAAAGTTTAGTAACAGGCATGAATCCACAGCAAGCAGAAGCAGTAAAAACAACAGAAGGACCACTACTTATTATGGCTGGTGCAGGTTCAGGGAAAACCCGCGTTTTAACACATCGCATCGCCTATTTAGTTGTTGAGCGGCAAGTATATCCTTCGAAAATTTTAGCGATCACATTTACGAATAAAGCCGCACGTGAAATGCGTGAACGAATTGATGGCATACTTGGCAACGGTACAACAGAGGGTATGTGGGTATCGACGTTCCACTCAATGTGTGTGCGAATTTTACGTCGCTATATTGATCGCATTGGCTATACGAAAAGCTTTTCTATTTTGGATAGTACAGACCAGTTGACGGTTATAAAAAATATACTAAAGCAGGATAATATTGACCCGAAAAAATACGATCCACGCGCGCTCTTAAATACGATTAGTTCGGCAAAAAATGAATGCATTACGGCCCCGCAATTCGAAGCCAATGTAAATCCGCACAATCCGTTTGAAAAAATTGCGGCACAGGTGTATAAAGGCTATCAAAAGCGTTTAAAGCAAAATCAAAGTCTCGATTTCGACGATTTAATTATGCTGACAATCCGTCTATTTGAGCAGGCACCAGATGTGCTCGAATTTTACCAAAATAAATTCCAGTATATTCACGTGGATGAGTACCAGGATACAAACAAAACGCAGTATCTTTTAGTGCAAATGTTGGCTAAAAAATTCCGCAATATTTGTGTTGTTGGGGATTCTGATCAGTCGATTTATCGTTGGCGTGGCGCGGATATTACGAATATTTTATCGTTTGAAAAGGATTATAAAGAGGCTAAAGTAATCATGTTAGAGCAAAACTATCGCTCGACAAAACGTATATTACAGGCAGCAAATAGCGTCATTGAAAAGAATAAAAATCGCTATAAAAAAGTATTGCGTACAGACAATACCGATGGCGAAAAAATTCAACTTTACAAGGCTGGCAATGAGCAGGATGAAGCGCAATATGTCATTCGAACAATCCAAAAGCTCATGAAAGATGAAAACTATCAGCTCAATGATTTTGCCATACTTTATCGTACGAATGCGCAGTCACGTGTAATTGAGGATGTACTCGTAAAATCGAGTATGAACTATCAAATTGTTGGCGGAACAAAATTCTATGACCGTAAAGAGATTAAAGACTTACTTGCGTATTTACGTTTAATTGCGAACAATGATGATGATTTATCGCTCGCACGTATTATTAACGAGCCAAAACGAGCAATAGGAGCGACGTCATTTGATAAGATGCTCCAATATGCAATCGAGCAAGACCGTTCGATTTTTGATGCGATGAGTGAGCTAGTCTTTATGGGGTTAACAGGGAAGGCATCAGCATCAGCTGAACAATTTTACAATATGATTCGTTCATTTACTGAGCGACAAAATGACTTGTCAGTGACTGAGCTTGTAGAAGAAGTAATCGAAAAATCAGGCTATCGTAAAATGCTAGAAGCTGAAAAATCAATTGAAGCCGAAAGTCGACTTGAAAACATTCAAGAATTTTTAACGGTAACACAGGCTTTCGAAAAACGCAGTGAAGACCAATCACTTGTTGCCTTTTTAACGGATCTTGCATTAGTAGCAGATATTGATTCTTTAGATGAAGAGGAGAAAGCGAAGGGCTCCATTATATTAATGACGATGCATGCTGCGAAGGGACTGGAATTCCCAGTTGTTTTCATTATTGGCATGGAGGAAAACATATTCCCGCATTCACGTTCATTAGAAAATGAAGAGGAAATGGCAGAAGAAAGAAGGTTAATGTATGTCGGCGCGACTCGTGCAGAACAGCGATTGTACTTAACATGTGCAGGCTCGCGAACAATCTTTGGACGGACTGGTTATAATGCACCTTCTCGTTTCTTGCGTGAAATTGACGAGGATGTGATTGAGCAAGTATCCAAGTCAGGTGGTGCATCTTACCGCGATACCTCTTTACCTTTCGCATCGAATCGTTATGATCGTGCGACGACGAAGCGTTCATTAGGTGCTGTTCAAAGTCCAGCAGCGCAGACTTCCCGTCTTGCAAACACAGGTGGCAGTCAATTTGAATGGAAAATTGGAGATAAAGCCGCCCATGGAAAATGGGGTATTGGCATGGTCGTTAGTGTGAAAGGTGAAGGAGACGGAATGGAGTTGGATATTGCATTCCCAGCACCTACAGGTATTAAACGCTTATTAGCAAAATTCGCACCGATCCAAAAAGCTTAGGAGGAAATAAAAATGCATGAAATTGAACAAAGAATAGCTGAGCTCAATCAGCTTCTTCATGAGTATGGCTTTGCGTATTATGTACAAGACAAGCCTTTAGTGGCAGATAGTGTTTACGATCAGCTGTTGCACGAATTAATTGCACTAGAAGAAGCGAATCCACAATTCATTTATTCCGATTCTCCAACGCAACGTGTCGGTGGAGCGGTTGTTGAAGGCTTCCAAAAAGTAACGCATCAAACAGCGATGCTCAGTCTTTCGAATGCGTTTAATGAAGGGGATTTACGTGATTTTGACCGGAAAATACGCCAAGCAATTGGAGACGCTTTTTCATATGTATGTGAGCTTAAAATCGATGGTCTAGCCATTTCATTACGCTATGAAAACGGTGTATTTATGCAAGGCGCAACACGTGGTGACGGATCTGTTGGTGAGGATATTACGATGAACTTAAAGACGATTCGTGCCATTCCACTACGCTTAAAAGAACCATTAACGATTGAAGTACGTGGTGAAGCGTATATGCCAAAAAAATCATTTGAAAAGCTCAATGAAATGCGTCGTGAAAAAGAGGAAGAACAGTTTGCCAATCCACGTAATGCAGCAGCGGGTTCTCTTCGTCAGCTTGATCCGAAAATAGCAGCAAGTCGTAATTTATCAACGTTTATTTATTCGATTGGCGGCGATGGAGAGGCATATGGTATTGATGGTCATGGTGAAATGCTCGATTATTTAGAGCGTCTTGGTTTCCCATCGAATAAAGAAAGACAAGCCTGTGCAACAATTGAAGAGGTTTTAGCGTTTATAGAAAAGTGGACAGAAGCACGTCCTAATTTACCTTATGAAATTGATGGAATCGTTATTAAAGTGAATTCATTTGCACAACAGGATGAGCTTGGTTTTACAGCAAAGTCACCACGTTGGGCAATTGCGTATAAATTCCCTGCCGAAGAAGTGGTAACAAAGCTTGTAGATATCGAGCTGACAGTAGGGCGTACAGGCGTTATTACACCAACTGCGCTATTAACACCCGTTCTTGTTGCGGGAACAACAGTGAGTCGTGCATCCCTTCATAACGAGGATTTAATTCGTGAAAAGGATATTCGCATTAATGACACTGTAATTGTAAGAAAAGCAGGTGATATTATTCCGCAAATTGTTGGCGTCGTGCTTGAACAACGCCCAGAAGATGCGATTCCATATACGATGCCAACCCATTGTCCTGCATGTGATGAGGAAGTTGTTCGAATTGAAAGTGATGTCGCATTACGTTGTATTAATCCATTATGCCCTGCGCAAATTGCAGAAGGTGTGAAGCATTTTGTTTCACGTAACGCGATGAATATTGATGGCTTAGGTGAAAAAGTTGTCGAGCAGCTATTACGTGAAGGCTCTATTAAGGATGTGGCTGACCTTTATTTACTAACAGTTGAAATGCTGATTGACCTTGAGCGTATGGGGCAAAAATCAGCAACCAATTTAATCGCGGCAATTGAAAAATCTAAGGTGAATTCATTAGAGAAACTATTATTTGGTCTAGGCATTCGTCATGTGGGCGAAAAGGCAGCAAAAATTCTCGCACAGCATTTTGAAACGATTGAACCATTAATGGAAGCAACAGAAGAACAACTAACCGCTATCCATGAAATTGGTGACAAAATGGCTGAATCCATCGTTGCCTACTTTGCAAATGAACAAATTCAACTATTAATAAGTCGTCTAAAAGATGTCAATGTCAATATGAATTATACAGGTAAAAAAGTAGTCGTTGAGGTCGGTGCCAATCCATTTGCCGGAAAAACGATTGTTCTTACAGGGAAACTTCAACAATTGACACGTAATGATGCAAAGGCGAAAATAGAACAGTTAGGCGGTATTATTGCAGGAAGTGTAAGTAAGAAAACAGATCTTGTAATCGTTGGAGAAGATGCCGGCTCAAAGCTAGAAAAAGCACAAAGTCTAGGCATTGAAATTTGGGATGAAAACCGCCTAATAGAACAATTACAATAGTAAAGGAGACTCGTTCTCATGAAAAAATACCGCTGGTTACCGGCGATGGTAGCAGCTTTGCTTCTTACTGCGTGTGCACCGAAGATTACACCAGAGACAGAGCTCACTCAGGAATCTGATTCAACAGAAGAAGTTGAGACAACCATTATCCCAAATAAGCAAATAAATGATAATTACTATAAAACATTGATCCCGTATAAAGAAAGTGCGAGCCGAGGATTAGTTGTTTCGAATATTTATACAAAATATGATATGAAAGAAGCCGAATTAGGTTTAATGCGCATTTCGCAAAATAAATTTGATACCGAAAATTACTTCTTTCAAGAGGGGCAATATTTATCCGAGGACACATTAAAAAATTGGCTAGCCCGTCCAAATCAAACAAAAGATGAAGGACCTGAAAATCAGGGACTAAATCCTTCGAGCATTGATGAGGCAACAGGGCAAGAGATGGACCCGACGATTAAAGCAACTGAAGCACCCGTGTACTTAGCCCATATAGTGGAGCAAAATTACTTAACAAAAACAGACAATAATAAAGTAAAGCTATCGGGTATTTCCATTGGTTTGGCATTAAATTCAGTTTATTACTATCAAAAAGAGAAATATGGAGAGTTTTATGAGAAAAAAATCCCGGATAATGAGTTAGAAAAAGAAGGGAAGAAAATCGCGCAGGAAGTCATAAATCGACTAAGAGCACGTTCAGAGTTAGCTGATGTACCGATCGTCATTGCGCTATTTAAGCAAGAAGAGCGTAATTCAATTGTTCCAGGTACTTATTTTGCATATAATTCAGTTGATGCTAACCAATCGGCTTTAGGGGATTGGGAAGATGTTCATGAGAAATATGTGAAATTCCCGATGTCCACACCCGATGATGTGACCCGTGAGATGAATACGAAATTCCTAAACTTTAAGCAAGATGTCGATAAATATTTCTCGAACTTCACAAGTGTATTTGCAACAGGTTTTTATCAAGATAATGAAATACAAAAACTCGATATCGAAATCCCAATCCAATTTTATGGGACAGCTGAAATTACAGGCTTCACACAATATTTATCAGGGTTAATGCTGACTCATTTACCGCAAGATTTATTAATTACGATCAGCATTACTTCAGTAAATGGACCAGAAGTATTAATTAAAAAAGAGCCGAATGAAAAAGAGCCAATTATTCATATTTATGAATAACTAAAACATATAAAACATCAAACCATTATGTTGATTTTTTTTGATCAACATGATGGTTTTTTCACATTATATAGACTAAAAAAACACGTTAACACTTTAACTTCTTTCAGCGGATGTCCAAACACCCGCTGAAAGGAGTTAAGCTCCCGGCGGATTCCGGACGCAATTATGCCGAAACATAATTGGTTACTTTAATTTTCCAAAAAACGGCCAAACCTTCCTGCTGTTTGCTGAAACTTTCGGTAAAATTGTGATTTTTACAGGGAAAAATGGTATGATTATTGGCATGGTTAATTCGAATTTGGAGGTGTAGGAAATGGCAAAAATATCTAAAGAAGAAGTAAAACACGTAGCACACTTAGCTCGCCTTGCTATTACAGAAGAGGATGCAGAGAAATTTGCTGAACAACTTGGCAAAATTACAGACTTTGCAGAGCAGCTAAATGAATTAGATACAACTAACGTAGAACCAACATCACATGTTTTACCACTTGTAAACGTAATGCGTGAAGACGTAGCTAAAGAAGGCTTATCAATTGAAAAAGTAATGCTTAATGTAAAGAACCAAGAAGCTGGTCAAATTAAAGTACCATCAATCATGGAATAATTTAAGGAGGGACATGTCACATGACAGTATTTGAGCGCACATCAGCACAATTACAAGAAGCTTTAAAAACGCGTGAACTGACAATTACAGACTTAACAAGCGAAGCATTTGCCCGCGTGGAAAAGTTGGACGGCGATGTTCAAGCATTTTTAGCTTTAAATAAAGAAGAAGCAACGGCTCGTGCAGCAGAGCTAGATCAAGTTCCTTTCGAGGAGCGCGGACCACTTTTCGGTATGCCGATTGGGGTTAAAGATAATATCGTAACAGAAGGTTTAGAAACGACTTGTGCTTCTAAAATTTTAGAAGGCTTCATGCCAATTTACGATGCAACAATCGTAAAAAAACTTCGCGATGCGGGTATGGTAACAATCGGTAAATTAAATATGGACGAATTCGCAATGGGTTCTTCAAACGAAAACTCAGCGTACAAAACAACAAAAAACCCATGGAATCTTAACCACGTACCAGGTGGATCTTCAGGTGCATCTGCAGCAGCAGTAGCAGCCGGCGAAGTGCCATTCTCGTTAGGTTCAGATACAGGTGGTTCAATCCGTCAACCGGCAGCTTACTGTGGTGTTGTAGGGATGAAACCTACATACGGTCGTGTGTCTCGTTTTGGATTAGTTGCATTTGCATCTTCATTAGATCAAATCGGACCAATTACACGTAATGTAACAGATAATGCATTATTACTAGAAGCAATCTCAGGTGTGGATGAAATGGATTCTACTTCTGCAGATGTGCCAGTACCAAACTACGCAGCAGCACTTGATGGCAACATTAAAGGCTTAAAAATTGCGGTACCTAAAGAGTTTTTAGGTGAAGGCGTTGGCGAAGCGGCGAAAAAATCTGTATTAGATGCATTAGAAGTATTAAAAGCACAAGGTGCGACTGTAGAAGAGGTTTCACTTCCTCACTCTAAATACGCATTAGCTGCTTATTATATTCTTTCATCATCAGAAGCTTCTTCTAACCTTTCTCGTTTCGATGGTATTCGTTACGGTTACCGTTCAGAAAATGCGACAAACTTATTAGAGCTTTACAAACAATCTCGCGCTGAAGGTTTCGGCGATGAAGTGAAACGCCGTATTATGCTTGGTACTTATTCATTATCAGCAGGTACGTATGATGCGTATTACAAAAAAGCACAACAAGCACGTACATTAATCAAAGCAGATTACGACAAGGTTTTCGAAAACTACGATGTAATTGTTGGACCTACAGCGCCAACACCAGCGTTCGAAGTGGGTGCAAACATTGAAGATCCAATGACAATGTACGCAAATGATATTTTAACAATTCCTATTAACTTAGCAGGTGTACCAGCAATTTCTGTACCATGTGGATTTGAAAATGGTTTACCACTAGGTTTACAAATTATCGGTAAACACTTCGATGAAGAAACAATTTACCGTGTAGCTTATGCTTATGAGCAACAAACAGACTTCAACACACAAACTCCAGCATTATGGGAGGTAAAATAAGATGAACTTTGAAACAGTAATCGGTTTAGAAATTCACGTTGAATTAAAAACTAAATCTAAAATTTTCTCGGCTTCACCTAACCACTTCGGCGCAGAGCCAAACACAAATACTTCAGTAATTGACCTTGGTTACCCAGGTGTTTTACCAGTATTAAATAAGCAAGTAGTAGACTATGCAATGCGTGCTTCTTTAGCGTTAAACATGGAAATCGAACAAGAAACAAAGTTCGACCGTAAAAACTACTTCTATCCGGATAATCCGAAAGCTTACCAAATTTCACAATTTGATAAACCAATCGGTAAAAATGGTTGGGTTGAAATTGAAATTGAAGCAAAAGACGGCAAACCAGGTTACAAGAAAAAAATCGGTATTACACGTCTTCATATGGAAGAAGATGCTGGTAAATTAACGCACGCTGATGGCTATTCTTTAGTAGACTTAAACCGTCAAGGTACGCCACTTGTAGAAATCGTATCTGAGCCAGACATCCGTACACCGGACGAAGCATATGCCTACCTTGAAAAAGTAAAATCAATTATCCAATATGCGGGCGTTTCTGACGTACGTATGGAGGAAGGTTCTTTACGTTGTGATGCGAACGTTTCATTACGTCCATATGGTCAAGAACAATTTGGTACAAAAGCCGAGCTGAAAAACTTAAACTCATTTAACTTTGTACGTAAAGGTCTTGAGCATGAAGAAATCCGTCAAGCTCAAGTGCTAATGTCAGGTGGCGAAATTGAGCAAGAAACACGTCGCTATGATGAAAAGACTGGTAAAACATTGCTTATGCGTGTTAAAGAAGGTACGGATGATTACCGTTACTTCCCAGAGCCAGATTTAGTACACCTATCTATTTCAGATGAGTGGGTTGAGCGCATTCGCCAATCAATTCCTGAATTACCGGATGCACGAAAAGCACGCTATGTAGAAGAGTTAGGCTTAACTGCATATGACGCGGCAGTACTTGTAGTGAACAAGGAAATTTCTGATTTCTTCGACGCAATGACTGTTGCTGGAGCAGACGCAAAACTTTCTGCAAACTGGTTAATGGGCGATGTTTCAGCTTACTTAAACGCAGAGCAAAAAGATTTAAAAAATACAGCATTAACACCAGAAAACTTAGCAGGCATGGTGAAATTAATTTCTGATGGCACAATCTCATCTAAGATTGCGAAGAAAGTATTCACTGAGCTAGTAGAAAACGGTGGAGACGCTACGAAAATCGTGAAAGAAAAAGGCTTAGTTCAAATTTCAGACCCAGCTGTTATTCTTGGCTTTGTTACAACAGTACTTGATAACGATTCAAAATCAGTGGAGGATTTCAAAGCTGGTAAAGATCGTGCAGTAAAAGCACTTTTAGGCCAAATTATGAAAGCCTCAAAAGGACAAGCTAACCCACAATTAACAAACCAAATTTTAATGGAAGAAATTAATAAACGTTAATTTCTTAGAGGAAAAACGATGGCATAACGCCATCGTTTTTTTTTGTTTGCTGAAATAATTTAAAAACTAGCACAATCCGTTTTTGAAATAAATCCCAAATATGATATTCTAGCAATATATGGGAGGCAATGAAATGAAATTGATTAAGGGTGACGAAATTCGTAAAAATGAGCAACTGATGAAAAGCTTCTTTCAATTTAGTGAAGAAACGTTTCAACTGCAATTTGAACAATGGGCACAGCTAGGTTATTGGAATGATAGTTATTGTTGCTATGCGTTTGAAGACAAAGGTGAAATTGTCGCGAACGTTTCTACTAGTATAGGTACGATGATTTTAGAGGGACAAGCGTATCAATCGGTGCAAATCGGGACGGTTATGACGAAGCCGGGCTATCAAGGGCAAGGTTTATCTCGAAAGCTAATGGAAGCTGCATTAGAAGATGTACAACAGGCTCAGTTTGTTTATTTGTTTGCAAATGCATCGGTTCTTCAGTTTTATACTAAATTTGGTTTTGAAAAAAGAAGGCAGGCAACCTATCATGTGAAAACGGCTGATTTTAAATTACAGTTAACAGAAGTAAAGAAGCTTGATATGAATGAGCCAAAAGCACGTGAATTATTGTATGAAACGATTATGCACCGATTGCCAATTAGCATGAAAATGAGCATGCTTCAAAACGAAGATATTGTCATGTATCATGCATTAACACAATATAAGGATTGTATTTACTATGTACCAAAGCTGAAGGCAATCATTATTTGTCAGGAAGAAGATGGTGTACTCGAACTGATAGATGTCATTTCAAAGTATCCAATAGGTGTCGTAGATGTATTACAAAACTTGCCTATCACAGCACCATCTATTCAACTTTGCTTCACACCAGATGAACTAACGATTCCGGTTGTACAAGGTATTTTTGAAGATGATGGCGCGATGTTTGTGAAAGAGCAATCTAAAATGCATTATCCGAATAATGTGCTATATCCGTATAGTGGCTTAGCGTGAAAAAGGTGGGCAGGCAAATCAAGCCCTGTTTACTCTTTTATTTAAATGGACTTGAGTTTATTACCTTTTTATGTAATCTAAAGTAAATGACGATTACATTTCAAAAAATGCAACGGGGATAGGTTCGACAGTTGGCTTTATTATAAACTTTTTTGAAAAGCATGGTTATAAAATTTGGCAACAGTACGGTATTTTTGTAAAGCAGGTGAAGTGTATGTGGATTTTAAGTGGTGATATAGGTGGGACAAAATTAGCGCTCGCAATATCGAAAGTAGAGGAGCCGGAAAAGCTCGTTAAACAAATAGAAGTGAAAAGCCCGCAGCAATCTGATGCGTTATTCAAGGCAATGATTGATGGTTTTCAGAGCATGCTTGAAAATGAGTTAGGTGACGTGACAAAGGTTTCAGTAGGTTTACCAGGTGTCCTCGATATTGAGAAGGGACTCGTCATCTATCAACAAAATTTACCGTGGCGTCAATTCCCGCTCGTCGATAAATTGCAGGCACACTACCCGAATGTGGAAATTAAAATGGAAACGGATATGACCACAGCAGCAAATGGTGAATATAAAATCCGTCATTTTCAGAAAGAAACGATGATTTATATGACCATTAGTACCGGAATTGCTTGCTGTACAATTCATGATGGGAAGATTTTGCGCGGCGCAGGTATACCAGGAGAAGTTGGATTTTCCTTAACGCGTGAAGGAGAGTATTTAGAGTGGATGGGATCAGGACCTGCACTACAAAAAATGATGCAAGAAAAAACAGGTGATGATGCAACGCTCGAACAATTTTTCGAGCGCTATTATAAAAATGATCCGCTTATTATGCCGGTTATCCAAACTTGGCAAGAAGAGGTTGCACATAAAATTCATACGTTTTTAATGTTACTCGACCCCCATGTTATTGTCCTTGGTGGAGGTGTTATGAACCATCATCCACAAATGGTAAAGGAAATTGCGGAGAAGGTGGATGCTTACTTCACATTGCCCTTTTTTGAACATAAAAAAGGACGCATACAAGCAAGTATAAACAAAGGAAATGCTGGTTTAATAGGGGCAGCGTTATTTTAGAAAAATGGTGGTCTTGACGCATTTGCCACAAGCCCACACTTCATAAGAATCTTCATTAAAAAATAAAAAGAGTATTCACGGCTCCATTTCGAAAGCCGATGAATACTCTTATTTCAAAAATACTATTCGCGTTCTTGTTTTAAAATGCGTTGTGTTTCTTCAAACTCTTGTTCAATTTCTGCATTATGTTTATAAGTAGCTAAACTTACAATAAAGGCAACAATTAAACAAATGATGAAGCCAGGTACGATTTCGTAGAGCATGCTAGATAAGCTTGGTGTACGACCCCAGATGAATGCCACTAATGCACCCGCAACCATACCTGAAAGTGCTCCGTAATTCGTCAGCTTTTTCCAGAATAACGATAGTAAAATAATTGGACCAAAGGCAGCACCGAAACCAGCCCATGCAAATGCAACAAGCCCTAAAATAGTACTCTCAGGATTCCAAGCAACGAAAGAAGCGAAAATAGAAACTAAAAGTACAGCCATACGACCTAAAAATACATAGTGTTTATCCGATGCAGACTTATTAAATAATGCTTTATATATGTCCTCAATAAGTGCAGAAGATGTCACGATCAATTGAGAAGAAATCGTACTCATAACAGCCGCTAAAATCGCCGCTAAAATAACCCCTGCAATAAACGGATGGAATAAAATTTGTCCTAATACGATAAATACAGTTTCACTATCCTTTAATTCGATTCCTTGTTGTTGGAAGTAAGCAACCCCTACTAATGCAGTCGATAGGGCACCAAGTAAACTGAAAATCATCCAGCCAATTCCAATGCGACGTGCACTTTTCACTTCTTTAACGGAAGAAATCGCCATGAAACGTACGATAATATGAGGTTGACCAAAATAACCAAGACCCCAAGCAACCGATGAAATGATACCGGCAGCAGTAGCAGTAGCTGGTAATAAACTTAGCATATCTGGATTTACTTCTTTAATCGAATCTAGTGTATCACCAAGGCCACCTGTTAAAAATATACCGAATACAGGAACGGCGATTAATGTGATGACCATGATTAGTCCTTGGATAACATCGGTATAACTAACCGCTAAAAAGCCACCAAATAAAGTATAGGCTACAACAACAGCTGAAACGAATAATAGCCCTGTATGATAGTCCATTCCAAATGAACTTTCAAAAAATTTCCCGCCTGAAACCATTCCGGAAGATACATAGAAAGTAAAGAACACTAAAATGATAATTCCAGAAGCGATACGCAGTAGTTTCGTATTATCGCGTAAACGGTTGTCTAAATAACTCGGTATTGTAATCGAGTCATTTGAAACTTGTGTATAGACACGTAAGCGAGGTGCTACAAGTAACCAGTTTAAATAAGCTCCAATTGTTAAACCGATTGCAATCCATGCTTCAACTAAACCCGAAACATAAATGGCACCAGGTAAGCCCATTAAAAGCCAACCCGACATATCCGCCGCCCCTGCGCTAAGTGCGGTAACAGTAGCACCAAGCCCACGACCACCTAACATATAATCTGTTAAACTACTAGTTTTACGAAATGCATACCAGCCAATTCCAAGCATGGCAATCATATAAATGATAATAGCTAAAAGTTGATAGCTATATTCTGACATAATAACAGCTCCTTAAATATTAATAAGAATCTGCTAAGTGTATCATGTATCTTTATACCCGTTCAACGCAAAATTTAGTAGCACCCAGCTGCTATTTTTTTCTTTTTGTCATGCGTCCTAGCAAGAAGGCACCAGCTGCAACAGCAAGGATTGTATTCGATTTTTTATTGAAAACTTGCTTTGAAACAAGCGAAAGATTTTGCGGGCGCTCAGCAAGTCGACGCATAAAGTAACCGTACCAATCATGACCAAAAGGAACATACGTACAGAAGTTATAGCCTTCTTGTGCAAGTTCTAGTTGTAGCTCTTTACGGAAACCATAAAGCATTTGGAATTCAAATTTTTCATTTGGAATATTATGTTTTTTTACAAACTGTTTTACATGATTAATGACATGGTGATCATGCGTTGCAATGGATGTAAATTTCCCATGCAATAAATGATATTCAATGTGCTCGATATATTTACGATCAATCTCTTCCTTTGCTTGATAGGCAACAGAGTGATCTTCTTTATAAGCACCCTTTACAAGTCGTAAACGGTAGTCTTTATAGCGATCTACGTTTTCATCTGACTCGAAGAAATACGACTGAATAACTGTACCAATGTTATTATAGTGCTCGCTTAATTTTTCAAGTAGCTGGAAAGAAGGGTGAAGACGTGCATAGTTTTCCATGTCGAAATTGACAAAAATTTGATAATTATTTGCGGCCGAAACAATCTCTTCTAAGTTTTCAAAACAAAAATCATAATCAATATCTAAGCCTAGTTGTGATGGTTTTAATGAAATATGAGCTTGTAAATTTTCAGTATGAATGCGATCGATAACCGCTAAGATTTGTTGCTTCGCCTCAAGTGCAGCAGATTTTTCAAAAACAAATTCACCTAAATTATCAACCGTACATGAAATACCTAGTGCATTTAATTCTTTAATGCTTTCGACCACTTCGTCGATATTTGTACCTGCAACGACACTTTGCGCTCCAAGTTTAAAACCATATTTTTGAGCAACAGAATTTAAAGTTTGGTTCTCTGAAAGTGCGATAAAAAAATCTTTTAACGTCATATTTAAGCAACCCCCTATGATTTTAATGTTATGTTAACGTTGAAGTGAGTATATAGTAAAAAAATAAAAAAAGGAAACACTAATTTAGAATTTTCTAACTTCAATATGGAGAAATTGTGTAATATCAAGGGGTTTTTTAGTGTATTTTTTTTTACTGGAATAATAAAGAATGGGAAATGTCGTAAAATTAAGAATTGATGCAAAGAAATTTTGCAGTTCTAAGTAAAAGTGTTGTTCTATGACATAAAAATTACTTCGAAACGCAAAATAAAATCAACATTTTGACCTAAATCAAAATGTTGATTTTATTAATGCGAAACAATTTATTTTCGTTTCAAGCGATATTGTAAGCCTTGGCGGTGAATGCCGAGGGACTTGGCTGTTTGAGAAATATTGCCGTCATTTAATTGCAGTGCATATTGGATATAATGATCCTCCACTTTTCGCATATATTCATCAAGGGGCTGTAATTCTTGATGAGAAAAGTCAAAAAGATTGGCTGTATCATGTGAAATCGGCTGTGCTTTATTCAGTTTCCATTTGAAATAAGCAGGAACGAGCGTCATATCAACAAAATCCTCATTTGTCAGCAATGCGCTAATATCATCTAGTAAAACCTCAAGCTCTTTTAAATTGCCTGGCCAATCATATGTAAGAAAGAGCTCCTCTACTTCCGGTGCTAAACCTTTTATATGAATGCCGTAGTTACTGCGTCGACGGGCAAAATAATCATCGATAAACGGCTTAATATCTTCGCGACGTTCACGCAATGATGGGACTTGAATGGTTAAGTTAGAAAATAAATAATAAAGGTTTTTAGAAAGGCGTCCATTTTGAATTAAATCGATTGGATCCTCACCAATGCTAGCAATGAATACATGATGGCGATCTTGGTAGGATTCTAATAATTCAATAATGCGTTCCTGGGCAGGCATGGATAAATATTCGATTCTTTCAGCAAAGAACGTATATTTCTTTTCTTCTGCAATATATTTTTCTATTTGTGTAAGTAGCGTTTCCTCGTTGCGACGGCAAATGAGCGTAATAAAGCGATCGTTTTTTTCGACAAGCTCATGATGAATGCCCTCTGCAATCATATCTTTTCCTGTTCCTGATTCCCCAACAAGCATAACAGGAATTCTGCCGAAAGCCGCAATTTTCGCCTGTTGAATGACTTGCTTCATCGATTTTGAAACAGCGGTAATAATATCAAACGTTAATGGGGCACCATAACGGCTGAGCGGTCTGTCCATTAAAAATTCCTGTTGCGTCACATCACGTGAAAATTGGATGGCGATTTTCGTCCCGTCATTAAGGGTAAAAGGATAATAATCATTAATCAGGGATACTTCTTCACCGTTTTCATTCCAAAAAGTTTGCTTCACGTGACTAATTGCCTGTCCAGAGGCAAAAACCTTTTGCAGCATGTTTTGCTCTAAATTAAAGTCAAGTGATTGCGAGACAAAGCGGTGTGTCACTTGCTCGAGTGACTCACCTGTAAGTTCGCGCATTTTTTTGTTGAAGACGATAACACGACCACTATCATCAATCGCACAAAGCCCCATGTCGATTTTTTCTGTAATAAATTCAAAAACATTTGTAATATCAAGTTGTTTCATACGGTGCAACCCCCTTACATATATCTTAGCATGGAGTATCTAGAGTAAGACAATTTTAATTAATCAGAAAAATATATTGATTTAAGCAATGAAATATTGCACAATTAAACTTGTAAGCGTTTTATAAGGCGCAAAAAAATAATGCACTAACCATCGGAGGTAATGATAAATGATAGATTACAAACATGAACCATTTACAGATTTCTCGGTAGAAGCACATAAAAACGCATATTTAGAGGCATTAGCAAAAGTAGAATCACAATTAGGTGCGGAATATCCACTCATTATTGGTGGCGAGCGCATTACAACTGAAGATAAAATCGTTTCATATAACCCAGCAAATAAAACTGAAGTAATTGGTTCTGTTTCGAAAGCTTCACAGGATTTAGCAGAAAAGGCAATGCAAGAAGCCGATAAAGCATTCCAATCATGGAAAAAGGTAAAGCCTGAAATTCGTGCGGATGTTTTATTTAAGGCAGCAACGATCATTCGTCGACGCAAACATGAATTTTCGGCATGGTTAACAAAAGAAGCTGGGAAACCTTGGAATGAAGCAGATGCTGATACGGCAGAAGCAATTGATTTCCTAGAATATTACGGACGTCAAATGCTAGCAATGAAGGATGGTCGTAAAGTAGAAAGCCGTCCAAATGAATACAATCGTTATGATTACATTCCACTTGGGATTGGCATTGTAATCTCGCCTTGGAATTTCCCATTTGCAATCATGGCTGGCACTACTGTTGCGGCAGTTGTAACAGGGAATACAGTATTATTAAAACCAGCTTCTACAACACCAGTAGTCGCTTATAAATTTATTGAAGTGCTTGAGGAAGCGGGCTTACCAGCAGGGGTTGTTAACTTTGTCCCAGGAAGTGGCGCTGAAGTAGGGGACTATTTAGTAGATCACCCGAAAACACGTTTCATTAGCTTCACAGGTTCACGCGATGTCGGCTTACGCATTAATGAGCGCGCATCTAAATTAAATGAAGGTCAAATTTGGATTAAACGCGTCATTGCTGAAATGGGCGGGAAAGATACGATGGTTGTGGATAAAGAGGCGGATTTAGAGCTTGCAGCACAATCAATTGTCAAATCGGCATTCGGCTTCTCAGGCCAAAAATGTTCTGCTTGTTCACGTGTTGTCATTGTAAAAGATGTGTACGACCAAGTAGTTGCTCGCGTAGGAGAGTTAACGAATGAGCTTACAATTGGTGACCCAGTCAATCCATCGAACTTTATGGCGACAGTTATTGATGCTGCAGCGTTTAAAAAGATTAATGAATACATTGAAATTGGTAAAAATGAAGGGCGCCTTATTGCAGGCGGCATTTCAGATGATACAGTGGGCTATTTTGTTAATCCAACTGTATTTGCAGATGTTGATCCAAAAGCACGCATTATGCAGGAGGAAATTTTCGGTCCAGTAGTAGCGATAACAAAGGCGGATACGTTTGAAGAGGCGATTGCAATTGCAAATAACACTGAGTACGGTTTAACAGGTGCAGTCATTACGACAAATCGTATGAATTTAGAATATGCGCGTGATGAGTTCCATGTTGGGAATTTATACTTTAACCGTGGCTGTACAGGTGCTATTGTAGGTTATCAACCATTTGGTGGCTTCAATATGTCAGGCACGGATTCAAAAGCAGGCGGTCCAGACTACTTAACATTACACATGCAAGCAAAAACAACTTCAGAAACATTCTAATACAAAAAGAAAATATCTCGTATAACACGAGATGTTTTCTTAACTTTATTTAGCGGATGTTTGAAAATCAGCTAAATAAAGTTGAAGCCTCCGGCTGATTCCGAACGCAATTACGCTAAGGCGTAATTGATTACAGTAAAAAGAACACATCCCGTTTTACACGAGATGTGTTCTTTTTATTTAGCCCATTCTTTCGCTTGTGCTTCTGTACCGAAGACGAAGTGACCAGGGCGAGCTTCAATTACTTTTGCAGCAGGATCGTGCTCGGTATGTTTGTAAGGAATACGTACACGATTGCGCTCATATTCAGGGTTTGGCTGAGGAACCGCTGATAGTAATGATTTTGTATAAGGGTGAATTGGATTATTGTAAATCTCATCCGCTTGGCCAAGCTCTAAAATTTTACCACGATACATTACCGCAATACGATCTGAAATGTATTTTACCATTGATAGGTCATGGGCAATAAATAAGTATGTTAAGCCGCGCTCTTTTTGAAGTTGCTTCAATAAGTTAACAACCTGTGCTTGAATCGAAACATCCAGTGCTGAGATAGGTTCATCCGCAATGATAAAGCTAGGATCTAAGCTAAGGGCACGGGCAATTCCGATACGCTGACGTTGACCACCAGAAAATTCATGGGCATAACGGTTTGCATGCTCACGCGTTAAACCTACTGATTCAAGTAATGAACCAACTTTCTCGCGACGCTCTGCTTTATTTTTATAAAGGCCATGAATATCAAAGCTTTCTGCAATTAGTTCACCAGCTGTCATACGAGGGTTTAACGATGCATATGGATCTTGGAAAATCATTTGCATTTCACGGTTAAATTGTAGTAAATCTTTGCGTGATTTTAGCTCTGAAATATTGCGACCTTTGAACATAATTTGGCCTTCTGTAATGTCATAAAGACGGATAATAGAGCGACCAGTCGTTGATTTACCACAGCCAGATTCTCCAACTAATCCTAATGTTTCCCCTTCATATACATCAAAGCTAATGCCGTCAATCGCTTTAATCGGTTCTTTTGCTGTACCGAAATGTTGCTTTAAGCCTTGTACTTCTAAAATCTTATTTGCCATTTGTTTTGCCCTCCAGTTCATAGCCTTCGATGCGGCGTGCTACTGCATCAGGAAGTGGAAGTTTTGGTGCATCTGGATGTAAAAGCCATGTTTTTGCAGAATGAGTATCCGATACTTTAAACATTGGCGGTTCCATTTCAAAGTCGATTTTCATTGCATGTTCATTACGAGCCGCAAATGCATCGCCTTTTGGTGGATCGATTAAGTTTGGTGGAGAGCCTGGAATCGCACGTAGTAATTCATCTGAGCTGTTGTTTAAATCCGGCATCGAGCCAAGTAAGCCCCAAGTATAAGGATGTTTTGGATTGTAGAAAATATCCTCTACTGTTCCGTACTCGACAATTTGTCCTGCATACATAACGGCTACGCGGTCTGCGATATTCGCGACTACACCTAAATCATGAGTAATGAAAATAATCGACGTGTTCGATTTCTTTTGGATTTCTTTCATTAACTCTAAAATTTGTGCTTGAATCGTTACATCTAAAGCTGTTGTTGGTTCGTCCGCAATTAATAGCTTCGGATCTGCAGCAAGGGCTATCGCGATGACAACACGTTGACGCATCCCACCTGATAATTCATGTGGGTATGCTCGGTAACGTTTGTCTGGGAACGGAATCCCTACTTGATCTAGCAATTCAATCGCACGTACTTTTGCAGCGTCACGTGAAGTCACTTTTTTATGTTTTAATAAAACTTCCGTAATTTGCTTACCGATACGCATTGTTGGGTTTAAAGCAGTCATTGGATCTTGGAAAATCATCGCGATATCATTTCCGCGAACGGCCATCATTTCTTTTTCAGTTAAAGGAATAATGTCTTTGCCATTGAAATTAATTTGCCCGCCTGCATAAATACCAGGAGGCTGTGGTATTAATTTCATTAAGGCGTTACTCGTTACAGATTTACCAGAACCAGATTCTCCAACGATTGCTAAAGTTTCGCCTTCGAATAATTCAAAGCTTACACCTCGTACGGCTTGGACCACACCAGCGTACGTTTTGAAATTAATACGTAAGTCATTTACTTCTAATACTTTTTTCTTCATAGCGTACACTCTCCTTATTTACGTAATTTCGGATCAAGTGCGTCACGGAGCCCGTCACCAACTGCGTTAAACGCAAAAATTGTTACCGAGATTAACAGGGCAGGGAACAATAATCGCCACGGGGCAGATGTTAAAGCCTTGAAACCTTCAGAGGCCATTGTACCCCAGCTGGCTAATGGAGCTTGAACACCTAAACCTAAATAACTTAGGAAACTTTCTGTGAAAATTGCACTTGGAATTGTCATTGTCATCGTTACTAAAATCGCACCCATCGCATTTGGGATAAGATGGCGTTTAATAATATGCCAATTGTTCGCACCTAGTGTACGAGCTGCAAGTACGTACTCTTGGTTTTTAATTTTTAATACTTCACCTCGAACGATACGTGCCATATTCACCCAGCCGGTAATCGATAGGGCAATAATCATTGGCACTAAACCAGGTTCCATAACTACAAGTAAAATAATAACAACAAGTAAGTAAGGAATGGCAGTTAAAACGTCAGCAATACGCATCATAATATTGTCGACACGGCCACCTGCAAGACCGGCAATACTCCCCCATAAAACACCGATAATTAAATCAATGATAGCAGCGGTAATACCGATAAATAGTGAAATTCGAGCGCCTTCCCATGCACGAACAAATATGTCACGAGCAAGGTCATCTGTACCAAACCAGTGTGTAGCAGATGGTGCACTGTTATATAATCCCACGCTTTCTTCGTAGTTAAAAGATGAAAATATAGGAGCAAAAATGGCCATTAATGTAATGAAGATTAATATGATTGAACCAACAATCGCCAGTTTATTATGAGAGAAGCGATAAAATACTTCCTTCCAAAAGGACACTTGTTTTTTTGCGAGTGCGTCAGTTTCTTGAGTTTGATTACCGACAACTTCAAACATTTCAGGTGCAATTTTTGGAATTTGCTGTTTGTCTAAATTCATTACTTTTTCGCTCCTTTCAATTTAATACGTGGGTCAATTACGCTATATAAAATATCCACAATTAATACAGCAAATAATAAAATAAGTGAATAGAACACAGTAGTTCCCATAATTACTGTATAGTCACGGTTCGTAATACTTGTTACGAAGTGGCGACCAAGTCCAGGAACGGCAAAGATTTGCTCAATTACGAAACTTCCTGTAATAACTCCTGCAAAAAGAGGTCCTAAGTACGTCACAACTGGTAATAATGCGTTTCGTAATGAATGCTTGAACACAACTGTCCATTTTCCAAGACCTTTTGCACGAGCTAGTTTCACGTAATCACTATTATTTTGCTCCAGCATACTTGAACGCGTTAGTTTAGCTATGAAGCCTGCGTGTGTAATCGCAATCGCAAATGCCGGTAAAATCGTATAAGAGAAGCCTTTCCAACCACTTACTGGGAATAACCCCATCTTGTAAGATAAATAATATTGGAGCAGTCCAGCTAAAATGAATGACGGAACCGAAATCCCCAAAATGGCGATAATCGTTGCTGCATAGTCTGGAAACTTATTGTGATACAGTGCCGAAACAACCCCTAGTAAAATCCCAATCCCAATCGCCAAGATCATTGCTTGAAGACCTAAAGCAAGGGAAACAGGGAAACTTTCAGTGATAAGGTCATTTGTTGATCGTCCTGTGTACTTCATTGATTCACCAAAATCAAAAGTCATCGTGTCGACTAAATAATCTTTATATTGGATATACCAAGGATTATCCAGCCCATATTTTGCGTTTAGTTGCTCTTCAATTGCAGGTGGTAGGTCACGTTCACTCGCGAATGGACTACCTGGTGCAAGCTGCATTAAGAAGAATGTCGCTGTAATAATTAAATACATTGCTAGGACGATATATAGTAATCGTTTAATAATAAATTTTAACAATGTCCATACCTCCTTTTTTAATTATGCCACGGCTAGCTTTAGTCTAGATTTTTATCAAACATGCACGATAAAATCTGTGACATCCGCCGGGGTTTGGGACCTAACAAATTAAGTTTAAATATTTAGAATATTTTCATATAACAGGAAAGGCTGCTTGAAACAAATGAATGTTTCAGCAGCCTTCATACTTGAAAAAGACAAGCATCTCATGTGTTCGCATGAGTTTTTGTATGAAGTTTACAAGATGTTATTTAACGTCAACGTATTTAAGGTTGATGGTACCTTTTGCATCTGGTACCATGTTTTCTACTTTATCCGAAACAACATTTAAGTTTGTTTGGAAGTAGATAGGTGCTACTGGCATGTCTTCCATAATAATAGCTTCTGCTTCTAATAATTTTTCTAAACGTTTAGCAGAATCTGTTTCTGTTGTAGATTCTTTAAGTAATTTCGTATACTCTGCGTTGCTCCAGCCAGTTTGGTTATTTCCATTTTCTGCTGAGCTGTACATTTCTAAGAACGAGTATGCATCGTTGTAGTCAGCAGACCAACCCATACGACCTACTTGGTAATCGCCACCGTTGATTTTGTCTAAATATACTTGCCATTCAGCATTATCAAGCTTAATCTTGATGCCTAAGTTTTTCGTCCAACCTTGTTGGATGAATTGTGCGATTGCAGCGTGTGCTTCTGAAGTGTTGTAAGAAACTTTAATTTCTAAGTCAGCAGCGCTTGCAAGACCTAATTCTTTAAGACCAGCGTCTAAATACTTCTTCGCTTCTTCATAGTTCGCATCTTGGAAGTAACCTTCGTCATCGCCGAAACCTGCAACAGAGTTTGGAACAATACCAAGTGCTGGCTCTTGCTCACCTTTAGTGATGTTTTTAACTAACCCTTCACGGTCGATCGATAATGATAACGCTTTACGAATGTTTTCGTTTTGCATTACATCATCTTCCGTATTGAATTTATACCAGTAAATACCTGATAAATCAGATACGTTTAACTTATCTTCAGATTTTAAGCGGTCAATTGAATCAAGTGAAATTGTTCCAAATGGTGCACCTAAGAAGTCCACTTCATTATTGTCAAACATCGTCATTTGTGTCGTTTCAGACTCAACCATTGCAACGTTTACTTTTTCGATATCTACATTTTCAGCATCCCAATACGTATCACGTTTCTCTAATACCATTTCACTTGAGTGAGCCCAAGAAGCTAAGTTGTATGGACCGTTTGATACATAAGAATCTGCTTCTGTGAACCAATTTGGATTCGCTTCAGCTGTTGCTTTGTGAATCGGGAAGAATGTTCTGAAAGCTGTTAACTCTAAGAAATAAGGTGTAGGAGCTTCTAGAGTAACTTCAAGTGTTTTTTCATCGATCGCTTTAATACCTACTTCTTCAGCAGTACCTTGTCCATTGTTATATTTTTCTGCACCTTTAATTGCATAAAGGATTGATGGATATTCAGAAGCGTTTTCTGGATTTAATCCCCATAACCAAGCAAAAGCAAAGTCTTCAGCAGTCACTTTATCGCCGTTTGACCACTCTGCATCACGCAACGTAAATGTGTAAGTAAGTAGGTCATCAGAAACTTTGTAATCTTCGGCAGCTGCTAAAATAGGCTCACCATTCACCATTGTTGTTAAACCTTCAAATGCGTTTCCGATAATTGCTCCAGAAGTTGAATCTGTCGCTAATTGTGGGTGTAATTTAGGTGGCTCAGATGTAATTAATAAGTTTAATTCTTTTGCTGCGTCACCTGATGCATTTTTGTCTGTGTCTTTCGTCGTGTCATCGCTGCCACATGCTGCTAAAAATGCAGACAGAGAAAGAGCCATTGCTGGTAATACTACTTTGTTATACTTCATTAAATAGTCCCCCCTAGAAAATCATGTAAATTAAATTTTCTGATAATATTTTGATGCGTTAATTCAATATATCAAAATATTATTGAGAAAAATAGACTATTTTAAAAAAAAATTTAAAAATAAAATAAGTAAAATAATTTAGAATATTCATAGATTTTTAATAAATTACAGAATATGTTATGCGCATAGTAAAAAAGAAATGGATTACTTTGAATTCGAGGTAAAAACGCAAGTGAAAATTGTTAGTTTTGAATTATACGAATAATTTGATTTGTCACAAAATGGACACATTTAATCTTACTTAGAGTGTGTCATGAGGAAAGAAAGGAGCTTTTTGTTCTAGTTTAACTTGATTAATCCCTCGGCGGATGTCATAGATTTTTAGAGTAACTTTTCGAGCATGCTCGAAAAAAATATAAACTAAAGTTAGCTGAGGCGTAATTGATTGCGGTATTCGGACGATGTGGAATAATTATCCTTTCATTTCTTCGTAAAAAGCGTCAAAATGGATTTATACGAATAGGGAGGTAATCGAAATGAAAACAGAGCAGCATTATTTTGAAGAAAGTAAAGACATGGGAAATTACATGGAGGATATGTCTCAGCTAAAAGAATATAGTTTTTCTATTTATGAAAATTTTGAAGTGGCACAGGATGATGCCTTTATTGAAAAGTTAAAAAATGCAAATGTTCATATTTTGGCGATTACAGAAGATTGGTGTGGGGATGCGATGCTAAACAATCCAATCATCCGAAAAATTGCAGAAGCAGCTAATGTCGAAATTCGCACAGTATTGCGTGATGCAGATACGGATTTAATCGATCGCTATTTAACAAATGGCGGAAGAGCAATTCCGATTTATATCATATTAAATGAAGCCGGAGAAGTACTAGGGCATTGGGGGCCACGTGCGCCACAATTACAACAATTCGTTATGGAAAGTCGCGCGCAGCTTCCGGATAAAGAAGATCCAAATTTTGAAGAAGCACAAAAAGCGATGTA
The DNA here is from genome assembly GCF_002736105.1 of Solibacillus sp. R5-41. Taxonomy (NCBI): domain Bacteria; kingdom Bacillati; phylum Bacillota; class Bacilli; order Caryophanales; family Caryophanaceae; genus Solibacillus; species Solibacillus sp. R5-41. The sequence continues at coordinate 3,857,592 of NZ_CP024123.1, read as the reverse complement.
TGGAAATATTAAGACGCAATATACAGAATCACCTCAAATGTGGTCTTATGTGTACGAAGATTTTAAAAAGACAGTGGAAGCTGTTTTATAAGCGGAGTATACCGTGTAAAAAAAGTTCTTACTATTAATAATAGTAGGAACTTATTTTTGGAAGGAACGTATAATTGAAGAGAATCTAATTAAGCTAATATACAAGCGAGAGTTGCATTCTTGAAACAACCAACAGTATACTTTTAACATGGTAAAAAATAATAAATCAGGATGAGATAATGATGAAAAGAGCACGAATTATTTATAATCCAACTTCTGGTCGAGAAACTTTTAAAAAACATTTACCAGAAGTATTAGAAAAACTAGAAATAGCAGGTTATGAAACGTCTTGCCATGCAACAACAGGAGCTGGAGATGCAACAAAGGCGACGATCGATGCTGTAAATCGCCAATTTGATATCGTTATTGCTGTTGGTGGAGATGGTACATTGAATGAAGTTGTCTCAGGCGTTAGTCAATGTGAAAACCGTCCAAAAATTGGATTAATTCCAATGGGAACAACGAATGATTTTGCACGTGCGGTTCATATCCCACGGAAAATTGATGAAGCACTAGACATTATTATTGCAGGAGAAACGATTCCGGTGGATGTTGGAATATTAAATGAGGAACGCTATTTCATTAATATTGCCGCGGGTGGACGTATTACAGAGCTGACATACGAAGTGCCGAGCAAAATGAAAACGATGCTCGGTCAATTAGCTTACTATTTAAAAGGGATTGAAATGATTCCTTCCATTAAAGCAACACAAATGACAATTGAAATGGACGATGAAGTATTTGATGGCAATGCGATGATGTTCCTATGTGGTTTAACGAACTCTGTAGGTGGCTTTGAAAAAATTGCCCCAGATGCAACGATTAATGACGGATTATTTACCGTGATGATTTTAAAGGAATGCAATATCGCGGACTTTGTTCGAATCGCATCCCTTGCTTTACGGGGCGAGCATTTAAATGATGAACGCCTTATTTATCGTAAAGCGAGCCGCGTCAAAGTTACTTCTGAGGCAGAGGTACACTTAAATTTAGATGGTGAGTACGGTGGAGATGCCCCTGCGGTATTCCAAAATTTAAAACGTCATATCGAAGTATTTGTACCAATCGATGAAATTCGTGAAGAAGATAAAATGTAATACATTAATTGATTAAAGCATGTAAGGACACAATGTCTTTACATGCTTTTTTGTCTAGAAAAGAATTATGGCCCAATACCAAAATATGTTTAAAAACTTTTACGCTAGCCACATATACTGCCTGATCCATCTCACGGCATGTTCTTGGCACTATATTTTCGTTAAGCTGGCTAGTTTGTCTATAAAAATTAAGTGTGAAAATGTAAGTTGATTGGAGTGGAGGCCTAACTAAGAATACGCCGCCTTCCACGTTTGCTGCTCTCTAAATGCAGAAAGCTTCAGAATAGGAAACATTTATAGAGGCTGTCCCTGCACAAAGCAGTGTAGCTCATGTGCTTAGCCAGTCTCACAAGCACATACTTTATTTGAATCAATATTAGAAGAACCGCACCAAAATCAATCGAACAGAAATGAAATTTAAGCGTTCGAAATGTCATGAGATGGGTATAGTAATAGAATGAGTACTATTTATCTTCGTTCAGTATGCATTTAAAAGCCTGTTGAATGAAAATGATGCCTCCAGGCGATATCACAGATTTTGAAGGAGGCCTGCACGATGCTGGTCAGTTAGCACAATTCAAAATTGGAATCAATTACGCCGAGGCGAAGTTGATTCGATTTATGAAAGGAGAAAATAAAGTGATCAATGATTCTGCGGTATTTTGGAGCCGTATTTTAACAGAAGTTACGCTATCATTTCATATTATTTACGCCACAATTGGCGTTGGTGTTCCAATTTTGATTATGATTGCCCAATGGATTGGGATTAAAAATAATGATGAACACTATATATTAATGGCAAGACGCTGGGCAAGAGGTTTTGTGATTACCGTTGCGGTTGGCGTAGTGACAGGCACTGTAATCGGTCTCCAATTATCGTTATTATGGCCGAACTTTATGCAAATGGCAGGTCAATTAATTGCCTTGCCGCTGTTTTTAGAAACATTTGCTTTCTTTTTCGAGGCGATATTCTTAGGTATTTATTTATACACATGGGATCGTTTTGAAAATCAAAAAAAGCATATGCTGTTACTTATTCCGGTAGCGATAGGGGCATCAATGTCCTCGGTGTTTATTACCGTTTTAAATGCGTTTATGAATGCACCACAAGGCTTCGATATTGTCGATGGGCAAGTAATTAATATTCAACCACTTGTTGCGATGTTCAATCCAGCAATGCCAACGAAAGTAGCACATGTATTATTGACTGCCTATATGACATGCGCGTTTTTATTAGCATCCATTGCAGCGTATCGTTTATTGCGCGGGTCAAAGCATGAATATCATAAGAAATCGCTTTATTTACTGATGAAATTAGGCTTTATATTTGCGGTTGCTACGGCTATTGTTGGTGACTTTTCGGGCAAATATTTAGCGGAATACCAGCCAGAAAAGCTTGCAGCAGCAGAATGGCATTTTGAAACCGAGCCGAATGCACCGCTTATTTTGTTTGGTGTACTAGATGATGGGGAAATAAAATATGCATTGAAAATTCCCTATGCTTTAAGTATTTTGGCACATAGTAATCCAACCGCAGAGGTGATTGGGCTAGATAAGTTTCCCGTAGACGAACATCCCCCATACTATATTCATTATTTATTTGATGGAATGGTGATGATCGGAATGTTTATGGTGGCACTTTCCCTCTTATACTTACTTGCACTGTGGCGTGGTTGGGCGTTTATTCAAACAAAATGGTTTCGATGGATTGTTGTAGCGGGAGGACCACTATCAGTCATTGCGATAGAATTAGGGTGGTGGCTAGCTGAGGTAGGAAGACAACCTTGGCTATTACGAGGAATTATGCGTACAGAACAGGGCGCAACAACGAGTGAATACGTCGACTTAATGCTGATTTTGTTCTCGGCACTTTATTTTGTTCTAGCTATGGGTAGTATTATCACATTGCACCGCATGTTTAAAAAGAATCCAATAGAAAATGAAATCGCAAGAAGGAAAGAGAGGGACGTCATATGAGTTTAGAGCTTATTGGAATTTGCGTGCTTTGGGCATTTCTTTTCGGCTATGTCATTATCGCCTCCATAGACTTCGGTGCTGGATTTTATAATGCGTATAGCGTGTTAACGAATCGCTCGGATATTTTAAGTGATGTCATTAAACGTTATTTATCACCTGTTTGGGAAGTAACGAATGTCTTTCTCGTATTTTTCTTTGTTGGCATGGTGGGCTTTTTCCCACAAACCGCCTTTTATTATGGAACGCTTTTACTTGTGCCAGTCAGCATTTCATTAATACTTTTATCCATTCGAGGTGCCTATTATGCGTTTGAATCGTATGGAGTGACGGGGCATAAAGGGTATGCCACAGCTTACGGTTTAGCTGGATTATTAATACCCGCCTCACTGTCAGTAGTATTTACCATTTCAGAGGGAGGCTATGTGGAAATGGTTAGCAACTACCCCCAGCTTAATTATAAGGCGTTGTTTACGAGCCCGTTAACTTGGAGCATTGTCGTTTTAAGTATTGTTGCTGTGCTTTATATTTCAGCGGTTTTTTTAACATGGTATGCGTTTAAAGCAAAAGATTATAAAGCATCGAATTTAATGCGGAAATTTGCGTTAATTTGGTCTGCACCATTGGCAATCGCTGCGATTGGAATTATTATTGAGTTTCGTGGGCATAATCCATTCCGTTTTGAAAATATGGTGGATGTGTGGTGGCTATTTGCCATTTCGGCTATTCTCTTTTTCATTACGACATGGCTATTATGGACAAAGAAAAAATACGGCTTGGCGGTCATTTTACTATTTAGTCAATTTGGATTTGCCTTCTTTGCTTACGGCATCTCGCATTATCCGTATTTATTGTATCCGTATTTAACGATATACGATGGCTTTACCAATAAAGAAATGGCTATTGCATTAATTATCGCGTTTATATTTGGCGCGGCTTTATTAATTCCCTCACTTATTTTATTGTTCAAACTGTTTGTATTTAACAAAGACTATGTTCGAGGAATACATGATGAGCATGTATAGGAGGAAGCAACAATGAGCGGATTTCTTATTTTTGTCGCACCATTTATTGTCGTCGTGCTCACGTTATTTATTGCATTTTATACAGCACCTAATGATAAGTTAAGTAAGAAACAATAATAATCGCCTTCCTTCACGCACGAATCAGGTGCTAAAGGGAGGCGTTTTTTATTTGTATTAAGCGGAAAATTACAGCCCATAATGTGAGTTAAACGTGCAAAAGGTCATTCACATGTTACAATAAAAGAATTGAAAAACGAGAGGACGAATATGAAATGACTGCACCAATTAATAAAAATGATCGAACGACTGTTTATATAGAAGATTTAACACATGATGGCAATGGTGTCGCAAAAATAAATGGCTACCCACTATTCATCCAAGGGGCATTGCCTGGTGAAACGTTGGAAGTGCATGTAGTAAAAACGTTGAAAAATTATGGCTTTGCTAAAATCATAGACATTATCGAAAAATCACCGGACCGAGTAGATGCACCATGTGAATACTTTGCACAATGCGGAGGCTGCCAATTACAGCATCTTTCTTATGAAGGGCAATTAAAGTGGAAGCAAAACATGGTTGCCAATGTGATGAAGCGTTTAGGGAAAATTGATGCGCCCGTACTTCCTGTCAAAGGGATGGAGGAGTCTTGGCATTATCGTAATAAATCACAAATTCCTTTTGGACTAAGTGAAGCGGGACAAACAGTGGCAGGTTTTTATAAAATGAAATCCCATGCCATCGTCAATATGGAACGCTGCTTAATTCAAACAGGTGAAGCCGATGTCATGATGGCTGATTTTAAAGAAAAATTAACAACTTTAGGCATTCGACCTTATGATGAGCAATCTAATAGAGGATTGCTACGCCATGTTGTTGTACGTAAAGGACGCGCTACTGGGGAAGTGATGATTGTGCTTGTAACAAAATCACGCAAATTACCACAAGCAGAGGCAGTGATTGAAATGCTTCGTACGCTTGTACCGAATGTCACGTCGATTGTCCAAAATATCAATGGTGAAAAAACAAATGTTATTTTTGGTAATGAAACATTCACGCTTTGGGGGAAGGATACGATTGAAGACACGATTGGTAATGTACGCTTTGAAATTTCGGCACGTTCCTTCTATCAAGTAAACCCACTTCAAACAGAGGTGCTATATAAGCAGGCGCTTGACTATGCACAGCTTACAGGAAATGAACGTGTCATTGATGCATACTGCGGCATCGGCTCTATTTCTTTATTTTTAGCGCAGCAAGCAGGGCATGTAATGGGCGTTGAAATAGTGCCACAAGCAATTGAAGATGCAAAGCGCAATGCAGAACTGAACGGTTTTACAAATACGTATTTCGAGGCTGGCCCAGCAGAAGAAGTCATCCCTCGCTGGTATGAAGAAGGAAAAGAAGCTGATGTTTTAGTTGTCGATCCCCCACGTAAAGGGTGTGACGAGGCATTGCTTCAAACTATCATCGAGCAAAAACCAAAACGCGTCGTGTACGTTTCCTGCAACCCCGCAACTTTAGCTCGCGACCTCCGCATTTTAGAAGATGGCGGCTATAAAACAAAGGAAGTACAGCCGGTTGATATGTTCCCACATACGACGCATTGTGAAGCGGTGGCTTGGTTGGAGCTAAAATAATAAACAAAACCCTTAAGAATGTGGATTTAACAGCATTATTAAGGGTTTTATTGTTCGTGAAAGTAAAGTTACTGGCGAAATTTACGTGTGTTTTTAAGGGATTATGGAATTACAAGCCCGAAGAACTAGACACTCGTGCACAATTTGTGGTATTTATGTAGCGATAGAAGTAGACTTAATACCGATTCTTTTGAACTGCACCTATAATGTTAGTTGGTGCTACAACAATTGGGGTGCAGTTCATAATTACGTGACACTAATTTCTTCTATATCCTTGACCACATGAATATATTTCATATTATCGAATCAAGTGTAGAGTATGGGAGGAATTGAGAAAATGGAGGATTCTTCAACTGGTTCTTTACTAGTTACAAGTAACGCGCCAAGTATGCAAAGGGTTAATAACTTTATCGCTTTTTTCCGTGAAGTAAATGAGCTTCTTGAGAAGGAAACAGATATTTCACCTGCGAATCAATTGGTAGCGGAGGTATTCAACCATCTTTTACTTCAGTTGCGTTCCCACTTTTTGCCACAAGAAGTACAAGCTATTCTAAACAACGAGTATATTCAAATAAATCAACAAAAGTTACGGGATAAGTTGTCAGAAATCGAATTTCTTGTAGAACTTAGAGATTCTCATGAGATCTGCAAATTAGAGGGATCAGCCTTAGATATCGTAAAAAGTTTGACTAATTGGAACAGTTACTTTTCCCTAGTTAGTCAGGAATTGCAAATGATTCGTCAGCACATGCGGCAGAATCGTAACACAGAAAAGTTGCCCATTATCTTTGTAGGCAGCGGTCCAATGCCGATAAGTTCTATTATTCTACACCTGCTCAGTGATGCGAAGGTTATCTGTTTGGAGATGAATGCTGTCGCCTATGACGCATCATGCTACTTGCTGGAGCACTTAGGCCTAGGAGATAAAGTTACTGTCGTATTGAAGGATGGATCTGAGTTCGACTACAGCTCTTATAGTCAGATCTTTGTCGCTAGTCTCGTTCGAAACAAGCAGGCGGTGCTTGAAACCATTAGCAGAACTTCCGCAGATCCTTTAGTAGCCGTCCGCACAGCAGAGGGGATGAGGAGAATCATGTATGAAGCGATTGATGAATCTCAGTTGAATAACCAGGGGTGGAGGATTCTGGGGAGAACTTGTCCTGAAGAAAAACTGGTCGTCAATTCGACTTTGTTTCTTGAACGTGTAACTAATTCTTCTGTGCCGAATTAATATCGGACCGTGTCCACCAAACTTTAGGGGAAATCTGCAAGTATGATCATTGCAAGAATCTGTCAGCATCGAAACTAAACATAGTGAGTGAGCCAAAGGTACCTAATTCCAAAGCCCGAACTTCGGAGTTCGGGCTTTTATTAATATTGCACACCATGAGAGATTATAAGTTGTTTAATCAGGATTCTGTCAAGCAAAAGGGGATTTATAAACTTTTCAATTATGAACTTAATGATATATAGCTAAAATATGGATTCGTCAACACATGTCGGGTGCTGTTCACTGCTAGTACAGAAGGACAAATAAATCGGAGATGCATTGGCAGAAATAGCAAAGAGGGGCGGTGAACCCCTCGTTTACACGGAACATTGAGGGCAGCAACTAGAACATATCTAGTGAAACCATCAGATGATGATAAGGAAAGCGATATAGAATACTTTTATACTTGAATGAAGAAAACCAGATCGAATATTGGGCTATGGTTAAAAACGGAAAGACAATTAGACCATATAAAACAGAAGGTGGTTAATTAAGATGAATTTGAAAATAATAAAGGGTCAATTTAGTTCTTTCAAACAATTAGTAGATGGTATAAATGAAATTTCTAAAAAGGAATCTACACTTTTGATTGCGATAGACGGTTGTGGCGGTTCTGGAAAAAGTACATTTGCTGATAAAATAAAAGAAGAATTTCCTAATGTAACGATTGTTCATAAGGATGATTTTTACCTTCCTTCCTCACAAATTATAAAAACACATCCAACAAAAAAACCTATTGGTGCTGATTTTGATTGGAAGCGTCTTTTAAATCAGGTGCTGGAACCAATAAGCCAAGAAAAAGAGGGACATTATCAACGGTATGATTGGGAAACGGATAGCTTAGCAGAGTGGCATACTGTTCCTGTCGGTGGAATTGTAATAATCGAAGGCGTATATTCTATTCGAAAAGAATTAGTAGATAAATACGATGTTAAAATATGGGTTGATTGTCCAAGAGAAAAACGTCTTTCAAGGGGGCTTCATAGAGACGGAGAAGAAGCTCGTGAAATGTGGGAAAATAATTGGATGATTTCAGAAGATATTTATGTTGAAAAACATAAGCCTTATGAAAGTGCTGATATTGTTGTTGATGGAACTAAATAAAAGAGAAATTATTCAACTAACGGGCAGTTTTCTCATTGTTAATACTAGAATTTGAAACAGGATATTGCAAAATAACAGGAACATAGGAGGTACGAAATTTGAAGATACAAAGAATAGATCATGTGGGTGTAATCGTAAATGATCTCTCTGCCGCTAAAGAGTTTTTTCTCGATTTTGGACTTGAGGTGAAAGGGGAATGGGAAATGGAAGGAGAGTTGATGGGATATGCAGTTGGGCTTAATGACGTTAAAGTAGCGTGTGTAGGATTGGGAATGCCAGACGGTCAGACATGGATAGAACTAATTAAATTTTATTCGCCGTCAGATGAAAAAGATATTCAGCAAACCTTTGCAAATTCACTGGGTATCCGACATATTGCATTTACTGTTGAAGATATTGAAGCTGTTGTTGCCAAATTGCAAAAGAAGGGTACTGAAATCTTTAGTAAGATACAGCAATATGAAGAAAGTTATAAATTATGCTACGTTCGTGGTCCAGAGGGGATTATTTTGGAGTTGGCTGAGGAAATCAAATAAGTAATGCTAATTAAAATGAAAGTACGACTATTTGTTACTTTCTATTGGTGAAAAACAAGAACATTATTTATACAGTTTTTTATTCATAAAAGATAAAATTCAATGACCACAAGGGTTTAGGAGAATTATGAGCAATGCTGAAAAATCTCAGTTATTCCATAGTTCTTTGTATATTTATTAGCTTTGTAAGTCCACAAAAATCTGCCGTCTTGCTTGTTTAAAAAATAAAAAGCAGAGGGATTAGAGGTGCTGATATCGCAACTCTAAACCCTCTGCTTTAACTGTTATTTCTGTACCAATGAGCCACAACTCTAGAGTAGTAATAATAAATTCTAACATTTAAGCACCACCTTTGTATTATTTTTACAAATATTCAAATAAAAAGGTTATAATATATCTAAAAGAATAATTTGGTGATTATATGAGTAATTATGGCAACGTTATAAAAGAGATTCGAGATGGAAAAGGATATTCACAGCAATATGTGTGTGAAAATATATGTACACAAGGTAACTATTCAAAATTTGAAAAGTGGGGAAATAGAGAAGTAAAAGTCTCTATATTGAATGATTTTTTAGAGCGACTAGAGATGTCATTTGAGGAATTCAATTACATAAGCAACAATTATGAAATGCAAGATCGACAAAAAATATTACATCAGTTTTATAATCAAACTTATAATTCTGTGAGTGCATTATATAAATTAAAAAATGATTGTGGTGTTTATGTACTAATGAATCCTAAAGATAATTTATTAATAAAAATTAATACAGTTCTAGAGGGTATGATAGTTTTAGCAAAATCCAATGATTTCATAAGGGCTGCTGAAATTTTATCGCCACTTTGGGAGGATCTATCCCGTAGAAATTCATTATACTTATCTGATATTTATTTGCTAAATGCTATTTTATTTATTTTTCCGATTAATACTGCAACCAAAATAAAAGAATTTGTTTTCCGTCATCTTGATAAATATAAAGGCTATCAGAACATAAACAAATTAAAAATAAACTTTTTAGTCAATCTATCACTTATTAATATAAAAGAAAAGGACTTTGAAACAGCACTACGTCTAATAAATGATGCAATCGAGAAATGTAAAACGGAGCAACTTTTTATCAATCTATCTATCTGTTACGTGAGAAAAGGCATTTGCTTAAACAATTTAAAGAATGCTGATGAATGTTATGTTGAAAAGGGATTATCTATTCTTAAGCAAATTGAACAAGTAGAACTGATAAACATTTTGGAGAAAGAGGTTAAAAACTATTTACTTGATTAGTTTTTAATATCCTGTGCTGGGAGACGCTTGGAACTGCGTTATCAGAGGAAATTTCTTATACTCATATTGATACAGACGACTATTTTTGAATAACTAAATTTACAGAACAAAGACCATTACCTGAAAGAAGAGAAAAGCTAAAACATGATTTATCGATAAATCAAAACTGTTTTCTTTCGGGGGCAATATGTGGTTGGGGTGACTAATTTAAAACCTATTTTGACTTAGTAATATTTTTATGGATTCCCCAAAATTAAGACTTGAGAGATTGCAACAAAGGGAAATTCAAAGGTATGGGAAATAAATATTAGCTGGTGGTAGTAAACACCACCAATCAAAAGCCTTTTTGGAGTGGGCCTCTTTATATGATGAAGCAGGAATGGAAATTAGAAGTAAAATGTTACACGAACATTGGATGTCGGACTTAGTTTGTCCAATATTGAGAATAGAAGGAGACTATACGGTAAAAGAGCGAGTGAATTTAGTCCTCAATTATTTAAGTTCCAACTAAAAAATTTATTAAACTAACGGGGCTTAATTTCTTTAAGGAATTAAGCTTTTTTCTTATTAAGCTAAAATAGCAGGATTGATTAATAAGAATTGAAAAGTAGGAAATACTAATAACTGAAAGTTCGAATAGAATTGAGGTAGAAAATTGGTATTTTTGATACGTTTAGTAATTGTCCTAATCCTGCTAAATGGTTACCCAATGATAATTATGGCTAAAGAAAAAAAGTATAATCACAATAGCAAAACTATACCCGAAATACAGAGCGAAGTTAATTTTACCGTTTTAACCCCCAAAAAAATTCCTGCTTAAATACTGTATTTGTCGTACTCGTATGCCTTCTGGCATACTTTTTTTTCTATTAACTATTGAATAGCTAGTAAAAAAACTGTTATAGTGGAATTGTTTGTCTGACGTCTGACTGCTGTTCTTCATGTATTGATATAGGAACATAATGAGCGAATGAATGGCTTTGTAGTCTTGCGGTCGAACGCCAAAAAATTATCATAATTATGGAGGAACTTATGAGATACTTAATATCTTTTTGTGGATTGCTACTTGTTTTTGGTTTAGCTCTGTTAATGAGTAAAAACAAAAAAGAAATAAAATTTAAAAATATAATTATGATGTTAATCATCCAATTTCTATTGGCAGCATTACTGCTAAATACAAAGTTTGGTTATGTTCTAATCAAAGGAATAACAAATGTATTTGATTATTTATTGTCTTACGCAAATACGGGCATAACATTTGTTTTTGGTGGTTTAGCGAATAAAGGAGAGTATTCCTTCTTTCTAAATGTATTATTACCGATTGTCTTTATATCTGTATTGATAGGGATCTTGCAGCATTTTAAAATTCTTCCTTTCTTTATGAAGTGGATAGGATTACTTTTAAGCAAAGTAAATGGTATGGGGAAATTGGAATCATATAATGCTGTAGCTTCTGCAATGGTAGGTCAATCTGAAGTATTCATTACTGTGAAAAAACAATTAGATAAGATTGCTCCACAGCGTATGTATACATTATGCGCATCTGCAATGTCGACCGTTTCTATGTCAGTTGTTGGAGCATATATGACTATGATTGAACCGAAGTATGTAGTAACGGCAATTGTGTTGAACTTGTTTGGTGGATTTATAATTGTTTCAATCATTAATCCGTATAGTGTAGAAGAAGGTGAAGATATCTTAGCGATTGAAGATGAGCATAAGCAATCTTTCTTTCAAATGCTTGGAGAATATATCATGGATGGATTTAAAGTAGCCATCATTGTTGGTGCTATGCTTATCGGTTTCGTAGCATTAATGGATTTAATCAATTCACTATTCGAAATGATTGTTGGTATATCTTTCCAAGGTGTATTGGGTTATATTTTTGCACCTATAGCTTTCCTAATGGGTGTACCATGGGCAGATGCTATTTCTGCCGGAGGAATTATGGCAACCAAATTAGTGACGAATGAATTTGTTGCAATGATAAGCCTTGGAGAAGTAGCTAATTCAATGAGTGAACATACACTAGCTATTATTTCTGTCTTTCTTGTATCCTTTGCAAACTTTTCATCTATCGGAATTATTGCGGGAGCAGTAAAAGGTTTGAATGAAAAGCAAGGGAATATAGTTGCTCGTTTTGGCTTAAAGTTGTTGTATGGAGCCACACTCGTTAGTATCTTAACGGCTACAATTGTTGGTTTCGTTATTTAATTTAGAAAAAAGAAGCAGTTGTTGCTATATATTTTGAGCTGCACCCCAATTGTTAGATTCATCTATGGGGGTGCAGTTTTTTATGACTAAAGTGCTTGTTTTTTGCGTTTAGTTGAATAAGGAAGATTCCTAGTTTGTATAGAAATAAGACGTTTAGGTGCTTGATTATAAAAGTCAACTAGAAAGTGCGTTTAAAACACAAGCCGTAAAGACAAAGACCAAGATGGCTTAATTGTCATCTTGGTCCTATGTTACGTTTTACTGAAATAACAATACAGTCTCAAAACGTATAATAAAAAAGTCTCTAAATTGTCTAACTAGCAGCGAATACATATATCACCATTTAGTGTGTAGAGGATTAGGTGGCCCCGCAAATTGTGACTTTCTTTTATGCTAGCTCTAGCCAATTACTTAATCCCACTATCACCCATGTGATGCCACATACACTTGATAAATTGCGAAACTGTGGCTTGGTTGGAATTAGTATAGTTAATTTAAAGGTCGATTTCTTCATGGGGGAAATTGATTTTTTTTTGTTTAGGAGATGGGTATTCCTTATCCTTTTTACCTGGGAAAATGGCAGCGCGTTCAGAACGATTAATTTTATTTTTCTCTACAGCCTGATGGAAACCTAAATTCAAACAACGTTTTTTAATTGGAGTAATGCAAGCCGCGTGTTCAATTTCTTTTTCAGTTAAAAATTTTAGGTTAAGTTTTTTTAGTTTTAATTGTTTTATTTTAGCTGCTGGAATTTATTTAATACGTCCGTCTTCATGTGACGATCGAAACAAAGCCTTCATAAAACGTAACCTCAACTACATGAATTAATGATATTCAACTCATACTAACGTAAATAATTGATTTGAAGGTGAGGTCATGAAACGAAAAATAATAATCATGCTTATTATCTTTATTGTCATCTGTATTGGTCTTGTACTAGCAATTTCTATATCTCCAATAAATGAGGTGGAAGAGATCACAATAAACTCAACAAAGAAACCCATTATACTAATAATTGTAGATTCATTAATGAGTGAACCATTACAAAAAGCAGTAAAAGAAGGAAAAGCACCAGCCTTTGCATTTTTGATTAACAATGGACATCTTAATGAGGAAATGATTAGCTCTTACCCGACGATGTCTGTCACCATTGATAGTACGTTACTAACCGGTACGTATCCAGATCAACATAAAGTTCCAGGATTGATTTGGTTTAAAGAAGATGAATATCGAATGATTAGTTATGGAAGTGGGATCAGTGAAATATGGAATAATGGGGTGAGAAATGTTGCACTGGACAGTGTTGTTCATCTCAATAAAAACCATTTAAGTAAAGAGGTTCAAACTATCCATGAAGAGCTAGCGCATCTTCAACTTTCATCTGCTTCGATTAATGGTCTTTTATACCGTGGAAGTTTTGAACATCAACTAAAAGTCCCAAAACTTGTTTCAATGGCCAATCTTTTGCCAAAAGAAATTGAAATAAATGGACCAACACTGTTTTCGCTTGGTACGTTATCTAAATATAATCCAGAGAATAATCGTTATAGATTTATATGGAACCGTATGGGGGTCAATAATAAATTCACTCGAAATGAGTTAAAATACTTAATCGAACAAAATAAGTTACCCTCCTTTACACTGGGCTATTTACCAGATTCGGATGCTTCCGTACACATACATGGTCCGGAAGATTTAAAGGGTATTGAAAAAGCAGATCAGTCGCTTCAAGACATATTAAATAACTTTTCATCTTGGGAAGAAGCAATTCAAAAGATAACACTGATTGTACTAGGGGATAGCGGCCAATCAATCATAAATAAAGATAAAGAAACTTCTTTAATTGATTTAAATAATTCATTGAAGAGTTATACGTTTTGGAAAAGAAAAAAAAAGAATGCCCAACTTGCTATTGCGATTAATGAGCGAATGGCATACATTTACGTAAACGATCCACACGTTGAATTATCTGAAATTGTGAACACTTTGAAAGAGGACGAGCGTATTGGCTTTATCGCATGGAAAGATGAACATACAAACTACGTTGTAAGCCCACTAAGTAATGAGGGATTAACATTTTCACCAAATGGTACGTATGTTGATGATTATGATCAATCGTGGCGAATTGCTGGGAATGAATCAGTCTTAGATTTGAAGGTAACTACTGGAGGACGCATTCAGTATCAAAATTATCCAGATGCCCTTGCAAGGCTACACGGAGCGCTTCATTCACATGAAGGGCGTGTCATTATCGTGGATGCCAATCCATCTTATGAGTTTATAGAAGAGCATAGTTACGACCATGCGGGAGGCGGAGCGCATGGTTCTCTTCATAAAGTAGATTCCATTGTTCCGATAATTATTACTGGAACGAATGAATTCCCTGAATATAATCGACTTGTTGATGTGAAGAAGTGGCTTCTCCAACTATTGAGCGGTTCATAATTATGAAGTCACTCAAGTTTAATAATGTGGAATTAGAAGTTTAAAGCTAAGTTGTTTTGTTCACATCCTTCCATTTATGAAAGGTTAAAAGAAAACGACTTGTCTGAGATAGTTAGAATTTTTGAACAGAATGCTACAGAAGATTGATTGTCTATAAAATTTCCCCTATATATAGTTCGAGCAACTGTTTAATTTTTTCCTACCTTCGTTAGGGGGTTAATATAGTTACTTTTAGGGTTCACTTTATTAACAAAGTGAATCCTTTATTTGTACAGGAAAACTTGCAAGTTATCATTTTGATCGATTGTCGCTAATATGACATCTTTAATTTCTACGTTATGTGTCGATGTAAGATTATTTTTTAGCCAATCCACAGAAAACTTAGATTTGTTCAACTCATGGTAATCAATTTTACCTTCTTTAATGAGTACAGAAAGGAGAGAAAAAGGCTCAGGTACTATATTTAAATCTGCCCGCGTTGGAGTTTGGTGTTGTGGATAAAGAAAACTTGAAATAGATCCGTCTGGTTCCCATAATGCGAGAGCGATTTTTTGAATATCTTCCACCTTTTCTTTTCTTAACTCTGATAAAAGAAAATCTACAGAAATCCGTGCCTTTCGTAAGTTTGCGGAAACAATTTGCCCGTTTTTAACAAGCGGTATCGGAGGTGGGTCTATAAAATGTCGAAACGGTATCCATTTTAAACTCAAAAAAACTCCAAGCATATATAAAATAATTAAAACCGACATAGTAATCATGGAACCCTTTAAACCTAATTCTTCATCGGACAAGGGATGCGCGATGATATTACCAAGAGTTATAGCCATAGCAAAATCAAGTAATCCCAACTGAGCAATAGAGCGCTGCCCCATAATTTTTGTCGCCATGAGTAAAAAGAAAAAAGTAATGACCGCTCTTAGAATCCATTGAATTTCTGTAAGTGATTCCTGACCATGAAAGAAATCCACAATGTTACATCCTTTCCCGTTAAATTTATATTTATTAACTCCTTTAACATCATTATTATGTGTTTTTCACAAAAGGTTATTCACGACAAATTCTTTTGTGAGGAAGCTATAGTAGATTTTTTATGGTAACCCTAAAACCTATGAATCTGGGGATAAAATAAGTGAAAAATACAAAATAACTAAAAGGCTAGGTCCTACTTTAGAAGGGACCTAGCCGATCACTTAAACCAACCAGCACCCTTGTGTTACCACATACACTCGGCTCGACATATTGCGAAGCGGTGGAGTGGTTGGAGTTAGTTTGATTTAATAAAAAAGGATGTACCGAAAATTCAATTTTTATTGGGATTTTTAGCACAACTTTTTAAATTGTAGATAATAGGCAGGATTGTTTTTTGCACTAGGTGCAGAGAACAATTGGAATGGCACTTATAATTCCCGTAATAGTCGGTGATTTTCTGTCTTTAGGGTATACTTATGTTGACATCTATGGACTTAAACCAGGTGATACAGGTGAAGGAATTCCTTTTTAGCAGGATTTATGAATCAAATTTGGAATCAGAAGAAAATAGTATTAGTGAGTGCCGCTAGATTTATTTAGATCTTGAAGATGCATAAGATTCTGAAAGGTTTTTTTCTGGAATATGTAAAAGTAATGCTGAATGTAAAACCTCAAATTAGAACGCATATTAGAAGGCACAATATGATTTATGACTAAATAAAATGACGAAAATAAAAGAGTTCCCTGACTCAAGTTTTTGCAAACATACACCCTACACACCTTTCAGATTTAGTACCTAGAAATATTTACCTATCTGTTTAGTGTGGAATGAAAATTAAGAAATTATAATGACCACTGCTGATAATTGGAGGAACAAAACATTGTTAATAACAAGTCAAACGGAGATTCAAGCCCCTATTGAGGTAGTATTCTCTTATTTAGAAGATAATGATAAACAAAAAGAATGGATGACAGGATTAGAAGGAACTGAGTATTTAACGAAGTTAGATATTAGTAATCCAGTTGGTGTTAAGTTTAAACAAAGGTTAAAAGAAGGAAATCGTATTCAAGAGTATGAAGGACAAGTTACTGAATACAATAAAAATAATAAATTAAGTATTCAAATGAATCATCCTTCTTTCTTAATCAATGTTTCATATAACCTTCAAGAAATTAGTCCTAATTCCAGTATTCTTAATATTACAGAAGAAGTGACAGCTAAAACTGTTTCAGGAAAGATATTAAGTATCCTTTTTCGTGTATTTATGAAAAAAGGTTTAGAGAAACAAATGAAGGCATTGAAACAGTGTGCTGAAAGACAATTTTAATATTTTTAGCATGTTCACTTAAAGTAAAGGAAGCTTTAGGTGAGATTTTCAAAAAGAAAAAACACAGTTTTCGGTAAACCTGCCAGCACCCATGTGTTTCCACATTCACTCCTAGCACTGTGAACCGGAGGCATGGTTGGAAAATAGATGTGCCGAAATACTTCAATTTTAATTGGAATTCTAGGCACAGCTTTCTTTATTTTTATAATTTATATTGAACGAAATTTAAAATTAATTATCTAAATTGTATTTGCACAGGGTGCAGGTAGTTATTCGACAATTTTATCACGGTACCTTTTTTAGGTTATTAACATAAAAATAGGAATAATAAGATGATGGAAGGATGACGTTTTGAGTGGTGCAATTACCCATTTCTTTGGGCAGGCAATGACTGGGCAAGGCATAAAAAATGTATATAAGGAAGTTATGAATGAAGCAAAAACAGTGTATCTTCTTAAAGGTGCACATGGGTTTAAGATTTCTGAGCTACTCCAAAAACTAGGCACCTACTATCATGATAAAGGTGCTGAAATCGAATATTTTCATGACCCTTTGTTTGAACAGTCAATTGAAGCGACATTTGTAAAAGCACCTTTTGCAATTTTATTTCTTGCTGCAACAAATCCAGTGATTGAACCAATAATTATTGGTGATCGGGATCAGGTCGTTTCCCTCTATGATTGTTTGGATGAGCAAAAGGTTTCTTCAAATATTCCGATGCATTCGATAACTGAATTAAAGCAAGCATATTATGATAAATGCTTTGACTCACTTTCAAAAGCCATTCACATTCACGATGATTGGGAAGTTGAGACGAGAAAAAGTATGGATTGGAATGGATTAAATCAACAGTATGCTGATTTAACAAAGCAGCTTTTCGGAGAGAACCAACTAGAGAAGTCCGCAAAGTTAACACATCGCCTGCTTGGAACATTAACACCAGCAGGGGCTCGTGATACAGTTCAAAGCATAACGCAAAATCTTGAAAAACGATTGTTCATCAAGGGCTATCCAGGTACAGGAAAGTCTTCTATGATGAAAAAAATTGCAAACGAAGCTTTGCAGCGGGGATATGACGTACAGCTTGTGTGGTGTGGGTTAGACTCCAATTCAATTGATATGGTGATTTTGCCTGAATTAAAGTTCTGTATATTTGATAGCACAGAGCCACATGTTTATTTTCCGGAAAAAAACCGTTCCGGCGATGAGATTTTTGATATCGCCAAGCATTGTCACCCAACAGAAGTAGAAGAAAATAATATTAAAGAAATTGTTGCTAAATATAAAGCTTCAATAGCTGAGGCAACACGTTTCGCAAAGTTATTTGCCGACGAAGAAAGAAAAGTTCGGGAAGCGATTGATGCTGCACTAAATATAGATGAATTTAATAAACGAACAGCAAAGTTATTTCAACATTTATAAGATATAAAATATAGAACAGCCGATTTATCTGCACTGTGAAGCATTAGCTTAATTACAAATAGTTTGAGTTATTAAGATGAGCTGTGCCAAAAATTCCGATTTTCATCGGATTTTGGTGCGGTCTTTTTTATGTAAAATATTTTCGAAGTTATTTTTTCAATCTATGAAGAATACCTAATTGTTTTGTGCATCAACAATCACCATACTGGGGAGCTATCTCGTGGTTGAAGTAAAATAATAAAACAAAACGAATTTC
Source organism: Solibacillus sp. R5-41 (assembly GCF_002736105.1). Taxonomy (NCBI): domain Bacteria; kingdom Bacillati; phylum Bacillota; class Bacilli; order Caryophanales; family Caryophanaceae; genus Solibacillus; species Solibacillus sp. R5-41. The sequence continues at coordinate 3,838,943 of NZ_CP024123.1, read as the reverse complement.
CGAGGGGAAATTCGTTTTTTTGTTGTTCTAATATTTCAGGTTTTCCACCAAAAGAAGCAATCAGAAATTGGGCTATAAAATACGCCCTTTACGAAGATTATTAAAATTCATTGTACGGGACTATGAGATTTGCGGACTTCTTTAAACCTCGTGTTGAACCAACTGAAATTAGAAAGCACATGCCTGTTTTAAAATCAGTTAAAATAATGAAATTATTTTTTGGAAAATATTATAGGGGTTGACAATATTTTTAAATTCGGTATTCTTAAATAGGGTATTGAAATTGATAATCATTATCACTTAGGATGTTATTGTTTTTGTGTCGTCACAGTGCACTATGTGAAAAAAATTGTTTTATTTAAATCGCGCATAAAAATATAACATAGATATTATTTTTATCAACTCAATAAACTGTTTGTCTATAAAGTTTACACATAAGGAGAGAGGTATAAGAAAATGAGAAAGTTTAAATTAACTGTAATTATGGCAATATTTGTTTTGGTGTTGGCAGCTTGTTCAAATTCAAGTAATGAACCTGCTAAAACTGAACCTAAGGAGAAAGAAAAAGAAACTGCAGAGGTTACAACAGTTGAAATCACTGATGCTCATGGAACTGTTACGGTTCCTGTAAATCCTAAGAATGTAGTTGCTTTAGATAATAGAACGTTTGAAACTTTAGCTGATTGGGATATTGAGTTAGCGGCTGTTCCAAAGGGTGTAATGCCTGCAGATTCACCATATGTAGCTGATGAAAAAGTTCAAGATATTGGGAATCATGGTGAACCAAAACTTGAAATTATTGCAGCTGTAAATCCTGAACTTGTAATTGTTGGTCAAAGATTTGGTGACTATTATGAGGATATAAAAAAATTAGTACCAAATGCAGCTGTTATTGATCTTAGTTTTGATGTTTCTGAGGAAGCTGGTGCACCTGGAGAAAACTTAGTAAATGGACTTAAAGGTGCAACAATTACTTTGGGACAAATTTTTGATAAAAATGAAGAGGCTAAAAAAATGACAGCTGATTTTGATCAAGCTATCGAAAAAGCTAAGTCTGCATATAACGGAAAAGATAAAGTTATGAGTATTATAGTTTCTGGAGGAGATATTGGTTTTTCAGCTCCACACTCTGGACGTGTTTGGGGACCAATGTATGACATTTTTGGATGGACTCCTGCATTAGAAGTTGAAGATTCTTCTACAAACCACCAAGGTGATGAAGTTTCTGTTGAAGCTATTGCACAGAGTAATCCTGATTGGCTATTTGTACTAGATCGTGATGCTTCAATAAATTCTACAGACGAGAAAATTCCTGCTAAGGATGTAGTTGAAAATTCACCTGCTCTTCAAAACACAAAGGCAGTTACTGAAGGTAATATCATTTATGCACCAAATGACACTTACACAAATGAATCACTGCAAACTTTTATAGAGTTATTTGACAACATTGCTAACTCTTTAGCTAAGTAGTGTAAAGGAGTATAACATAGTGCCGAAAAATGTCATAACCGGGGTTGAGAATTTTTCTCAGCCCCAGTTTTATACCTATAATAAAATATGGACAAAACCTTTTATATTAGCAGTTATCGTCGTAATTATTTTAGGGGCGATATCACTGTTTACTGGAGTTTATGATATACGTGGCCAAGAAGATGGAATGGAAATGTTTTTCATCACTCGTGTTCCAAGAACTGTAGCACTAATGCTTACCGGAGCTGCTATGGCAATGGCAGGACTCGTAATGCAACTTATAACACAAAATCGTTTTGTAGAACCTACCACAACAGGAACAATTGAATGGGCAGGCTTGGGACTCCTCATTGTGTATTTAGTATTTCCAGCACCAACTTTAGTGCTTAGAATGACGGGTGCAATCATTTTTTCTTTTATAGGAACTATGATTTTCTTTTTATTCTTAAGAAGAGTTAAACTTCGCTCGTCTTTAATTGTCCCAATCATTGGATTGATGCTTGGAGCAGTCATTTCTGCAGTGTCAACTTTTATGGGACTCTTTTTTCAAATGACACAAGTTATTGAAAGTTGGTTTGTTGGTTCTTTTGCGGGTGTTCAAGTTGGAAGATATGAATATTTATGGGTCATTGTTATTGTTACTATCCTTATTTTCATGTATGCGAATCGATTGACTTTAGCTGGACTAGGGGAAGATGTTGCAACAAGTCTTGGCGTAAATTATAACAGGCTCATTCTTTTGGCTAATGGTCTTATTGCTGTTGCAGTTGGAATTGTTGCGGCTGTTATTGGAAACCTACCTTTTTTAGGTTTAATCGTTCCAAATATTGTTTCAATGTTTAGAGGGGATGATCTTAGAAGTAATTTGCCATGGGTATGTGTGATCGGAATGGGCACTATCACTCTTTGTGACATAATTTCTCGAACAATAATTATGCCTTTTGAAGTACCTGTCTCTTTAATACTTGGAACAGTGGGAGCAGTCGTATTTACTACTATTTTATTGAGACAAAGAAAACCAAGGAGGCTAAGATGAACGCATTGGAATATAGAAATAAAGAAAATGTCCAAATCGAGACTAGCCTTCATAATGAAAAGAGATCAGCTAGAGCTTTTCGTTCTAAAAAAGAGGAAAAACGTTATTGGATTTTGCTAATAACATTACTTGCTTTAGGTGGTCTTTCTTCGTATGGTCTTTTAGTTTATAACAATCCAGTTCCAGTAGATTCCCCTTCTTTTATCCCAGTTGTTATGAGAAGGATAGTAGCCCTTGTGGCAATGATTATTGCAGCGATTTGTCACAGTTTATCGACCGTTGCTTTTCAATCAATTACGAACAATAGGATTATAACGCCTTCTCTGTTAGGTTTTGAATCACTCTATTCAACAATTCATACTAGTACAATGTTTTTCTTTGGTGCTAGTGCATTGGTTGGCTTTAGTGGTATTGGATCATTTCTATTTCAAGTTATTGCGATGGTCATGATGAGTTTGATCCTTTATGGGTGGTTACTTTCAGGAAAGTATGGGAATTTACAACTGATGCTTTTAGTTGGAATTATTATTGGGACTGGGCTAAATTCTGTGTCAACGTTTATGAGAAGGCTTCTTGCGCCGTCAGAGTTTGATCTTTTACAGGCAAGATTATTTGGATCTGTCAATAATGCAGATGCGGAATACTTTCCAATCGTTATTCCAATGGTAATAATTGTAGCAATATTAATTTTTGCTTATTCTAAGAAATTAAATGTATTGTCACTTGGAAAAGATGTGTCTACTACTTTTGGCGTTAAATATCAATCCAGTATAATTTATACCCTTATATTAGTTGCTATTTTGATGGCAATTTCAACGTCTTTGATTGGACCACTTACTTTCTATGGATTTTTAGTTGCAACTTTGAGTTATCAAGCGGCTCCAACTTATGATCACAGATATATCTTTCCAATGGCTCTTGCTATAGGATTCTTTATACTTACGAGTGCATATTTTTTAATGTATCATGTATTCGATTCTCAAGCTGTAGTGTCAGTTATTATTGAACTGTTTGGTGGAATACTATTTTTAATTGTAATATTAAGGAAGAGGTCTCTATGATAAAGATTAATAATGCTAGAAAGATATATACTGATAACGTCAAAATAGGACCATTGAATATAGAAATACCAAAAGCGGGTTTTACTTCATTAATTGGACCAAATGGTGCTGGGAAATCTACGACACTTATGATGATTGGCAGACTTTTGGATTTGGATGAAGGACAAATTATGGTGGCGAATATGGATGTGTCTGAATCTAAATCAAAAGACTTGGCGAAAATTATTACTATTTTGCGACAAGAAAATCATTTTGTAACGAGGCTCTCTGTTAGGCAGCTAGTTGGATTTGGGCGTTTTCCTTATTCAAATGGTAGATTAACGAAAGAGGATGAGACCATTATTTCTAAGTATATTGATTTTTTAGATTTGACTGATTTAGAAAATAGATACTTAGATGAGCTTTCAGGTGGTCAAAGGCAAAGGGCATATGTTGCAATGGTTTTGTGCCAAGAGACTGAGTATGTACTTTTGGACGAGCCTCTGAACAATCTTGATATTGCTCGTTCTGTTCAAATGATGGAGCATTTAAGACAGGCTGCAAATGAATTTGGAAGAACTATTTTGACCGTGATGCATGATATAAATTTCGCAGCAAAATATTCCGATAGAATTTGTGCTATGAAAGATGGACAAATTGCGGCTTTTGGAACAGTGGAAGAAATTATGGACCCAGAAGTTTTGACAAATATTTTTGAAACGAAAATAGAAATTCTCCAGGGTCCATATGGGCCAATAGCAGTTTATTAGTCATAAATTTAAAAAAAGTGAAGCATCTCAAAAATTGAGTGACATAAAGAAACCGAATTGAAAATTAGATTATTTACCTCAGCTTACACAGATCATAACAGCTATTCAGTTTGAAGTGATTTAGAAGAACATTCAATTTGTTTATGAGATACGTTCTCTTGAGCTTCATAATTGTTAGTATCAGTTCAATCGATTTATTTAATTGAGAAACGTTTTCAATTGTTGTATATTAGATAGCAAAGAGAAATATAATTGAGGAGGATAAATAATGCAAGTATATTGGACTAAAATAAATAAGATTATTGAAGAAACGCCTGAGGTTAGAACGTATCTACTCGACTGTCCACGAGACTTTACATGGGAAGAAGGCTCCCACACCCACTTCGCACTGGAGGGTTTTAATGCCGGAGATAAACCAAATCGCAGCCTGATTCGCCATATGTCAATCTCCACTTTACCGCATGAAGATGCGATTGGAATTACAACACGCATCAAAGAACAATGCTCTGAGTTCAAAACGATTTTAAAAAATCTTGAAGTTGGTAATGAAGTTGCAATATTTAAAACACATTCAAATGTACCGCTGAAAAGAGAAGGGAAAAATATTTACCTGTTGTCATCAGGTGTCGGCTTGGCAACTTTCAGACCGCTTGTACTTGATTATTTTAAACGTGCTGACAACATCAATCGAATTCATTCCTTAAACATCGATTCATCAAGAGATTTCTTATTTACCGATATTTTTGAAACAGCACCTGATAAGAAGTTTACATCACAGTTCGCCGATAACCGTAAAGACTACTATGAAGAAGTGAAAAATCTTGCTGGAGACAAGGATGGGCTCTTCTATGTTGTTGGCAGTGACGAATTCCTTGTGCAGAACATTGAAGTACTACGTGAGCAGGGCATCAAGGCGGAACAGATTATGCTCGATAAGCATGAACAACAATTGACTGAGTTTTTCTCATTCGAATTGTCAAATTAAGCGAGACAAAATATTCTACGATATTTCAAGACTTGAATTAGTTTTCAGAGAATTTAGTGACATCTTTAGAGGTAAGCTAACAGGTCTTGTAATTGTAATGCATCTAGAAATTTCAACAATCGACATATTGTAAAATAGTTGCTATCGTTGGAGTTAGTTTGATTAATTCATAAAAATAGCTGTGTTGAGAAATTCAATTTTCATTGGAATTTCCGCCACAGCTTTTCAAATTGGATTTAATTGTTAGAATCGTTTTGCCCCCGGTACAGAAGGGGAATTACTGCAAAATCTCTCGGTAAAGTTGTTTTAGTTCTTCTGGAGCACTGTCAATTACTATTGCAACTGGTTTATTAAAACAAACGCCCCAAATGGTATAACATACGTTTTGCCAGACGTAGTCAATCATTTCATCGAGTTCATCTTTCCAATCTTCTTTTTGGCTTTCACTAAGATAATCTACAAAATTATTTTTGCATGTTAATAGCAGTTCTAAACTGGCTTTATTATTCATTTTCTCCTCAAAAACAGCATGAGGTTCATGTTCTTGTACAGAAAGCACGCAACTAATGAATACAGGCAGTGTTTCAGAAGTAAATCCGAATTTTTTGATAAATTCTGGTGTGAAAGCTGTTTGGATGGATGAGTGTTCTTCATCACAAGTTTCCATGTATGTTTGTACTAATGGCCAGTATTCTGAGGAAACTAAACCTAAACCTAATACGGCAAATGTGGAAGGCATAGCACAATCCTCGTCTTCTAAATCCGCATACCATTCATATGTTCTCATGGCTTTTTCAGCGTATGATTTAATTTTCGAATGCAGCTCCGGATACTTAAGTGCATTGGCAAAAAAATTGTGAACAGGCACATGAGGTAAATTTTCAATTGGCAAGTACCCATTTTTAGAACTTGCAAATTGAATTTGATAACTTCTTGGGAAGTCTAAATCTAGTAATTGAATAATAAAATCCAAAGACTTTCCATATGCTTCCGATTTTTCGTTCTTAATTTTAATAACAATAATGGCAAAAGCATCATTCGCAAAACAATCAACATCATTGTCACTATAAGAACTTTCGCTTATTGAAAGATCCCCCGAACCATTTTCTCTTAGTTTTGCGACTTTGTTTGATCCAGTTGCTTCCACCAAGTTAAAAAGTCGCTCCGCTGAAATGGAATCAAAATTAGCACCAAACTTCATGTAACAAATAGCTACATAGCATACAAAATCTAGCAAATCCTCATGAATATACACTAGCTCTATTCCTTCTATTAATGTATATGTAGTTTCCCAATTTCTCTCTTCGGTAGAGAAATATGGCTGCTGAATATTTTTTTCAATCCAAACTTGCAAAGTATAACGAATCGCTTCGAATCCTATCTTCTGTCGTATTTTTTCACAAAAAGCTCTCGATTCAGTATAACTAAATGGTGTCGATAGTTGATTATTTAAGTAAAACTCTAAGGCAGCAGTAACTAAAATACTTTCCCCCGTAGATAACTCAATTGTGGTAGGGTACTCTTCAATAAATTTACAGCGGTCCGTTTGAATTTCAGTGATTGCTTGTTGAAAGGTTGCTACATGCGTAGTGAAATTGGAAGATTTTAAGTAATTCATTTTTCATCCCATCCTTTTTGGTTAGTATTTTCATATTGAATGCACTTATCTAAATCATTTTGTGCTATCCAAGATAAGAAAGCTGTATCTGCTCCACCGATTTCAACAACGCGGTCTTTATAAAGCATTGCGCCAAAAGCATGTTCGTCATCCCACTTGCAAGAAAAAATACATCCGAAATATGGAGAACCATCCTTTGATACATCCAAAATATACATCGTCAATGGTGAAAGTAAGGATGAAAAGTTTCGAATATGCGAAACATCAGGCATATATTCTTTTTTTTCCTCTTCGTCATAGCCGTATTGTAGCTGCATTTTAGGGTATTGTTTCAGAAGTTCATTCAAAATGGCATGTAGCATTTTCGTTTGATTATGGAGGATATAGTTATACCCATTCAAATGTTCTGGCAATAATTCTTCTAAAATAGTATCTTCCTCAAGTAGAATTGATAAACAAATGGAACTTTCGCAATTAAAAAAAGCATTCCATTCATCTAATAAAATCTCTCCCTCTAGTAAATCCCCATCCATTTCAAAATCCTCTATACGAATCGTTTCAGATCTACTTTTCTTCATAGCACATCAGCTCCATTTTCAAATTCTTTTCTTTGTCCTTTGGATGTAGTTTATGAGCTTGTTAAAACATAAATCTATTACAGCATTATACTTCTAAAAATCACCAACATCTCAACTAAAAATAATTGTCAAACGCTTTGTACGGGTCTGCTATGAACTGTTGGAATGATCCAATTTCATGTAACTCTAAATGCTCTTCATCATAAAAATACAATTTCTTTTTAGATGGATGCCAAAGAATTAATAAATCTGAATAGTTATCTATAATTCTACTTATTTGAATAAACTTTTTCCGCTTTACTTGGTACCAAAAAGTACTTATAGCTGGTAGAAACTCAATATATGAAATTTCCAGGTCACTTTCTGGAAGTTCAACTTTTAATTGATCACTTAAAAGAAAGGAAATCATATCTCCAGACATATTTGCTTTTCTTAATTCATACAGTTTATTTTCCCAATCATGATATTCATCAGGCTCTAACGACTTTAAATAAGCTGCAATTTCTTCTTTTTGCTCTATAACTGCTACTGTATAAGGACGTTCTCCATTTTTATTAGGCTTCATAAAATCAGCGCCTTGTTCTATTAAATACATTACTAAATCTGGAGAATGATTATATCTAATAGCTACTTCAAGTGGCGTCGGTCCCCAAGGATAAACCATATTAGGCTTGTTATAATTAATATCTACCTTATTTTCAAGAAAGAAATCAACTGCATTTTTATTGAAATTAGATACAACGTTTCTAAATGCAGAGCCGCCATATTTTTCGACAGATAGCCCTAGTGATTTTACAAGTGCTAATTTATTGAATTGCCCACTATAGACGGCGGCATCGTAGGCATTTTTCTTTAAACGATCTTGTAAATGAATTTTTGCACCATGCTCAACTAAATACCTTATATCCGATTCACCCAGATATTGTACTGCCGCTACAAATGCTGGCGAATCTTTGTCATTTAAATTTGCCCCTTGCTCTACCAACCAACGAATTGCTCGTGTTGCTTGACTTTCAATTGCAAACTTTAGTGGTAATTCCGGTGTATAGGCCGCTTCATAACAAAGTATTTTCTCATTAATTTTCCAACTATTTGTCGTATATTTTTCTAGCACAGTTACATTACTATCTTTTATCGCTGTTACTAGTTCCTTATCAAACATATGCACGGCTCCTCTTTAGATGATTTATGCACAATCTGCATATAAGCAATATTTTCCGCATTCTAAACATTGGAATAAATAGCCTTGTAATTCGCCATCATTTATTAAGTAGTGTTTTAAGTCCTCTATAGTCATGTCTGTAAAATTTTCTATCTCACTTTCAATCCCTCTTTCAACTAATTCGGCCCAACCTACATATCCAATAAACTTGCAATAATCCGTACAATGTGCAAACCAGTTATTACCTTGCCAACTCACATAACCTGGTGTTCGATGTAAAATTTCATCTACAAACGACTCATTCACTACTTGTTCATCATTAAATAAATCCGATTGAAATGTGCCATTATACTTCTCTGCTGCTTTTCCATTACTTATACAGTTAGGGCAAAGGTATTCGACGGATTCTATTGCATATAGTCCACTTTCAATATAAATTTCCACTTCTTGTTCACAACAATCACAGACCACTTTTTTGTCTGTTTTAAAAATACCTGATTTAATGGGATGCTCTATATATTTAAATTTAGGTAATTTTAATTCCAATTCTTCAACTGTTTTTTTACACATACTGAATTCTCCTTATCCTTTATATTTGAAAATCTTGAAAAAAGAGTGCCATCATTACAACTAGGAGTTGACCATATAAAGATTCTATAATTTTACATTAAATTATAAAATAAAAGCGAAAACTTATGTATCGTAATTGTTACTGAGACAAATCACAATAGGAGTTTTCGCTTTGTACGCTAAGTTTATCAAATTGATTTCACTGTTACCATCTTTTGGGTAATTTATTTTCCAAGTGGCTTTTGTTTTTCATGAGTGTATTTCACAGAACTTCAGAAAACATTGGATTTTCAACACAGCTTTTTGAATTGGAGTTAATCGTCGGAGTGTTTTTGCTACTGCAGCAGGTCGTAGTATTACTTTTATGACAAAAAACGAATGCATTTCTCTAATTTTATATAATATTATTAATCTATTCGTATTTTATATAGACTTAATTATTTTTATAACCTATAATAATCCCTATTCTCCAATAAATGCGAACGTTAAGGTGGATTTTATGTCTAAATATACGCGAATTTTCAGAGGTACTGCTTTTACAAGTAAGTCACCTAAAGAAGTACAAGTGTTAAAAGATTATCTGTTTTGTATTAATGCTGACGGTATGATTGAAAAAGCCGTTGCACCTGAACATGCTGACTATCAATCATTATTAAATACATACCAAGAAAAAGAAAATTTTCATCAATTAGAGGACGGACAGTATTTCTTACCAGGCTTTATTGATTTACATGTCCATGCACCGCAGTGGGCGCAATCTGGAACCGCGTTAGACATTCCTCTATATGATTGGTTGAATACGTATACTTTCCCGATTGAATCTAAATTTGCAGATTTGGAATTTGCTAAGGAGGTCTATGAAGACTTAGTTAGTACGTTATTAGCGAACGGCACAACGACATCACTTTATTTTGCAACGGTTCATAAAGAAGCTAGCTTATTATTAGCTGAAATTTGTGCAGAAAAAGGCCAACGTGGTCTCGTGGGGAAAGTTGTGATGGACGATCCTGAACAAACGCCTGAATTTTACCGTGATGCTAATACGCAATCGGCAATAGCTGATACCGAGGAATTTATTTTAGCTGTTAAAGAATTGGCGAAGTCGACTAAACAAGGGGTTTATCCTGTTGTCACACCACGCTTTATACCAAGTTGTACGGACGGTGCTTTGAAGGGTTTAGGAGAATTAGCTGCTAAGTACGATACGCACATCCAGTCTCACTGCAGTGAAAGTGATTGGGCTCATGGTTACGTACAAGAGAGATTCAATAAAAATGATGCGTTTGCTTTAAATGATTTCGGACTATTGGGTGACAAAGCTGTCATGGCACATTGCAATTTTTTAAACGATGAGGATGCAGAACTATTTGCCGAAACAGGCACTGCTATCGGTCATTGCCCGATTTCAAATGCTTACTTTGCCAACAGTGTTCTTCCAGTTGCACATTTACATGCAAAAGGCGTCGATATTGGTTTAGGTACAGATGTTTCGGGTGGTTTTTCACCAAGTCTTTACGACAATGCTCGCCAAGTAGTCATGTCATCTAGAATGTTAGAGGACGGTGTAGACCCGAATCTTCCTGCTGAAAAGCGCGGTTTACCAAATTCACGTATGACAATTAATGAAGCATTCTATTTAGCAACTGCTGGTGGTGGGGAAAGTTTAAGCCTGCCAATCGGACGTTTACAAGAAAGCTATACATGGGATGTACAAATTATCGATACAAAATTACCATCGGCAAAGCTACCGATTTTTGATGGGAACGAAGATTTACATGATATTTTCCAAAAAATGATGTATCTTGTGCGACCAGAAAACATTCGTGAAGTATGGGTTCAAGGCACCAAAGTTCACAACAGAACTAAATAATAGATCATTACCCTATATCGTCGAACATTCATATAGAAAAACTATAACTTTGAGGTGTGCAATTCAGTGGAAACGCAAAATAACATGCAAGCTAACGATAAAAGCAATACTCAACGATTAACCGTTTTACCCGATGAAAAAGTTTCATTTGGTCAATCAGCCCTTCTCGGTTTACAACATGTAATGGCGATGGACGTCTATGTAGTACCTTTCCTTATTGCGATGTTAATCGGTTTACAATCAGGACAATCAACGGCACTAATACAAGCGACCTTTATTGCGGCAGGGGTTGCAACCATCGTTCAAACTTACTTCTGTATGAAATTACCAATCGCGCAAGGTCCATCTTATGTTCCACTTGGCGCCATCGTTGGTATTTATGCCGCTAGTGGTGGTGGTGAACTTGGTTGGAGTACCGTATTAGGTGCAAGTTTAATTGGTGCTATTTTAGTCATCATTTTAGGTTTTACAGGTCTTTTTAATAAGATTGTAAAAACTTTCATTCCACCAATCGTTGGAGGTACAATTATCTTTGTCGTTGGTCTTGCATTAATGCCAGTCGGTTTAAGTAGTAACATCTATAACGGTGCAGGTGCTTCAATTAATCAAAACATCTATTTAGCGCTGATTACAGCTACTGTATTAATCGTTTGTGTTATGCTAGGTTCCTTCTTCGGTCAGAAAGGTCGCGTATTTCGTATTGGATCGGTCCTGATTGCGTTAATCGTAGGGAGCATTGTAGCTAAATTTATGGGAATTTTAGATTTATCGGCTGTTTCACAAGCAAAATGGTTTAGCATGCCACAAATTCCTTTTGCAGACTTTGGTTTCACTTTTAATATTTCTGCTATCGTAACAATGGTCATCATTTATATTGTTTTAATGGCTGAAACAACAGGTACTTGGTTTGCTGTTAGTAATGTTATCGATAAACCATTAACAGACAAACAAGTGAATCGCGGGGTTATTGGTGAAGGGATTGGTTGCTTCACTGCTTCATTACTCGGGTCTACACCAGTAACAGGGTACTCAACAAATGCAGGTGTTATTTCAATTACAGGTATTGCAAGTCGACGTGTTTTTGTAGCTGCAGGAATTTGGTTTGTATTATTCGGATTTTCAGGTAAGCTAGCTGCCTTAATCTCTGCCATTCCATCAGCGGTAATTGGTGGTGTGTTCGTTATCGTTTGTGGCATTATCGCGATTAGCGGTTTGCAAGTCATAAAAAATGAACGAATCGGTGAAAAAGAAATGTACGTTATTGCTGTTCCAATGATTTTAACTTTAGCAGTAACATTACTACCTAAGGATTTCTTATATACTTTACCGACAACCGTACAATATTTATTCGGCTCCCCAATAGCAACAGCTGCGATTGTAGCGATAGTGTTGAATAAAATATTGCCGAGTGCTAGGTAATTCATAATATTAACAAAATAAAAAACTAGTTAGAATTAATATTCTAGCTAGTTTTTTCGTTTTCATTCAATTGTTGTCTTTTCAAAGTCGCATAGATCTATCCATTTTTGAATCGACTTAATGACTTCTTGGAATGCTATGCCGTTTGGTGTTAACTCATATTCCACTTTTTTTATAGAAGAGTCGATGAATTTCTTCTTGATTAAACCTGCATTGACAAGTTCATTTAAACGTTCTGTTAATAAACGATCAGAAATTCCTGGGATAGCCGAGTGAATTTCGTGATACCTTTTTGGCCCTGGCAACAAGGTATATATAATCATACCCATCCATCGTTTCCCTATAAATTCAATCGCTTGATGATAGCTACTGCAAGTATGTGTACAATTCGGTTGAGTCATGTCATAACCTCCCGCATGTGAATTCATTTTCATACATTGTAACATAGAACATTTTTTATTTGACGGACAAACTTACTAATGATAAGATTCTATTTATTAACTTATCATTAGTAAGTTTACTAGGAGGAAATAAAATGACAACTACAACTAAAGATTTATATACAATTATGCATGAAAGAAAATCTGTTCGCAGATACGAACCTACTTTTAAAATGACGCAAGCACAACTTGAGGAAATCATTAAAGAAGCGACGAGTGCACCATCTTCAAGTAACCTGCAACCATGGCGTTTCCTTGTCATTCAAGATGAAGAAACGAAAAAAGAACTCCGTACAATTGCCAACAATCAAGAACAAATAGAGACATCATCAGCAGTTATTGCCGTTTTAGGTGATGCTGAAATGTATAAAAATGTAGAAAAAATCTACACTCAAAACGTAACAGAAGGCCATATGGATGATACATCAAAGGATTTAATGATTGGAAATACCCATCGTTTATACCCATCATTACCTTTAGCGGTAAGACAAAACATCGCTTCATTTGATGCAGGTCTTATTTCAATGCAGCTTATGCTAATTGCAAAAGAAAAAGGTTTTGATACAGTAACAATGGGTGGCTTTGACAAAGTGAAATTTGCGGAGCGATTTGAATTACCAGAAAATCAATTCCCTATCGTACTGATTGCTATTGGTAAATCAGCTGCACCAGCGTACGGTTCATCACGTTTACCATTAGAAGATATTGCTCGTTTTATCTAAATTATTGGCTACTAAAAAAGCAGCAGAATCCTATGTGATTCTGCTGCTTTTGCGTTTTATTACTATATAATTCAAGCTACTATTGTTGGGTGAAAGTAATCAAAAGTTTAAAGTGAAAACGTGATTTTTTCTACTGTTCCTTAGCAAAAAATATCGCCGTCGAGGACATTGTTGAACATAAATGAATAAAGCTAGGTTATAATTTAAAAATCTAAGGAATTTCCAAACTCAATCCTATCAAATTAGGTGTAGATGGAATTCATTTATTAATTTTAAGACGAGCATTTGACTATGTACCAATAATGAGAGGATTTGAATATATATGAAAGAAAATTTTTGGAACGATTTACCGAAACCGTTCTTTGTACTTGCTCCGATGGAAGATGTGACTGATGTTGTTTTTCGTCATGTCGTAAGTAAAGCAGGAAGCCCAGATGTGTTTTTTACAGAGTTTACAAACACGGAAAGTTATTGTCATCCAGAGGGCATGAAAAGTGTGCGAGGACGTTTGATTTTTACAGAAGATGAACAGCCAATTGTTGCGCATATATGGGGAGATAAGCCCGAAAATTTCCGTCAAATGAGTATAGGTATGGCAGAACTTGGGTTTAAAGGCGTAGATATTAATATGGGGTGCCCTGTACCAAATGTCGCTACGAGAGGAAAAGGGAGCGGTCTTATTTTACGTCCAAACGTTGCCGCTGAAATTATACAAGCAGCAAAAGCTGGAGGGCTGCCTGTAAGTGTGAAAACAAGACTTGGTTACTCGGATTTAGAGGAGTGGGAGGAATGGCTAACGCATATATTGAAACAAGATATTGCGAATCTTTCTATTCATTTGCGTACTAGAAAAGAAATGAGCCAAGTTGATGCGCATTGGGAGCTGATTCCGGAAATCAAAGAATTACGTGACCGTATCGCACCAAATACGCTACTAACAATCAACGGAGATATTCCTGACCGTCAAACGGGTCTTGAGCTTGCAGAAAAATACGGTATTGATGGTGTGATGATTGGGCGCGGTATTTTTAAAAATCCGTTTGCCTTTGAAAAGGAACCAAAAGAGCATAGTAGTGATGAATACCTGGATCTCTTAAGATTGCAGCTAGATCTTCAAGATAAATATGCAGAGGAATTACCACGTTCAGTCACAGGGCTGCATCGATTTTTCAAAATTTATGTCAAAGGATTCCGCGGGGCAGGTGAATTAAGAAATCAATTGATGAACACAAAAACAACCGATGAAGTAAGAGCGTTGCTGGATGCTTTTGAAGCAAACATTGTCGATTGAAAAAACGACGATTGTTATTTGAGATTTTATTTGCATAAAAGTTGTAACACTACTTTATTTAATGATTCCCCTTGATCAACATCCACCATAATTAGAGGCTGTCGTGGAGTTGGGGAAAATCCAATATGAAAAGAACGAATTTCTGATGGCGAAATTCGTTCTTTCTGTTGTTCAAAAAAGGATTAAACGTATTTTTGGTGAAGTTATTGAACAAGTGTGTCTGTTTAGTTTAGGGATATTTAAAATAGTAAAATATGAAACCTGACTACAATAAAATTCTAAAAGGAAGGAGGGCATTTGATGGGATGGTTACTATTGCTTGTAGTTTTTATTTCGTTTATTTTATTTATACGTAAAAAGCTTTCATTTAAATTTGGTTTATCTCCAAATACATTAGATATAAAACCAATTAAAGGATTAAAAAAGTTAAGTGAAAATCTGGAGCAAGCCCTTAAAAAAAATTATATGGGAACCGTAGAAGATAGGGTAAGGGAAAGAAATAGGAATAGGTTAAAAGAAAATGAGTACGAGTGGCGTCTCCTGGATTTAAAACGTTATTTTATTTTGACTTTTCTTTTAAAAGAGTCACCTATGTTTAGTAAGAAAGTTGATGAACTGTGGCATCAGATGCTCATGTTTACCCGTGAGTATGAAGATTTTTCAAAGAAATATTTAGGGACATTACTTCACCACAGTCCAAATGTTAATGTTGAGCCTGATCCTGATTTGCGCGGATTTTTTGATTGGGTATATGCAGAGCTATTTTTCATAAGAAATGAAAATATCCATCTTTATAAGGGGTTTTTCAAATACCCAGTAAATCCAAATGTGATAGATGAATTTAGAAATTTATCAGTAGACGAACTAATAGATATTTATTTTAAGCGCAATACCAAATATATGCCTCCTCTCCTCGCACTGATTTCTTCCATGAAAAAATCAGCAAACAGAGTTAAAAACTATGAGAAAAAGCTCATACATGAAATGATGAGAAAAAGAAAAAAACAGCAAAATTACAATGCGATGCTCGTACCTTTTTTATCTGTTTCTTTTTTTCATTATGATGAATTTTCAAGTTATATGAAATTAAGCAACAACGGTTCATCAAGTTGTTCAAGTTGCGGGTCGGGAAGCTCCTGTAATTCTTGCTCGTCCGGTAGTTCCTGTTCAAGCTGCGGTGGGGGAGGAGATTAATAAAAATAGCTGTGCCGAAAAATCCGATTTTCAGTGGAATTTACGGCATGGCTTTTTGAATTGTAGTTAATTGCCAGAATGGTTTTTGCGTCCAGTACAGGTTATAAATTAGAAAATAATGCTAAATTATTCTAATTAAATGTATTTAAGTCTTGAAACTGACAACCCTGTCACTTTATAATAATGACAGAGTTGTCATTTTTTTGATTTTATTTCATTAATGGGGGAATAAGGATGACTAGTGGTTCGGATTCAAAACGTCTATATAAAAATAAAGCTTTTTTGTATTTGATTGCATCTCAAACTGTTTCGGCTATTGGAAACTGGTTGGATATTTTAGCTGTAATCACTTTAGTTGCTGTAAAGTGGAATGCTTCACCACTAGCAGTTTCTGGTGTAATGCTCGTGTTTGTAGGTCCTATGGTTTTATTAGGTCCTTTTAGCGGTGTGCTAAGTGATCGGTTTGACCGGCGTTTAATTATGTTGATTTCTGATTTGTTCTGTGTGGTTCTTGTTTTAGGAGTGGCATTTTCAACCCAACTATGGCATGTATATGTCTTGTTATTTTTAAAAAGTTCGTATGTAGCATTATTTATTCCCGCAAAAAATGGTAAATTAAAAGAAATCGTAGAAGATGATCAAATGCAGGCAGCAATCGGCATTAGTGGGATGATTGATAATGGCGCAAAAATTATTGGTCCAGTACTAAGTGGAATGATTGTTGCGACTGTAGGCATCCAATGGGCATTTTATATCGATGCTATTACATTTGCTTTATCAGCATTATTTTTACTTGGCGTTCCAAAGGACAATCGAAAGGTTAAGGTTAAGGTTGAAAAAAACGAACAGCAAAAAATGAATTTCATTTCAAATTTACTAACAGATATGAAAGGAGGTTTCTCTTTCCTAAAAAGCATTCCTATCATTTTAATTAGTTTAATTATTACCACTTTTTTGCTTCTCGTTTTACAAATCGCCGATACTCAATTCATGGTACTGTTGAGGGATATCTTTAAAGATCCTGTAACCGTAGCGGGATATAGTATGGCTGCTAGTGGAGGTGGTATGTTTTTAGCGTCAGCTATCTTTACAAAAAAGCATATTCGTTCGACATTAGATTGCATGTTTTTCGGAGCGTTAGGACTTGGAATTTCACTTGTAGCGCTTGCTCTTATGTCTCAACTTCCCCCTTCATTTCTTTCAATTGCATATCCCATACTTTTTTTTCTAGCTGGCTTTTCTTTTGGATCTGCCATTATACCTTTAAATATAATTGTACAAAAAAGTACCCCAGTAGATAAAACTGGTCGTGTTTTCGGAATAATCAACAGTATGACTACACTTGGGACATTGATAGGGATGGTTTCGGGTGGAATTCTTTCCGAATTATTTGGTGTTGTTATGACATTTATTGTATCCGGCACATCTTTGATTGCAGTCAGCTTATTAACAATCATAATAAAATCTCCTATTGAAAGAAGGTTCCAAATGTCACCTAAAGTAACTAAACAGTACAAAGAAAATCGAAAGTTTGAAATATTGAAGGCAGCTGAAACTGTGTTCTGTCAAAAGGGTTTCGAACCTACAACTATGAAAGACGTTGTTGAAGTATCTGGAATGAGTCGGGGCGGTGTATATCAATACTTTTCTAGTACAGAAGAGATGTTAAAGTGCATACTGAATGAAAGGGATGAACAATTTGAAAAGAAAATTCATAATCTTATTCAAAGTAATCAACCTGTTTGGGAAACTATAGAGTCTATTTTAGATGAGTACAATAAAGATTCATTTAATAAAATTAGTGCAGTTACTTATGAATATTTCGTTACAGGATGGCGTAGCGAAGGAATAGAGCGAATTCCGTATTTACTTACACGTTTTAATCGTGCAAGGGAGAACTTTATCAAAATGCTTCAAAAAGGAGTAGACACAGGGGAATTTTCTCCAGAACAGCCCCTTCATACGATTGCCACCTTTATTATAAATGTTACAGATGGTATTTTATTGGAGACAAATCTTGCTGGAAAGAAAGAAGCTGATACAGAAGGACAGATAAATGCCTTAAAATTATACCTCAAAACTGCACTGCAAATTTAAACTAATCCCTAGAAACAGGCGCATTTCCATATTAGGAATAGCGTCTTTTTTATGTTTATTTTTGTACCCGGTGCAGAGTGTTGAAGCCGCGGTAATTCTTTTCTGCACCTAATAGCAATCATGTACAAAGGACGAATGGCATGGTGAAGTTCGGAATCCCATATGGTATAAGCCATGTCGTGACAGTGGCAGTGAGTGGCATACTTTAACACGCTCCGATAATCCCCGTTAGATAGCCTAGACGAGTATTAGAATCTTTTAAGACAACAGATACAGCAAGAATAGTAAACCCCATTAAATCCGTAAAGTCTTGCATGTACCAATTCATGTGCCCCACCTAGTGCAAAGGCAGTTGAAATTGCAAATACGTTTCCAATTAACGCAAATACGCCAAATTTCCAACCTGTAAAAACTAATCTAATATAAAGTGAAATGGCTGAAAAGGGGATTTGTAGGAAAAAGCTTATTCTAAACTATTCAACATCGCTTGTAACCAACTTACTGTACCTTCAGTTTCTAAGTCCAATGTGATCGATCTTAAGGAGTTAAATTGGGTGATAATTGAATGTCGTCAAATTGATATGATGCCAATAAGGTAAACCAACTTACGATAATAAATTGAGAGTATAAATGTTCCGTGTAAATAAAAATTCCTTTTAAATCCCCTAAGAAAATAGATCATCTCTTTAAATCAGTTTACAACAGGAATCATCCATGGAATAGAAAAAACGATGTTAATAAGGTTTTTCAAGCTTAAGAAGAGACAAAAAAACTCGTTAAAACTTAAACGAGTTTTAATTCCAATTACATTGTGCTTTTAACATAAAACGACAATACGATACGGTGTAGTTTGAGCCGGAATACTTCTTGTAGTAGGGCCGTAATATACAACTAAATCGCGGTTTCCTGGATGGCCTGAAAAGTATTGTCCATTTGTTAAGACGATGTGGGTATTAGTAGATATATTTAACTGTAATTGCCCATCACTGCTTTGCAATTGGTTATTAAAAAAATCAACTTTTACATTTTGATTTGGGTTATCCTTTACCATAACAAGCGCTTGATATTGTGGAGGGTAAATAAGTATAGCTGGTGCATCTCCATCATAATATCCTGTAACGCGATCTCCCACTACTAGCATTTCATGATCAACGAAGTAAGTTGAAGGTGAAACGACGAAATTTACGATTACCCCCATATTATTTCTTACTGTAAAAAGTTTATAACAACCCTTTTTTCCGCCTTGACCTGCATTAAAATTAGTAATCTCCGTTATCGTTCCATGAAAAGAATGAAAACTTGTCATATAATACCTCCATAATTTAATTAAAAGATAATAGACTTCTTACCGTGCCAATTTTTTATCAAGTTAAGAAAATCATGTAAAAGCTCCATTAAATTAGCTCCTCAACATTATATGTTAGAAAGAAAAAAAGGACCCTTCACTTAGGCATCCGTAAGTTAAACAATTGCTTTTCCCCCATTGCAAATCATCACATCCATATCTCCCAATATACAAGCTATACAAAAACAGTGAGTTATTAGGTATAATTAAAAATTGAAAATGAAAGACGAGGTTCGTATATGAAGACAGTTAGCCAAGAAACACAAAAGTTGTCTATTAATTCCTTGGAATCAACTTTAAATAAGCTTTCTAATGCTTTTAAAAGCATGACCGAAAAGGGTTCAAATACAACACTTGTCAAAAAGAGGCGAGACGCCATAAAAGTTGGTTTGAAAAGTCTTATAGAAGTTTGGGATGGAGGAGATTTCCCCTATGACGAAGAAATCATTTTGACTTCTAAAGATGTTTTGCAAAGTATCATTCCATCAATCGAAAAACAGTTAGCAAAGGCAAAGGAAGGCAGCGCTCAAAAAACATTAAATGAACGTCGATTAATTGCGATTAAACTGGCAATCAAATCCTTAGAGAACCGCCTTTAATCAACTTTGCAAAGTGTTCCAATTTGGCTGAAATTAGAGGTATATTGCCTATTAAAGCCGATAAATTAAAGCTTGTAACGAAAGGAAGACAAACCTGAATTGACAAATAAAAATAAAACGGTTGTCCGCTCAATGGACATCTTAAATCTATTTATCGATCATACAGAACTGTCATTTCAAGAAGTAATTGAATTATCAGGAATCCCTAAAACGACTGCATTCCGCATGCTAAAATCATTAGAGGAAATGGAGTTGTTAGAAAAGGGAACTGATGCAAAGTATAGGTTGGGTATTCTATTCCTAAAATTTGGACACTTAGTTTCCATGCGTTTAGATGTACGGAAAATTGCATATCCGATTATGAATGAGATACATAATGATACAAAAGAAGCAATTAATTTAATTGTGCGTGATGGTGACGAAGCCATTTATATCGAGAAAGTGGATTCGAAGCAAAAAGTTCGCCTTTATACAGCAATAGGTAGAAAAAGTCCTCTTTATGCAGGGGCATGCTCTCGTGCTGTCTTGTCTTTTTTACCAGACAGTGAAATAAAGGAATATCTTGAATCAATCGAACTTACACCATTTGCAAAGGGAACGATTACCGATAAGGAAGAGCTTTATGAAGCAATTGTACATGCAAGAAAACATGGTTATACAATTAGCCATTCAGAATTAGAAAATTATACATCCGCTATTGCAGCGCCGATTTTCGATCATAAAGGTGAAGTCATTGCAGCTATGAGTATCGCAGGTTTAGAAGCCAATTATCGAGAGGGCAATGCTGAAATCTTCGTTGAGAAACTAAAAAAGGCCACAACTGAAATATCTAGACAATTGGGTTATGAGCATATTAAAAAAACGGGGCGTCTCAAATTCAATTGAGACGCCCTATTTTACTCACAGTTGATGTAATCTTTTTATACGTAGCCCAAATGCCAAGTCATTCATTTCTTTCTCTTGATGTATTAATGCCCACTGCGCTTCTTCAAGTGTAACCTCTTTAAAAAATACCTGACCATTTGCTTGCATTTGTGCTAAGGATGGTAAATCGGCAGAAATGACTTGTCCTATTTTAGGATAGCCACCAGTCGTTTGACGATCAGCCATTAAAATAATGGGTTGGCCATTAGAAGGTACTTGAATTGTTCCAAACGTAACCCCTTCAGATAATAATTCAAACGGCTCTTTTAATTGGACATTTTCTCCTGCCAATCGATAGCCCATTCGATCGGAGTGTGTTGAGATTGTGTAAGGCGTTGAAAAGAATTTTTTTAAACATTCTTCATCAAACCGCTCATATTCAGAGCCTCTGATGATACGGATTGTTTGCGTTTTTTTGAATGTAACAAAGGGTGTGTAATGAACTGACCAAGAAAGGTAAGAGGTTTTCTTTTGTAATAGATTAAAAAGATCCTCGCCTGATTCTGTTCGTGTATTGCATTCAAAAACATCATTCTTTTGCAGTTTTCTTCCTTGAAAGCCTCCAATGCCAGCGCGTATGTAGGTACTCTTACTGCCCATCACTTCAGGTATTTGAATGCCACCGCTAAATGATACATAAGCGCGGCTACCGCTAATCGCAGCATTAAATTTTAAAACCGATCCTTTTCGAATTAGAAGAGGTTGCCACATTGGAACTTCCTTTCCATCTAATGTCGGTTGTAGATTCCCACCTGTAATTGCAACTAGTTCATCACTTTCAAATAAGAGGCTAGTTCCGAAAAGTGTAACCTCTAGAGCGCCTTCTCCTTCAGCATTCCCAACGAGTAGATTGGCAATTCGTAAGGAATTTGAATCCATTGCTCCTCCTACGATAACGCCATACTTCTGCAGTCCATATCTTCCTAAGTCTTGAATGGTTGCCAGCATACCTGGCTGCAATACCTTTACTCCCATGTTTTCATCTCCCAATCTTTCGTATAGTCTTCCAATGAAATGGGGACAAATTGAATACGATCACCTGGTTGCAATAAGGTCGGAGGGGATTGTTCTGGTAGAAATAAACGGGATGGTGTTCTTCCGATAATCTGCCAACCCCCTGGTGTTTCTAATGGGTAGATTCCTGTTTGACTACCTGCGATTCCAACAGATCCAGGTGCAATTGCCAAACGTGGTGATTCTTTTCGTGGTGTTGCAATTTGTTTGTCCATCCCGCCCATAAAAGGAAAACCTGGAGCAAAGCCCAACATGTAGACAAGGTATTCCGCGGAAGAGTGGATTTTAATAACTTCACTAGGTGTTAAACCATTATAAGATGCTACAAATTCTAAGTCTGGTCCCATCTCACCACCATATGCTACAGGTATCTTTACTAAACGTTCCTTCGCCATTTCAACGATGTGAGATTGGTTCATTAAGGACAGGATTTTTACTTTCACATTTTCGTAAGGCGTTTGAACACCTTTTTCTAAATTTGAAAAATATACATCAATGGGGTTGTAGTAAACCGTCACACTGTTATAGGCAGGCACAGCTTCAATAAAACCTCTAAATGGATTTTTTTCTAATAAATTTAATATCGTTTTTACTTTTGTATGCGTAACCTCATTGATTCCTTCACCCATTTGAATCACAAGTGCAGAATCGCTCAGAGGTCTTATTTGTACAGATATTGTTAAATTTGACATGGAACCAACCTCCTTAAGTTTCGTATTTCGGTATTAAGGTTTTAAATTACGGATTATAAATATTATATTTTAATAATAAACAAAAACAAGCAGAATGTTAGTAAAAATGAAAAAATTATATTATTTCTTAAAATTTGAAATTATTCCTTTCCTACAATAATAAAATATGCTAAAATTTTTTTACAATTCAAAACTTAAGTTCCGAATGTCGGTACCGAATAATTGGAAACGTATTCATTATCGTGCGATTGTGAAAAGAAAGTGGGGGAACAAGATGTTTCGTGTTGATTTAAACTGTGATCTAGGCGAAAGCTTTGGTCGTTATCAACTTGGAGAACAAGAAGAAATTTTAAAATATGTAACATCTGCTAATGTTGCTTGTGGTTTTCATGGTGGAGATCCAACGGTTATGCGTGAAACTGTAAATCTAGCCATTGCTAATGGTGTGAAAATTGGGGCACACCCTGGATTACCGGATTTAATTGGCTTTGGGCGACGTGAGATGAATATCTCTGCACAGGAAGCTTATGATATGGTCGTATATCAAGTTGGAGCATTGCAAGGTTTTTTATCAATTCACAATGAAACGATGCAGCATGTTAAGCCACATGGAGCGCTTTATAATATGGCGGCTAAAGATCCAGCAATTGCAGAGGCCATCGCACAAGCCGTGTATGATATTTCACCTTCAATTGTGTTATTTGGTTTGTCAGGTAGTGAGTTAACGAAAGCCGGAGAAAAAATTGGGCTTCAAACAGCTCATGAAGTGTTTGCAGATCGTACTTATCAGCAGGATGGTTCGTTAACGTTTCGTAAACAATCGGATGCATTGATTACGGATAACGGACAAGCTGTCGGGCAAGTTGTGAAAATGGTGAAAGAAGGTAAAGTACTGTCACAGCAGCAAATCGAAGTCGCTTTACGAGCAGATACTGTTTGTATTCATGGAGACGGGGAACACGCTGTAGAGTTTGCGAAAGAGATTCATGCAAAATTAATGGAACAACAAATATCAGTATGTGCAATCAAGGAGGAACTAAATGGAAGCTAATAAAATCAAAGTGAGCAAAGAAGAGCTCGAGCAAAAGAAAAAAAATAAGTTTGCGAAAAAGACAGCAAGTAAAAGTGTATTACTAGGCGCAGCATTTTTAATGGCTACGTCATCTATCGGACCAGGTTTTTTAACACAAACAACGATATTTACACAGCAATTAGCCGCTAGTTTTGGATTTGTCATTTTAATTTCTTTAATTTTAGATATTGTCGCACAGGTTAATGTTTGGCGAATCATTGCTGTTTCTGGCTTACGTGGACAAGAGATTGCCAATAAGGTATTGCCAGGGTTAGGTGTTGTCCTTGCCATCATGATCGTTATTGGTGGTTTAGCATTCAATATTGGGAACGTTGCTGGAGCTGGTCTAGGATTAAATGCCATGATTGGTTTAGATCCGATTACCGGAGCAGTCGTAAGTGCATTGTTTGCTATATTTATCTTTGTTTATAAAGAAGCAGGGAAGGTAATGGACAAAGTAGCACAAATAGCTGGCGGTATTATGATTTTACTTATGGTATTTGTTGCTTTTAAAACTTCACCACCTGTAGGGGAAGCGATTGCGAGTACGTTTATGCCGCAAGAAATTAGCTGGTTTGCAATCGTGACGTTGGTCGGTGGATCAGTTGGCGGATACATTATGTTTGCTGGTGGTCACCGTTTGTTGGATGCAGGCATTAAAGGTCAAGAATCTTTGCCAGAAGTAACAAAAAGCTCTGTAACAGGGATTTTGATTACAGGAGTTATGCGTATTGCATTATTTTTAGCGGTACTAGGCGTGGTATCACAAGGTTTAGCTATTGACCCGGAAAACCCACCTGCATCTGTATTCCAACTTGCTGCTGGTGATATCGGTTATCGCATGTTCGGTATGATTATGTGGGCGGCAGCGATTACTTCTGTCGTAGGTGCGGCTTATACATCCGTTTCATTTATTCGTTCATTCCATCCAAAGATTGAAAAATATCATAACTGGGTGATTATCGCATTTATCATTGTTTCAACAACAACTTTTGCCTTCATCGGACAGCCTGTAAATGTGTTAATTATTGTTGGGGCATTAAATGCACTGATTCTGCCATTAGCACTTAGTATTATTTTAATTGCAGCGCATAAAAAAGACATTGTGGGTACATATAAGCACCCTCGTTGGTTAACTGTGACGGGTATAATCGTCATCGTTCTTATGGGCTATTTGAGCGTAATTACACTAACAGAACAAATGCAAAAATTATTTGGTTAATGCCTCCGGTAGGATGTCACAGATTTTGAATTGTGCCGAGGGATAATAGAAAAGGAGGAAATTGGCGATGACTTTATATAGCACTTTAGAGCCAAATGAAATTCGACAACTTATTCGCAATCAAGAGATTACTGAACCGACTTCTGGTATGTCGATTGGATTTACACAAGCGAATTTAGTGATTTTGAAAAAAGAACATGCCTTTGACTTTCTTCTTTTCTGTCAGCGGAATCCAAAACAGTGTCCACTATTAGACGTGACAGAACCGGGATCGTTTATACCTTCTACAATTGCGAAGAATGCAGATATTCGCAAAGATATTCCGAAATATCGTATATATCGTGATGGTATTTTTACAGAGGAAGTACTAGATGTTACAGATTATTGGGAAGACGATATGGTTGGATTTTCAATTGGTTGTAGCTTTACATTTGAAACTCCGTTGCATGAAGCAGGTATTCCGATTCGGCATATTCAAGAAAATTGTAATGTGCCAATGTATAAAACGAATATTCCATGTGTTAAGGCAGGTATGTTTGAGGGACCAACTGTTGTCAGTATGCGCCCAATGACACCAGAAAATGCAATCCGTGCAATCCAAATTACCTCTCGCTTTCCGAACGTACACGGTGCACCGATACATATCGGTAATCCAGAACAAATTGGGATTAAGGATATTTCAAAACCGGATTTCGGTGATGCAGTGTCAATTAAGCCTGGAGAAATACCAGTATTCTGGGCTTGTGGCGTAACACCACAAGCGGTGGCGATGGAAAGTAAACCTGCTATCATGATTACACATGCACCAGGTCATATGCTAATTACGGATATAAAGGAAACAAGTTTAAGTATTCTTTAAAATATATTTTGTTTTCATAAGTAAGCGACAATTAATGCCTACCTAATTATATAGGTGGGCATTAATTGTCATTTGAGATTCTACTATTATAAGGTGATAAAAGATTGATTCTTCGCCATATTAATACCGTAATCCGTTTTGTAGAATGATAACCGATATGGCTGATTGGTTACTTTTAGATTGTTTTTTTTGAGTTGATTTATCGTGATGTAGTCTAATGGTTTTGTTTATTGTTTTTAAAATAAGGACTATTGACTATATTTTGAAGTTATGCTAATTTTAAGGTTCGTATTAGAGTGCCTGTGTATTTTAAAAAGCCTATTTTCTTTAGAAATAGGCTTTTTATATTTGAATGAAAATGGAAGGAGAAATGGATTGTGAAGTTTTTAAAAAATGCATCTTTAAAGTACAAACTGTTACTGACAGTTTCTATAGTTGTGTTTGCGCTTATCGTTGGCATCACAACAGCAAATATTAATGAGTTGGACAACCAAATGAATATGGACCTTGAACAAGAGATGGAAAGTGTTGGTTTACTAACAGCTATGAATTTGGATAGTAATGAGATAAAGGAATTATTAGCGACTACAGGTGAAGATAATGCCAATTTCCAAAAGGTTCAAAATCAATTAAATAAAATATTAGAAGAACAGGGTATTATGAGTTGGAGTTATGGAAGATGGGGGGATTAATCCTATCGGGTATACAACCAACCTGAATGAGATTTTCGAGGTGGGAGAAGTACTTTCGGATCTTGCTCCTGAACATGTAGAAACGGCTGAGCTTGCCATTAAAAATAATCAGACTGAAGTAACAGATATTTATGAAGATCAGTTTGGTATATGGAGATCTGTTTATAGTCCGATTAAAGATGAAAATGGCGAAATGATTGCACTATTGGGAATTGATTATTCAGCGGAATATATCGATACTATCATTAAAGCCAGTGTCTACAAACAGATTGCCATGGCAGCAATTGGGCTTGTCGTGTTATTAGTTCTACTGTACATAGTTATTGACCGTCTTCTGAAGCCACTTGAAAAATTAGTAAGTGTAGCAGATCAAGTAGCAAACGGAGAATTGAATAATATCGATTTAAAAATTACACAGGATGAAATAGGGAAGTTATCACAATCGATTAAAATGATGGTTTCTAATTTACAACACGTTATTTTAAATATCCGAAATACATCTAATCATGTTTCTTCAGCAGCAAATCAACTTACAGTCAATGCAACTGAGTCATATGACAGTTCAACACATATTGCGAATGGTATGGAGCAAATTACTCGAAATGCGGAAACCTCATTAGTAATTACGGAGGAAACAGTTGCTGCAATGGAAGAAACTGCATTTGGTATACAACAAATTGCTGAATCGGCAAATACAGCGGCCGAGTCGTCTGTTTCTGCTTCTAAAGCTTCCGAACAAGGGGATAAAGTTGTTCAACAAGTGATTGCGCAAATGCATTTAATTAATGAATCTGTTGAACAAATTGGTAAAACAATTAATGGTTTACATGTAAATACTAATAAAATTAGCGACATTGTGAGTATTATTACAGCAATAGCCGACCAAACAAACTTATTGGCGCTAAATGCGGCTATTGAAGCGGCAAGAGCTGGCGAACATGGTAAAGGCTTTGCAGTAGTTGCAGATGAAGTAAGAAAATTAGCCGAACAATCATCACAATCGGCAACAGAAATCTACAATCTTATTAGCACAATACAATCGGATTCGAACGCATCCATCGTGGTGATGGAAAAAGGTAAAGATGATGTGAAGGTTGGAATGGATTTCACGAATGAAGTAGGGGTAATATTTAAAGAAATACTTACTTCATCAGAAGAAGTGGCAAATCAAATTCGTGAAATTTCAGCAACATCTCAACAAATATCAGCTTCTTCAGAGGAGGTAGCTGCGTCTGTTACGAACATTAAGAAAGCATCCGAACAATCTTCGCAATTTTCGTCAAGTGTATCGCAATCTACTCAGCAACAACTGTCAACAATGCTAGAAGTAAAAGAAGCTTCTACTTCGTTAGGACAAACAGCAGAGGAATTGCAAGCGCTTGTCGCAAAATTTAAATTGGACAATGATCTTTGATAGGGCGATGCTATAGGCTATCGTATTAACTTATTGGGGATCTGACTTACAAAGAGGAAATAATAAATAGAAAAAAGACGAGTAACTATTCATAATAGCTGCTCGTCTTTTTTGTATGTTTAACATTACCAAATTGGTGACCATGTTTTTAAAAATTGAATGGTCCTTTCTTTACCAATGCTAATTAATTTTTTCTTCGTTTCTTCATTCATATCAAATTGCGTGGCACTATACTTTTCGACCGGAATAAAAATGATATTCTTCTCATGCCTTCGTGAAATATAGCGATTGTCATGCGCATCTTTCATTGTTGAAAACAGGGCTTCAAATAGCTGAATGGCATTATTGATTTTATGTGGCGGCATTTCTTCACTGGAACTGCTTAACTTCATACCGAGAACGGGCCTCACTTGCTTGTGATTATCATAAATCCAGAGGGGGAAATTGCTTAGTACTCCACCGTCCACAATGACACATTCTTCCTTGCCATTTTTTAAATAAACGGGCTCAAAGAAAAACGGCAGGCCACAGCTCATGCGCAGTGCACGGGAAACCGGAAATGTACTGCCATCAATGCCATAGTTCTTTAAATCATCTGGCAATACAAGAATTCGACCGTTTGTTAAATCGGAAGCAATGAGCTTTAATGAACCTTTTGGTAAATCACCAAAGGAACGTATGCCTTTTGTTGCTAATTTTTGATGGAACCATTTCTCCAACGTTTTCCCTCGATACATCCCAAATCGCATATATAAATTAATCCACTTTAAAAACGGGAAGCCAATCCATAATTTCGGTGGGTCGAGCAATACTTGCAAATTTAGCTCATCAAAAATTTCCTCTAGCTCTTTGGCATTAAAGCCTGCTGCGATAAAGGCTGCCAAAATAGCACCAGCACTCGTACCAGCAACGCGTCTAAATTGTATTCCGCGTTGCTCTAGCACCTGTATTGCCCCTACGTAAGCAAACCCTTTAATGCCACCGCCAGAGAACACCCCGTCAACAATCATTTGTTCTCCCCTTTATCGCTTTTATACACTGTAAGAATAAAAGGAAGTATTTAGAACTGAAAATAGGTAAGTTTTGGGATGCCGACGAATCCTCGCGATGCTCCATTATTTAAAAGTATATTTGTTATAAATAATCAACATTCATTTGAGGGAGTAATTATTCTGGGATTTATTTCTATTAATAAAATAATTTTGTCTGAAGAATTTCTAGTGCACGGTTTATTTCCTCTATATCATCTTTCGAGGCATTTTGTATTCGAGCTTGAAAACGAGATTCTATAGTTGCAAAGGCTTCTTTCATCATGGTTTCTCCTTCATTCGAAAGACGTATATAGTGTTTTCGTCGATCCTCGGTATCACCTATTTTTTCAATTAATCCTTTTTCAATTAGCTTTCGAAGTTCACGACTGGTATTAGGCATAGACATATGTTGACAATCGCTAATCTCGCTTGGTGTCACAGACTGACTGACTGTGACATATTCAAGAATATTATATTGAATGGGTGTTATTGAATCCGCTTTGGCATTTTGTGATAATTCCTGTGTCACACGATGAACGGAAGTTGTAAATGACACAAGTTTAGTAAAAAGAGCTTTTTCGTCCATTTCTCTCACCTCTTACTGAAAGATAACAAATATATTATCACAATACAATTATCATTTGACAACTAAAAATAAAGAATGGTAAACTTTTGTTATCAAATGATAAGTAAAGGGGTGCTTTATGAAAACGCTAGTTGTTTACACATATCCAAATCATAAAAGCTTAAATTATTCTTTTTTACAGCAAGTCATTAAAGGGAGTAATGAAAATCCTAACATTAAGGAGTTACAAGTCGTAGATTTATATGAGGAGGATTTTAATCCTATCCTCGTCTTTAATGAACATAAACGAAGACGTGATATGCATACAGATCCTTATCTTGAAAAGTATAGAGAGCAAATTAAATGGGCGGAAAAAATTGTTTTTATTTATCCAATTTGGTGGGGAAGACCTCCAGCGATGCTTATGGGATACATAGACCAACTATTTGCTTCTGATTTTGCATATAAGGATAAGAAAGGGCTTTTCCCAGAAGGGCTTTTGAAAGAAAAGTCAGTTGTATGTGTATCTACTATGAAGGGTCCTACATACTATCCGCTTCTCTGGTTGAATAATACTCATAAAGTTTTGATGAAAAGAGCTTTATTTAATTTTGTAGGTATTAAGAAAGTAAAGTTCTTTGAATTTGGTAATATGGAAAGTCCACGGGGAAGCCAAATAAAGAAATTAGAAAAAGTATATGATTATTTTAAAAAAGTGGGTAATTAAGTAAAGCGTTTGCAACTTTTAAATGATTAAAAATGATACTACATTTAGTTAAATTACGGAGAACCGTATCATAAGCGCGGTCTATAATTATTGCTAAAGTGATTATGTAAATAAAATACAAATCCTATTTCTAAATGAACTTGAGTCATTCATTGTAAAAAAAAGACCCGGAATTTAAATTCCGGGTTTGATTACCACTTACTTTGAATACTCCATGACACACTGCCTCGCTTTCGCATTGAATCTTAAGAATTTCCTAAGAAAACATTGCTTTAGCTTCACTCAGTATTGATGGTCCTTCTGAGTTATTGATCATTCGCACTCATCGGGTTAACCCTCCTAGTCATTTAGATTCGAAGTGAAATCTTTAATAGTATAGGTCATATTCTATTTTTTATACATGTGTCGGTAATTATTTTTTTTTAAACTTGATAATAAACATTCTTCATTATTTAGAGCGATAATTTAAATCCTTTTTTGGTCTGAATGTTTTACAGCACGTATTTGTAGAATTCAATACGTCCCCTAATTCAGCCTGGAAATCAAAATCAGAAGCAAACTCTGTCCGGGCATTTTTGTTCACTTGATAATCCATATCAATTTCAATTTTCTCAGCATTACAAACATTCCCTGGTGCATGATAAAAACAATGAGACACAGTACATTTTACCTCTAAAGTTGTCATAACTTTCCTCCTCTTCAATAGGATAAAATTTGAAAAATACAAAATAAGAATGGAGTATTTCCTGTCCTTTTTAATATTCCTCATATTTAATCTTGCCCAATTGAAGGAGTTTTATTTCTACATTGAAGTTAATTATTTTTAATAACAAACCAATTAAAGGAAAAATTTCATTTTAAAATTGCCGAATCCACCTTCACACCAAGCCTATCAAGAATAAATGCATAACATTCAGCAGCCTCTTTCAAGTGGTTAAAGCGGCCTGATGCCCCAAAGTGACCGGCACCCATATTTGTTTTGAGCACGAGCGTATTGTTATCCGTTTTCATGGTGCGTAAACGTGCAACCCATTTTGCTGGTTCCCAATAAGCAACACGCGGATCATTTAACCCCGTTGTAACATACATGTGGGGGTAATCCTTTGCTTCTACATTATCGTAAGGGCTATAAGATTTTATATAGAAGTAATCCTCCTGTTTTTTTGGATTGCCCCATTCATCCCATTCAAGTGTCGTAAGAGGGATTGTTTCATCGAGCATCGTTGTAACGACATCTACAAACGGCACATCAGGCACAATCACTTGGAATAACTCGCCGGCCATATTTGCTACTGCACCTACAAGTAAACCGCCCGCACTACCACCACGAGCCGCCATTTTGCTTGGAGTCGTGTAGCCTATTTCAATCAAATATTTAGCGGTTGCAATAAAATCAGTAAAGGTGTTGCGCTTATATTGCATTTTTCCGTTTTGATACCATGTGCGTCCCATTTCAGATCCCCCGCGTACTTGTGCCGTTACAAATACAGCCCCTTTATCTAATAAAGGAAGACGATACGGACTAAAAGACGGGTCACTGCTGTAACCGTATGAACCATAGCCAGATAAAATTAATGGTGCAGGTCCAGAATTTAGCGCCCCTTCTTTATAAACGACCATCAACGGAATTTTTACGCCATCTTCTGCTTCTGCCCATAATTGCTCTTGGCGATAACAAGAAACATCATACACTCCACTAACAGGAGCTACTTGTAAACATTTTTTTTCACGTGTTATTAAATTAAGTCCGTAAGTTGTTTTCGGTGTAAGTAACGATTCATATTGTATTAACACTTCTTCTGTATCGTAGCTTTGTCCATCTAAAATAGACAATGTATATAGAGGCTCATCCCATTGTAATTGCTCTAACTTACCGTCTTGAAGCATCCAAATTTGTGTTAATCCATCCTTGCGCCCTAAAAGAAGTAGCTTATTTTCAAATGGATACATTGCTTGAAGGAAGCAATTTTCATCGTACTCCATGACATTTTCTCGTGCATTGAAATCATTTAAAGGACAACGAAGCAGCGTAAAGTTCATCGCATTTTCGTTTGTAAGGATGAGTAAATCCTCACCCCAATGCTCCACATCATATTCAATTCCTTCACGTCGCGTATCGAACAGCTGTAAAGGAGATAACGGTGAATTGGCATCTAATAGTCGAATTTCAGTTGTCGTGCTGGACCTTGAGTAAATCATAATGAATTTGTTGCTTTGTGTTTTTGCGATGAATAATGTAAACGTCGCATCTTGTTCCTCGTAAAGTAGTTCATCGTTCGTTACGTCACTTCCTAAACGGTGGCGCCATAGTCGGTACGGTCGTTGAAGCTCATCAACAGTCACGTAAAAAATAAATTGTCCGCAGCTGCTCCATTCAATACTGCTATATAAATATACATTTGAAATTTGATCCGGTAGAAGTGCACCAGTTTCCAAATTTTTTATGTAGATTGTATAGCGATCAGAGCCATCTCGATTTTCTAAATAAGCTAATTGCGTTTGCTTGTTATTTAGGCGGCGCACTGTCACGCTTAAATAGTCGTCAGCAGTAGCTAATTCATTTAAATCAAGTATGACTTTCTCGGCTGTGTGTGGCAAAAGTTCACGACTTGCTGCTTCTTTACGAGCATAAATAGGATACTGCTTTTCCTTTTCCAAGCGAGAGTAGTAGAAAAATGGCCCGTGCTGCACTGGCACATTGATTTCGGAGTCGGGTACACGGTCTACCATGCTCTCATAAATTTGCTCCGTTTGTTTTTCAAGTGGTTTCATAACTTCATTGTAATATTGATTTTCTTCCTCTAAATAATGGATGATTTCTGGATTTGTGCGTTCTTTAAGCCAATAATAATCATCCTCACGTACATCGCCATGTATTTCATGTAAATAAGGAATGCGTTTTGCTACAGGTGTTTTCATAATAATTCCCCTTTCTATATACAATATAACTTCGTGGAATTGGTATTAAATCCCTCTTTATTTTTGCAACGGAACCATCTGCCCTTATTACAAACACAAAATCATCTATTCGGTATAATAAGATTTACCTAGAAAAAACACTAAGAAAATCTTAAGAATTGATGTGTGTGTTTGTTAAGATTTAATTAGTATCATAACCTTATACGAATCCTATAGGGGTGATCATATGAGCCTAAAGAGATGGAGGAGTGAATGTAGTTGAACATTTTAATTTGTGATGATGATAAAGAAATTGTAAGGGCGATTAGCATTTATTTAGAAAATGAAGGATATCAAGTATTCAAAGCGTACAATGGTTTAGAGGCAATCGATCTTATTCGAGATCAAGTAATTCACCTCATTATTATGGATATAATGATGCCAAAAATGGACGGCATTACGGCAACGATGAAAATTCGGCAAGATAATATGATTCCGTTAATTATGCTTTCTGCTAACTCGGAGGATCATGATAAAATTCTCGGATTAAATATTGGGGCAGATGATTATATGGCCAAGCCATTTAACCCGTTAGAACTGATGGCTAGAGTGAAGTCGCAGCTAAGAAGGTATACGACATTTGGCAGTCTTGAGGTAAGTAGTCATGTATTTCAATCGGGTGGGCTCACGATTAATGATGAACAGAAAATCATTACGGTTGATAATGCTGAGGTTCATTTAACACCCGTGCAGTATAAAATTGTAAAGCTCCTCACTGCAAATGCTGGGAGAGTGTTCACAATTGAAGAGATTTATGAAAAGGTATGGAATGAAAGGGCCGTCAATCCGGAAAATACGGTGGCGGTTCATATTCGAAAGATCCGAGAAAAAATTGAAATTAATCCGAAAGAGCCGAAGTATTTAAAAGTTGTATGGGGAGTTGGGTATAAAGTTGAGAAATATTAGTCATGCACTTATTACGAAAGTGATTGTGTTTCTATTTGCTGTCGTTTGTATAACCGGTACAGTGAAGACAATTATTGATATGGAAGTAAATGAGGTTCATCTTAGTAGTATAAATCAAAAAAATTACTTTGAAAGCCGAGCGTTCGCAGATGAAAGTTACCGCATTATTTCACCTTTAGCGCAATTAATCGGAAAATATAAAAGTGAAGAACATATTTTAAGTGGTAAGACACTAACTGAAGAAGAGATTAGAGAAATTGAAGGTAATTTATATAATGAATTTCGTTATTCATACAAATATAATGACAATTTGAGTGAAAAGGAAAATACTCGTATATATCAAGAAAATTATGCAGATGACATCAATCGTAAAAAAGCTGAAAACATGAAAGAGCAAGTAAGGGAATTTTACAGGTTACTCAGCACACTAAAAGCAAATAAAGGAATCATCTATTATGCGAGTAACGGTGAACAAGTATTTTCTAATAGTGGATTCAATAAAAAACAGCAATTTGAGGAGTATAATACGTATATGCTATTTGAGGACTATCAACAAAAGATTGTCCCAATTGAAGCGAAAGAAAATCGCTACTTTAGCTACTTTACGCATGAAGTTGAAAGGCTGAATCCACAAACGGATGTAATTTATGTGGCGTATAAAGAACCTTACTTAAAACAAAAAACACAAGAATGGGAAAAGAATAAAGCAATTTCTAAACGCTTACTTAATGAATTTCTTGTATATGTAGCAGGATTTATTTTATCAATGATTTATTTAATCATAGTTATTGGTAGAACATCCTTTAAAGATAAAGAAGTTCATTTAAATGTTATGGATAAACTATATAATGACCTCAATATTATAATTGTCGTTAGTTTAACTTCGATGTGGATAGCGATGATTATTGATGTGTTCCACGATATGTACATGCTTCTTACAGTACCTATTTTTAGCATTGCCTTACTGTTGATTTTATCGCTAATAAAGCATATTAAAAATAGAACACTGCTTAAGCATACGCTCATCTATCAAATTTTCAAAAAGATTTTTCTTTCAGTGAAAAATGTCTTTGATAGTGGCAGTACTGGTATAAAAGTTGTACTACTTGTTATTGGCTATCCAGTAGTTGTTGCGGCAACGTTTTTTATATTTCCGATTACCATTGGTTTAGTGGCTTGGTTTGCGTTGAAAAAGGTGAAGTCGTTTAACCACATTAAAGAAGGCGTAGAGCAAATTAAAAATGGAAATCTCCATCATCGAATTGAATTAGACGGAAAAGGGGAATTTAGCCAACTGGCATCAAATATTAATAGCATTACCGATGGGTTAAAAATGTCGGTGGATAGTGAGATTAAGAGCGAGCGTTTAAAAACAGAGCTCATTACAAATGTTTCTCATGATATTAGAACGCCATTAACGTCAATCATTACGTATGTCGATTTATTAAAAATTGAAAATGACCCAGAAAAAGTTGCAGAATATATTGATGTGTTAGATCAAAAATCGAAAAGATTAAAGCATTTAACGGATGACTTATTTGAAGCGGCTAAAGCATCCAGTGGAAGTATGCCTGTTCAGATAGAGCGAATTGACATCGTTTCATTGCTAACACAAGGAATAGGGGAAATGGATGAAAAAATCGAAGCATCGGCATTAGATTTTAAATTAGCCTACCCAACAGAAAAGGTATATGTGAAGGCAGATGGTAAATTACTATGGCGCTCTATCGAAAACTTATTCTCAAACATTTTTAAATACGCACAGCCTGCATCAAGGGTATATATTGATGTTGAAGATTTAGAGAATGAAATACGCGTCACATTTAAAAATATATCAGCATATGAATTAAATATTTCAGCTGATGAGCTAATGGAACGATTTAAACGAGGGGATGAATCGAGAACTAGTCAAGGTAGCGGATTAGGGTTGTCGATTGCTGAAAGCCTTATCAACATCCAGCGCGGAAAGTTCAGTGTCCAAGTAGATGGCGATTTATTTAAGGCGATGATTTATTTACCGAAATTTCCAAATGAATAATGTAGAGAAGGAATAGGATGTGAGTGTCCTATTCTTTTTCTATGTGTAGCATAATCTGTACCTGGTGCACAAACAATTTAGAACGGATTCCTATTAGTGGGATTCGTTTTTGATTAGACAAAATTATTAAAACTCCTCATTATGCCTAGGTTTGAAGAACTAGTTGAAATCAGCGATGATGAATTAAGTACAATGCAAAGTTTAGTTCAAGCAGCAAAAAGTCTTCGAGATTTAAAAATTGATGAAGAATATTTTTGCTAATTCAAGGTGATGAAACTATCAGGAATTTATAGATGTACATATAATGCACCTAAATTGAAGTAGCAGTTGTTAAATTACCATCGAAATAATTTAAACTTTTATAGCACCAAATTCAGTGTGAGTTTCTTCTGAATTTGGTGCTAACTATTTTTTAACTCTATTACTAAAATCTGAGCAAAGCTTTCTTAAGTAAAGAATTGAATGGCGACTTTAGGTCATTCATGATTATATGCTTCAGTTCTTTTTCACGAACAACCACAAGAACGATTACTCGAAAAATTTAAGAGTGTCGAGTACTTTACCCAAAAGAATATAGCACATGGCAATTGAAAATTATCCAAGGGCTATAGCGCTCGGCTATTTTTTATTAGTGTATTTCTCAAGATTGTGTAAACAACAAATTTCTATTACTCTCTCTTTTTAAGATTTAACAAATTATTAACTACCTCTACAAATTCTTTTTTGGGGTAAGTTTTATATAAATCACTTGATAAGCGAATTGGATCGCCAAAAAAATACCTCTCATATTGCATTTGTCTCGTTCCAAATGAACTCATTGTTAAATCCCAGGCTAAACGGAATATTTTTACTCGTTCCTCTGCTGTTTTACTTGCTCCTTGGAGATATTGATCTAAATCTGCTCTAATAGCAGAATGAAATGCCTTTTCCGTTGGCAATGTTATCATTCCGCTAGCGCCAATTAATTGGATAATTTCAATGAAACGAGGATAGATTTTCGGGAAAATGTTACCGGCAACCTTCAGTGATATAATATCAGGGCGCATATAACCCCATTCATCTAGTGCTGCGTCATTCTCCGATTTTTCTAACAATGATTTCATTGTTTCTAAACCAATGATGATTTCCGACATCTTTTCTTGTATATGTTGATACTCACTAACGTTGATCGTTTCTATAAGAAGCTCAGCAACACCTAAAATAAATTCTGTTTTTACTATTTGTCTAGTCAACACTTGATGTTTAGCAAAATGGTGAAAAGAGCTTTGAATTGGAAAATTTTCAGCTACTTCATCGTTCTTATAATAAAATACTCGCTCCCACGGAACTAATACATTGTCAAAAACGACAAGTGAATCTATCTCTTCGTATCTTGAACTTAACGGATGATTAAAGGAAGAGTCTCCACCAATAAATGTATCCCTACAAATAAATTTTAACCCTTTCGTATTTGAGGGGATGGCAAATGCAAAAGCTTCATCTTCATTAAAAAGAAAGCTACCAACACTAAATACAAATACCTCATCGGTTAAACCACCTTGTGTAGCTAAAAGACGTGCGCCTTTTATCACGATGCCTTCTTCATTTTCAGCAATAACCTTCGCTGCGATTGGCTCTTCCGTATTTTCAAAATAAATTTGAGAGCGGTTCACTTGTGGGGCGATAAATGTATGTGTAAGAGATAAATCATTTTCTCTGGCCAATTCAAAAAATGCTTGAAGATTATCTGGAAAACAGTTCTCTTTACCCTTTAATAAGGATACTGAAGAGGCAAAGCTCATTAAAACAGAGTTCAAATAGTCAGGGCTTCTTCCTAAAACACCACCCGTATACCTTGCCCAATGCTCCATCATCTTCCGTCTTTTCAATAAGTCCTCTTTTGTTTTTGGTTGTAAATAGGAAAGTCCAATAGGTGCCCCTGAAACCGGTGATATGAAAGTCATTTCATCTTTTATTTTTGGGTCATGTTGCAAATCATAAAGAGAAGCTTTTGTCTGAATAAGCCCCTTAAAAGTGGGATGTTCAGACAGCAATCCTTCAACTTTTCTACCGTCAACCCAGATTTCATTATTTAACTGATTTAATCGGTTAATATAATCTTCGCCATTAATAGCCCCCATGTGTCCACTCCTAAAATAAATTTGGGATTTCATGGAAATGTAAGGTTAGTTCGTTCAGTCCTTTATTTACTAGTCTTAATCAGGTATGTGCAATTATAGGTTCCAAATAAAAAAGTACTACCCGTATTTCCATATATACGCAATATATGTAAAGGTCGTCACTAAATTAACATAATATGAAATTAAAAAGAGACCAACCAAAAAAGAAAAATCTTGCAGAGTCGACTGATTATTATTTTTAAGTAACAAAAGAAATGGCAGATGTTAAGCTAACAGGTGTACGAGCGTTTATAGGAATAGATGGTTCTGGATTTTTAGGTATATCAATAGTCGGTAAAATCAATAATCTATCTGGTAACGCTCCATTATTAGTACTCAATTAAATCTCTGCTATTTGGGGTGGTGGAGGTAGTTTAATTCCTCTGGTACCCATTCCAGCTATATTTATGGTTTAAGCTTTATAAGACTAAATTTTTACGTACACAATCTAAATCCTTCTAGATTATCAATACTAAAAATATTAAAGTCGAAATGAAATCGATGTTAAAAGATTATGAATTTCTAAGCAGACCTTGGTTCACCTGTTCTTAGAAACAAACATCTTGCAACAAATAGCTCAAGGTAATGTCATTCCTTATACGGATATGATATAAATTATATATTATAGGATTACTGAATACGCAAGATCAAGTAAGGGATTAAAAATAATTTTATATATATTATTGGAGGTTTCGTATGAGAAACGAAAACAGGAAATTATCACAGGAACAACAGGAAGAAATACTTAACCTATTGAAAGGTCGTTTTGAGAAAAATATGAATCGCCATCCAGAGCTTGAATGGGTAAACGTTCAAGAAAAACTGGAAGCAAATCCTGAAAAACTGTGGTCTCTATTTGAAATGGAAAGAACGGAAGGCGAACCGGATGTCGTTTTCTTTGATGAACAAACAGGGGAATACGTCTTTTATGATTGTTCAGCGGAAAGTCCTAAAGGCCGTAGAAGTGTTTGTTATGACCGTGAAGCATTAGAATCAAGAAAGCAACACAAACCACAAACGAGTGCAATGGATATGGTGACAGATATGGGAATTGAAATCTTAACAGAAGAACAATACCGGGCGCTACAAAATCTTGGGGAATTTGATAAGAAAACATCTAGTTGGGTGGATACACCATCGGACATTAGAAAACTAGGTGGTGCGATTTTCTGTGACCGCCGCTATAACAAAGTCTTTGTATACCATAATGGAGCAGATTCCTACTATGCTGCTAGGGGCTTTCGTGGCTCGCTAAAAGTATAAGAATGCATTAATGGACGTACAATCAAGGTAATCTATATAGAAGTTGATGGTAGTCTTTATCTTAAAGTTGTTAAAAAGAAATAAGAGTAAGAAGAGGGTGTCCGAAAAGTTTTCGGACATCCTCTATTTCTTTAATTTGGGTGAAGATAAAATGCATTTATATTGTAAAAGCGAATAAGCCTCTTTACAAATGCACATTTCGTATATATCCAACGATAATTTTCATATATATATTGTAAAAGCACATAGGGGTGGTAATCACTGGACAAACGAAATAGCAAATATAGATGGATTGTATTTGTATCGGTGTTATTTACTTATTTGTTAATGGCGAGCCAACGAACTGCTCCAGGATTAATAACTGAACAGCTAATGAGAGATTTTCATGTAGCAGCTTCAACGATTGGATTATTAACAAGTATCCAATTTTTTGTTTACACAAGTTTGCAAATTCCAATGGGGATTTTAGCTGACCGCTATGGGCCGAACTTTTTTCTTATTATTGGGGCTACGCTTACAGGTTTAGGTACAATTATTTATAGTTTTGGGACTCATGAATTTGTTCTGTTTTTTGCTAGAATACTAACAGGTATCGGGGATGCGACCATATGGGTTAATATGGTGCTCATTTTGGCACAATGGTTTCATACGAAGGAATTTGTTCGGTTAATCGGTTTAGCAGGAATGACAGGAAGTCTAGGCTTCTTATTGGCAACAGTCCCTTTTTCCGCATGGATCGATTTACTCGGTTGGAGGGTAGCGTTTTTCACAGCGGGCTTCCTATTATGTTGCTGTGGCGTACTTCTATATTTTGTACTTATTAAAAAACCACAGCGCATCTCTTTCGTTGAACAAGAGGTGGTAACGCATAATGTACAACGAGAAAATACAGTTGCTTTACTCCGAAGAATTTTTTCGAACCGGCAAGCATGGGCCTTATTTTTTTGTCACTTTGGTGTAGTCGGTGGTTATGTTGGTTTTATTAGTTCTTGGGCTGTACCATATGGGATGAACATGTATGAAATGACACGTTCTGAAGCAAGTCAGCTCATTATGATTGGTTTAATCGGGGCACTAATTGGAGCGCCTCTATTCGGTTGGATTTCTAGTCAGTTAGAAATGATAAAAAGACCGTATATTGTTGTGCAAATGACTGTTTTAATCGGATGGTTTACGTTTCTTTTATATAAAGGGCAGCCAACTCCTTATTTGCTCATCATTCTTTTCTTTATAATAGGGATTGGTTACGGGGCAAGTGCGTTATCGTTTGCAGCTGTACGTAAATCTTTCTCACTGAAAGATTCTGGCATTGTTTCGGGTTTTGTAAATACAGGTGGATTTTTAAGTGCTGTGTTGTTACCGATTATTTTTGGATTAATTTTGGATTATTTTCAATCTACTTCAGGTAATTTAGTAGATGGATACTATTATAGTTTCATCACGCCAGTTCTCTTTTCAATAATGGGCTTGATCGGTATCATTTCTTATAAGGAAAAGCTTCAGGAAACAGAGGATAAAACGAACATCCATACATCTTAATTAGCATAATGATTTTGCCAAAATGGATTCCTGTTAAGGAATTCGTTTTTTTTTGAAAATAGAAGTGACAGCAATTGGAATCTTACTAAATGCAAGTTGTATAACCCCCTTCCAAATTGCCTATGTTTACAAAAAAAGGAGTGAGTGAGTATGGAAGAGGAAATTTTAACGAATGGACAAGGACATCCGATAACAAACAATCAACAACTAAGATCTGTTGGTAATCGAGGCCCTGCCACATTAGAAAATTATGATTTTATTGAAAAGATTAGTCACTTTGATAGAGAGCGTATCCCGGAGCGTGTCGTTCATGCGAGGGGTGCGGGAGCCCATGGTTTTTTTGAGGCTTATGGAACTTTAGAAGGTGAGCCGATTTCAAACTACACGAGAGCAAAGTTATTTCAAGAAAAGGGCAAGAAAACGCCTGTATTTGTACGGTTTTCAAGTGTTATTCATGGCGGACATTCGCCGGAAACATTACGTGATCCGCGCGGGTTTGCGGTTAAGTTTTATACTGAAGACGGCAACTGGGATTTAGTAGGTAATAATTTGAAAATTTTTTTCATTCGAGATGCGATGAAGTTTCCTGATATGATCCATGCATTTAAACCAGACCCTATTACGAACCGACAAGATGCAGAACGATTTTTTGATTTTTGTGCAGCTTCTCCGGAAAGCTTTCATA
This sequence comes from Solibacillus sp. R5-41, assembly GCF_002736105.1. NCBI lineage: Bacteria > Bacillati > Bacillota > Bacilli > Caryophanales > Caryophanaceae > Solibacillus > Solibacillus sp. R5-41. Next base: position 3,796,977 of record NZ_CP024123.1, on the reverse strand, counting down.
TGGTGACTTTAGTTTATTCGCCTTGGGGAATTCCTGCAAATTACCGTATGATGCAAGGTTCAGGGGTAAATACGTATAAATGGGTCAATGCGCAAGGAAAAGCAGTGCTTGTTAAATATCATTGGGAACCGAAGCAAGGGATTCACAACTTAACGCAGCAACAGGCACAAGAAATTCAAGGCAAAAATTTTAATCATGCCACGCAAGATTTGTATGAAGCGATTGAACAAGGGGATTATCCAGAGTGGGAGTTATTCGTACAACTAATGGAAGACGGTCCACATCCAGAGCTCGATTTTGACCCACTTGATGATACGAAACTTTGGCCAAAAGAGTTATTTCCTTGGAAAGCAGTTGGCAAAATGACACTAAACAAAAACCCCGAAGATTATTTTGCAGAAGTAGAGCAAGCTGCTTTTGGGACAGGGGTTCTTGTGGATGGTCTCGATTTTTCCGATGATAAAATGTTACAAGGTCGTACATTTAGTTATTCTGATACGCAACGACACCGTGTAGGGACGAATTATTTACAATTGCCTATTAATGCACCGAAAAAACAAGTTGCCACAAATCAACGCGGTGGCCAAATGCAATATAAAGTACAAACAAATAAAAATCCCCATATTAATTATGAACCTTCTTTGTTAGGGGGGCTTAAAGAAGCACCGCAAGCTGGAAAGGACCATACACCATTTGTTGAAGGGCATCTCGTACGCGCGCCACTTGACCGAACGAATGACACGAAACAAGCTGGTGAAACGTATCGAGAATTTGAAAAGTGGGAGCAAGACGATTTAATTTTGAATTTAACGACCGATTTAGCAAAATGCTCTCCAACAATTCAAGAAACGATGCTTCGTTATGCCGAGCAAGCAGATGTTGACTATGGTAGACGTTTACGAGAGAATTTGAAGACAAGTAGTGAAAATACCGGACCTCTTGGCAATGCAACAAGTGATGAAGGTGTTCAGCAAGCAACTGACGAGAGTAGAGAAACTGGACCACTGTAAGGAAAAAAGTATGTGATTATCAATTACGCGTTGGCGTAATTGCGTCCAAATTTTTTTCGAGTTGTTCGAAAAACTCCTCTAAAAATCTGTGATATCCGCCGGGAGCTTTAGGCCAACAGGATGTTGGTTACTCAGGCGTTGACGCAGTACGCGGCGTTCTTAGCCAGAGTTCCCCTATTCAATTGGCGTTTGGACGCCAACTGAATGAAGATAAAAAATCCTATGGTGCAAGCTAACATTCGCAGCATAACCTCTGTTATAATATGTGGTAGTAGAAGTGTGGAGGTTTGTAATGGATAATAATGATATTTTAATTCGCGTGCGTTATGCAATGGATTTAAAAAATAGAGAAATGGTTGAAATATTTGGATTAGGCGGCGTAACGGTAAAGCCTGAGGATATGCCAAAAATATTAACGAAGTCTTTAGAAAAAGATGAGGAAATTCCGGCTGATTATGAGCAAGTGAAGGTGAATCACAAAACACTGGAAGCATTTTTCAATGGGCTTATTACGCTGAAGCGCGGTCCGATGCCTAAAAAAGAAGGGCAAGTTACTCCAGTACAGGAAAAGCCAGATCATGTAAATAACATGGTACTGAAAAAGCTCAAAGTTGCTTGTCAACTGACAACAGAAGAGATGCTTGATGTTCTAGATGAGGGCGGAATTGCTGTTTCTAAAGGAGAGCTAGGTGCCATAATGCGTAAGCCTGGTCATCGTAATTATAAAGAATGTGGCGATAATTTTGCGCGTAAATTTATTAAAGGGTTATCTGTTCGATACCGTGGTAAAAAAGACGGAACAGTGTAAGTAAAGAATAATGCAATTAACATAACGTAAATCAAAAACCCATGATTCCAGCATTTGCCGGAATAGTGGGTTTTTTGCAAGCAATAACGCCTCGGCGTAATTGCGTCCAAATTTTTTTCGAGCTTGTTCGAAAAACTCCTAAAAATTTGTGATATCCGCCGGGAGCTTTAGGCCAACACGATGTCGGACACTCAGGCGTTGTCACAGGACGCGACGGTTTTAGCCTTTGCTCCTCCAGCTTAGCCTGATTTCCCCTATTCAGCCGGGGTTTGAATCCCACAGAATTAAGATTATACTTGGGCATTCATCCCCCACTTTTAGAAGTGGAAACGTCTGCTGAAGCAAGTTAAAAAGCTAATACTTTTAATTCGAGATAAATTCGATGTATGATATATGTAAAAGGAGCGATGTAGGATGGAATTAGGAATTACAACGTTTGTAGAAACGACGAAAAATGCAGTGAATGGAGGAACGATCCCACATGATGTCCGTATTCGAGAGGTAGTTGAGGAAATTGTATTAGCGGATCAAGTAGGGCTTGATGTATTTGGCGTTGGTGAGCATCATCGTGAGGATTTTGCAGCATCTGCTCCAGAAATGATTTTAGCAGCAGCGGCATCGCAAACGAAAAATATTCGATTAACTAGTGCTGTAACGGTTTTATCATCTGCGGATCCTGTACGAGTATTTCAAAATTTTTCAACATTAGACGCCATTTCAAATGGGCGAGCAGAAATTATGGCTGGGCGCGGTTCATTTATCGAGTCTTTCCCGCTATTTGGCTACGATTTAGACGATTATAATGAATTATTCGATGAAAAATTAGAACTGCTATTAGAACTTTGTAAAAATGAAGTGGTCAATTGGCAAGGGAAGCACCGCGCATCAATCGAAAATTTACAAGTGTTCCCACGCTCTGTTCAAAATCCATTACCTGTGACCATTGCAAGTGGAGGTACGCCTCAATCTGCTGTTCGTGCAGGACTATTAGGATTGCCACTCGTGCTGGCGATTATTGGAGGAAGTCCATTGCAGTTTGCACCGTTAGTAGAATACTATAAACGCGCAGCAATAAAGGCAGGACATGATGTGAACAAGCTGAAAATTGCCTCTCATTCACATGGTTTTATTGCACAAACAAATGAACAAGCAAGAGAGAAATTTTATCCTTCTACTGCGCTTGTTATGAATCAATTAGCAAAAGAGCGCGGCTGGGGCCCCTATTCCCGTCATACATTTGATTCGATGTCTGAGTTAGAAGGCGCACTATATGTTGGTGACCCGGAAACAGTAGCAGAAAAAATTATTTTCCTGAGAAAGCATGTCGGTATAGATCGTTTTATGATTCACATGCCAGTCGGTTCGATGCCACATGACGATGTAATGCGTGCAATTGAGTTATTTGGTAAGGAAGTTGCGCCAATTGTCCGTGTAGAAGTAGCGAAATTAGAGCGTGAACAGTAAGTCGCTTCCTTCCTTTTTCCATCAGAAATTTGATACAATGAGTAGTATTGTTAAAAAAAAGGAACGGTGAGCGAGCGTTGAAAACATTTAAAAAAGTTTATATTGAGATTACAAGCGTTTGTAACCTAGCATGTAGTTTTTGTCCGCCAACTGAGCGTGCAAAAGGTTTAATAAAAGTCGAACAGTTTGCTAATATACTTGATGAAATTAGCGGCTATACTAAATATATCTATTTACATGTAAAAGGGGAGCCATTATTGCATCCACGCATTGGACAGTTATTGGATATTGCACATGAAAAAGGATTTAAAGTAAATATTACGACGAATGGTACATTAATTAAAAAAAATCGTGAAAAATTATTAGGCAAGCCCGCATTACGTCAAATCAATTTTTCTCTGCATAGCTTTGATGGACATGAAGGTTCTGAAAACCGCGAGAAATATTTAGAGGAAATATTAAAATTTGTTCGTGAAGTACGTGAGCATAATGTGATTATTTCGTATCGTCTGTGGAATTTACAGCGCAATCACCTTTCAGAAGAAGCAAATCGTAGAAATCGTGAAACGCTTGAAATTCTTGAAAATGAGTATGAACTTGATTATGAAATTCAAGAGCGTGTTGAGATGGGGAAAGGCGTAAAAATTGCCAAAAATATTTACTTAAACCAAGACCACGAATTCCGTTGGCCGAGTTTGCTTGAAAAGGCAGATGAAGGAAAAGGGTTCTGCCATGCATTGCGTACCCATGCAGCGATTTTAGTAGACGGCTCAGTAGTGCCATGCTGCTTGGATGGTGAAGGGGTAATTAATTTAGGAAATGTCCATGAGCAAAAATTTGGTGACATTATTGAAAGTGAACGTGCACAAAATTTAGTAGATGGCTTTTCACGCCGAGAAGCAGTAGAAGAACTATGTAAAAAATGTGGCTTCCGTCAAAAATTTGGATTGGATCACGAGCTGCCAGAATTGTAAATTTAGTTAAGTTTGTAATAGAACCCATCTATTTGAGAAGAAGGTAAAGTAGAATAAAGTTATATTAGATTTTACTTCTATACAAATAGATGGAGTTATTTGTAGAAGGACATAGGGAGAGAACATCATGTTTGGGAAGAATAGAAATAGCAATTATGAATATTTATGTATATGAAATTGCGAGAAAAGCAGTTCAAGCACATATTAATAATAAAAAGGAACTTGCAGAAACGTATTTAGAAGATCTGACAATCACTTCGAAAGTGGTCATTGATAAACTTCAACAGCTGCAACAAATTTTAGTAAATAATAAATCTCAATATATGAAATAATGTTCCTTTTTTATAGCGGGCAATGCGTAGTCATAGTTACTACACATTGCCCGCTTTTTTAACTTCATTCAGTCGCAATTATTCTGGGTCGAATTTGATTGCTTGCATAAAAGTGACGCTCATTACCTCGCTATCATAAAGACACCATTCCATGTTCTCAACAACCGGACCAACATTAATTTGATAGCATTTCTCTCCGATTGAAAGTGGCTTATTATAAGGTACGGCTTGTCGTTCCCCATTTACATAAATTGCTGCATGATGACTATGTCCAAAAAATAATAAAGGTGTCTCGATCGGTGGAAATGTCGGATTAAAATCCTCATCCCAATCGAATTGATGCCCATGCATTAATGTTGCATTTTCTATTTCGTACACGTTTTCATATTGTAAAAAGCGCTTGTCTCCAGTAACAAGGGCGATACGCTCCTCTTGATTGCCAATAATCGATGGAAACGTTAATAAATTAGTAAACTCCTTTTCTAAAATAGCAGCAACTTCCACTGGTGCATTACGAATTTTTTGTGCTTTTTTTTTACCAATTGTACATTCAAATAAGTCGCCCAATCCAATAATTTCAGCTTGAGGAGCCACTTCTTTTATGTGCTCAAGTACCGATTTTGTACATTTATAATGTGAATGTAAATCACCTAATAATGCGTATTGCATAATTGTCACCACCATCGTTAGAAATTCTAATTTGAAGTATAGCAGAATTATCGTGAAAAAGTAGATGAAGCGACACTTTAATTATTTTAATATTCTGAAATTTGATGGAGAAAATATTGACAATAACGTACTTGTCATACTAATATGTAATAAAACTCCATATTTTCAGAATTTTCTAGAAACTTTATTACAATTATGCAAAAAGTAGGTGCATTTAAATGGTCGAAAATGGGATAGAAAGAATTCGGTCTGGGATAGGGCTATTAAAGCCAACTGAAAAAATTGTAGCGGACTTTATTGTGAACAATACGGAGAAAATTATACATATGCCGATTGCGCAACTCTCATTAGAAACAAAAACGAGTGAAGCGACAATTATTCGTATGTGCCGTGCACTACATTTTAAAGGGTTTAGGGATCTAAAGCTAAGCATTGCGGCGTCCTTAGGTCAAACAAAAGAGAGCACCGCCTATTCAGAGCTTGAAAAAAACTCTACGATTGCTCAAATGATTCAAACAATTAGTGTTCATAACATACAATCTATACAACAGACATTAATTGCAAATGATAAACGTGAACTAAATAAGGTTATTCATCAACTTGATCATGCCAGGAAGATTATAGTAATAGGTGTTGGTGCATCGGCGGTAGTTGCACTTGATTTAGAGCATAAGTTTAAGAGAATTGATAAATGGTGTGAAGCAATTATCGATAGTCATGGGCAACTAATTGCAGCAACACATGTAAACAATAAAGATATTATTTTTGCTATTTCCTATTCAGGTGAAACAAAAGAAATTATTAACGCTGTTTCTGAGGCGAAAAAAAATGGGGCAACCATTATTACAATGACTCAAAATCAAAGAAATGCATTACAGACGTATGCGGATAGTTCATTATTTATCGTTTCAAATGAGGCAATGATTCGCAGTGCAGCAACGGCATCAAGAATTGCACAATTAACATTGATTGATATTTTATTTACTGGTGTGGCCACTTTGAAGTTTGATCGATCAATTGAAGTGTTAGACCGCACGAGAAAAACAATCGCGAATTATTCTCGTTAACCAATGGTGGAAACTATTTTTTTAGTAGTTTACATAAATATCAATAAGGGGTGTTTACTAATGAATCGCAAAAAAGGTATGAAGCAATTTTGGCTATTATTTGCATTAGTAGGATTGTTGATGTTGTTAGCAGCTTGTTCAGATGATGATACGAAAAAGGACGTAGCATCAGAAAATGATAGTGGCGGTACCAAAACAGATAGTACAACTACGGAACCAGCAAAAGAGGACGGGTTATCAGGTAAATTAGAAATTCAATATTTCGTAGGTGGTTACGGGGATGAATGGTGGAAACGTGTAATTGGTGATTTCAAAAAAGAGCACCCGAATTTAGAAATTATTGAACATGCTGGACCTAATATAAATACTGAAATGAATACACGTTGGATTTCAAATTCGCCACCAGATGTAGTTTATATCGATGGAGCTGGCTCAAATGAAACACAAATGATTGCAGAAGGTCAATTAATGGATATTAGTGATTTTGTAAAAGATTTAAAAATGGATGATGGCACACCGTTATTGGAGAGCTTCATATCACCAGCTGAAGAAATTGATGGTGGGAAAATTTATTCGTTACCGCTTGTATTTGATACATGGGGCATTTGGTATGATGCAAAATGGTTTAAAGATAATAATTGGACAGCACCAACAGACTTTGATACTTGGTTAAGTTCAATGGAGCAAATTAAAGCAGATACGAATATTGCACCATTTATTACGACGGGTCAACACCCACAATACTTCGAACGCGGCATATTAAATCCAGCCTTTGCAGCAGCTGGAGGGGAAGAATTTTTAAATGATTTAAGAAATGGTGTAGTAGAAGCATGGCAAAGACCAGAAGTGTTAGAAGTGATGAAAAAGGTTCAGAAAATGGTAGATGCTAAAGTCGTTGATCCTGGATTTGCGGCATATAACCATACGCAATCACAAATGAATTTCCTACTGCATAAAAACGCATACATTCCAGTAGGGTTCTGGTTACCAAATGAAATGAAAAATGACACACCAAGTGACCTTGAATTCGGGTTTACGCCAACGCCGATGAATAATCCGGGAGAGCCTTTAGCATTAGTACCAGATATTCGTACAATTGCGGTTGCTGAAAAAGCAAAAAATCCAGAAGCGGCAAAAGCGTTTCTTGAGTTCATATTTACAGAGCAATATGCACAAGCATTTGCAGAATCAACAGGTGCCATTATGAACTTGAAAAATGTAGATCTTTCAGCAAATACAAATGTGCCGGAGTTCTTAACAGGCATTAATGACATGATTAACAATCCAAGTGCTGTCCAACTTTATAAACGTAACACGCCAAACGCAGAGGAACAAAAAATTGCCGTTGAAATTACAAATGAAATAAAGCTTCAACTTGTAGAGGTTTTATTAGGTAAGAAAACGGCAGAGCAATTTGTAGACACCATGACGAAAAAAGCACAGGAATTACGGAAATAACAAAATGTATTAGTAAGCGAAATTCTTTACAAAGGAACCGGGTTGGCTGGAAAGATATCTTTCTAGACAACCCTTCCTTTCTATAATCATTCAAATGAGAGGAGGAAGGAATAGAATGGCGCACACATCGAAACAACGCTACTTATTTTTAGCCTTTTGTTTACTTCCAACGTTTTTATTATTTCTCGTTTTTACTGTGTATCCGATGTTAGGCGGTTTATATTATTCCTTTTTTGAATGGTCAGGCACTAGCTCAGTAAAAACATTTATTGGCTTGGATAATTATGTGAAACTTTGGAATGATTCTGTTATTAAAAAAGCAATATTTAATGATTTCTTCTTCGTATTTGTAAAAGTAATCGGTATTATGACGCTCTCTTTATTTTTTGCGGTGGCGTTAACACAACTACGTATTAAAGAGGCACCGTTTTATCGAATTGTATTTTTCTTTCCGAACATTATGTCTGTTGTAGTAATCGGTATTTTATGGCAATTTATTTATGACCCAAGTATCGGACTTGTAAACAGTTTTTTAACAAAAGTCGGATTAACAGAATGGGTGCGTCCTTGGCTAGGGGATATGACATGGGTTCTACCAAGTATTGCTATTCCTGCAATTTGGGCGGGGATTGGACTATTCATGCTATTGCTTATGGGAGGCATTTCGAATGTCCCTAAAAGTTTATATGAAGCTGCAGATATAGATGGTGCTTCGGAATGGCAACAATTTTGGCGAATAACGGTTCCATTAATTTGGCCTCAAATTAAAACATCAATTTTATACATTATAATTACATCGTTAAACGGCTCATTCGTATTAGTTCAAGTAATGACGGGCGGTGGACCAGGGAGCGCATCAGAAGTAATGGGCTCATATTTATACCAACGCGCATTTGAAGACTTTCAATTTGGTTATGGCGCGGCAATCGGCGTTTTAATTTTAGTCGTGGCTCTGGTAACCGTACTAATCTCACAATTTATCTTGAAAAAAGAAAAAGTTGAATATTAAAAGGAGGATTATTGATGAAAGCTTTTTCTCAAATTATCGTACGAATTCCGCTTTTACTATGGGCTATGATCGTAATTCTCCCGCTCGTTTGGATGTTTATGGGAGCTTTTAAAACGAACGCAGAAATTTTTTCTTCTCCCTGGGCGCTCCCACAATCCTTTAACTTCTCAAACTTTGAACGCGCATGGAATGACTTCAATATCGGTCGTGCCTTTTTAAATAGCTTTTTTGTTACCGTTTTAGGTTCCGTATTAACGTTATTACTATCAATCCCAACGGCGTACGCATTAGAACGAATCCGCTCAAAAATGGGCGAGGTGCTAATAAATGTTTATTTAGCTTCGATGATGATTCCAGCTGTTTTAGGGTGGATTCCGCTATTCTTTTTATTAATGAAGCTTAATTTACTTGATAATTTATGGGCATTATCTCTTGTATACGCCATTTCACATGTTCCTTTTACCATTTTTATATTAATTGGCTTTATTGGAAACATACCAAAGGAGCTTGAAGAAGCAGCAATGGTAGATGGGATGAGTCCTTATGGTATTTTGTTTAAAATCGTGACCCCTTTGATTAAATCAGGTATTATGACCGTCACAATCTTAAATGCGATTTCTTATTGGAATGAGTTTTTTATGGCGCTTATATTGTTACAAACAGAAAGCAAAACTACCCTAGGGGTTGCTATGAATTTATTGAAAACGAAAGCACAATATGAAAGTGCGTGGGGCGTATTATTTGCAGGCTTATGTATTGCGGTTGTTCCAGTTATTATTTTCTACACGATTTTCCAACGTTCCATTGTAAAGGGAATGACAGAAGGTGCCATCAAATAGGAGGATTCATATGGAATTCCAAGCGGTCCAACGATTTATTGAACATTCTATTGAACAAAATTTTTTACCAGGCGCGGTTCTTTGTATAGCAAATAAAAAGGACATTTTACTAAATAAAGCTTTTGGCAAAGCGCATGTCAAAAGGGAAATACCAATGACGGAAAATACGCTATTTGATATTGCTTCTTTAACTAAGGTTGTTGCAACAACACCTGCAATTTTATTACTGCTAGAACAAGGGCTACTCGATTTGGATGATTCAATCGCATACTATTTTTCGGAGTTACAAGGCTTTCATGAAGAAGTGACCATAAAACATTTACTGACACATACGAGTGGCTTTCAACCAGAAGTGAGGTTTTATTTAGAGGAATACGTGCAAAAAAGTCCGCTAGAAGTGATTGCTCAAATACAAAATCGAAAAGCAATCGGTTCAGAAGTGATTTATAGTGATGTGAACTATATTTTACTTGGCAAGCTCGTAGAAAAAGTGAGCGGAGAACCATTGCAAATCTTTGCACAAAAAAATATATTTATACCACTACAAATGAAGCACACGCTATTTAACCCTCCATCCGATTTACAATCGCAAATAGCAGCAACTGAATATCGCGATCATTTACAAGATTACCAGTGGGGTGACGTTCATGATGAAAATGCGAATTTTTTTGGTGGTGTGAGTGGTCATGCGGGTCTCTTTTCAACGGCTGAAGATTTGGCACGTTATACACAAGCTTTTATGAAGGGGCAATCATCTATCTTTTCAGAAGGCTCGAAACGAATTAGTAAACAATCTTATACGAGTGTTCTTGATGAACAGCGTGGACTAGGATGGCAATTGTATAGTAATCCGAATTTTTCAGGGCAATATTTGCAGGATGGCTTTGGACATACGGGGTTTACGGGGACGTCAATATGGGTTTCAGATGAGCAAGAACTCGTCATCGTACTATTAACGAATCGAGTGCATTATGGACGACAGTGTAATATTCAAAGGTTTCGACGAATTACTCACAATTTAATTGAGATAGAAGTAGAAAACAGTAGGAAATAAGGTGATGAACATACGAAAACAGTATTTGATTGGTATTGACGGAGGTGGAACGAAAACGCGCTGTGTCATCGGAGACTTCGAGGGCAATATTATTGGCTCTAAAGTAAGCACATCGGGCAATATAAATGCAATTCCATTAACTGAGTTACATGACATGCTGAATAATGTAATCGAAACGATATTATCACAGACAAAAATCAATTTACTCGATGTTCAACAAATTTTTATTTGTTTAGCTGGTGCAGATCGTGTAGCTGAAAAAGAAGATATTCATCAATCCTTTGCGGGAAGTGCGTTGTTTGACAAAATGACTATTCAAAGTGATGCACATGCCGCTTTAGCAGCAGGTACATGGGGGAGTTCGGGCACGTTATTAATTGCGGGTACAGGTTCCATCATTTTTGGACGGAAAGGAGATTACTATTTTCGAGTGGGCGGCTGGGGCTATTTATTAGGAGATGAGGGAAGCGGTTTTCATCTTGGAAAATTGGCAATTCGCTCGATTTTGAAGTCCTATGATGCAAAACTCCCATTGCGGCCATTCCAACAAAAAATATTGACCCAATTTCAAGTTCAGCATCCACCGGACATTATATCGAAAATTTATAGTCATAAGGCTCCCGTCCCAATCATTGCATCCATTTGTCGTGATGTGCTGTTGGCATTTGAAAAAGGGGATGAGCTGGCAAAAGAAATTGTTCAACTCATCCAAGAGGAGTTAATCCGTTTAATTCAACTAGCACAATATCAAATGGATATGGAAAAGCCACTCGTTTTACATGGAGGATTATTCAGCAATACGGCTTTTTATGAAGCGTTTTGCAAGCTATTAAAACAAAAATTTCCGATGTTAAAGTTTACAAAGCCAGAAGTTTCGGGTGAAGTAGGTGCCTATATATTAGCGATGCATGCCAATCAAATTATAATCGATGAAATGATGAAAGAAAGCATTAAAAATTCATGGGATGATGTAAAGGAGGGATGATATGAACGACAAGCAATTAACGACTGAAAAACGAAATTCTGAAACGATGAATTTAGATGAATTAACGGTTGCAGAAATTTTAAATATTATGAACCGCCAAGACGAGCATGTTATTCAAGCTGTCGCACAAGTGCTGCCAACTTTAGAAAAGGTCATCGAGAAAATTGTTAATAATCTTTTAAATGGTGGGCGGATTTTTTATGTAGGTGCTGGGAGTAGTGGACGTTTAGCGATGATGGATGCATCCGAATGCCCCCCGACGTTTATGACGGACCCCCATTTAGTACAAACGATTATGGCAGGTGGAAATTCCGCATTTTTTCAGGCAGTTGAAAATGCAGAAGATGATGCCGAGGCAGGAAACCGAGATTTAGCGAAAAAAGTGATTACGAAGTGGGATACCGTCATTGGCATTACCGCGAGTGGTACAACACCTTACACGATTGGTGCTGTAAAATATGCAAAATTAAATGATGCATTTACTGTAAGCTTAACGAGCAATAAAAACTCGGAAATTAGCAATTATACCGATGAAGCGATTGAAGTAGAAGTCGGCCCAGAAATTTTGACTGGCTCAACACGTTTAAAAGCAGCGACGTCTCATAAAATGATTTTAAATATGATTAGTACAATTACGATGGTGAAATTAGGGAAAGTGTATGAAAATTTAATGGTCGATGTTAACGCAAGCAATAAAAAGCTAGTAGAGCGTGCAAAGCGAATCGTTATGATGTCGACAAATTGCTCATTTGAACAAGCAGAACAAGTCTTAAACACGACTAATTTTGCTGTAAAACCAGCAATTGTCATGCTTAAAACAAACGCAGATTTCGAAATAGTTCAAGCAGTACTCACTGAAGTAGAAGGAAATACGAAAAAAGCCATTTCTAAATTAAACGCATGATTGGTTGAAGGTGTTAGTAATGAGTCTTACTAACACCTTTTTTTGATGGATAAAAAGTAAACGATACGAAATTCACATTAAAAGTCAAAGGAATATGGTACACTAAACGCAATGAACTTAAGGTGGTAAAAAACATGTCAGCAATAAACTTATTAAAAGAAACATTACAAAATAAATGGTCGTTTGAAACAACAATGAAAATTCAAGAAGAGATGATCCCCGCAATGCTTGACGGGAAAGATGTTGTGGCAGAATCCCCAACAGGATCAGGGAAAACACTCGCATACACATTGCCAATTTTAAATAAAGTAGATGGCTCAAAAAAGCAAACGCAAGCATTGATCGTTGCACCATCACAAGAACTTGCAATGCAAATTGTCGAAGTCATTCGTGATTGGACAGTGGGAACAGACATTACGGTACAACAATTAATTGGTGGTGCAAACTCAGCACGCCAAATTGAAAAGTTGAAGAAAAAACCAACGATTGTTGTCGGTACTCCAGGTCGTTTGAATGAATTAGCGCGCCAAGGAAAGCTAAAATTAAAAGAAATCGAAACAATTGTATTAGATGAATGCGATCAATTATTAAGTCGTGAATACCGAGTAGTTGTAAAATCATTTATCGAAGGATCTGCTTTCGGACGTCAAGTAGTTGTCGTTTCTGCAACTATTACCGAGGAAATTAAAATGGTAGCCGAGCGCTTCATGTTTGAACCTATCGAAATCCAAATTAAACCAGAAGATATGGTGAAGTTCGGCAAAGTCGTGCATTCCTTTATAAAAATCGAAGAGCGTGATAAAACCGATATGTTGCGCCGTTTATCGAATATTGAAGGTGTACGTGGCTTAGCATTCGTCAATAATATTGATCAAGTATTAATGAAACAAAATAAATTAACTTACAGAGATGCACCAATTGTTGCCTTGCATTCAGAGATGAAAAAGGATGAACGTAAAAACGCATTAGATGCATTCCGAAAAGGCGAGGCGCGTATTTTAATTGCAACGGATATTGCAGCACGTGGTTTAGATATTTCGGGCTTAACACATGTTATTCATGTTGATGTTCCTCGTACGATAGAGCAATATACGCATCGCTCAGGGCGTACAGGTCGTGCAGGGGCAGATGGTGAAGTATTAACATTACTTTCTTACCGCGATGAAAAAACATATAAAAAATGGGTTCGTGATTTATCACAAAAGCCTGTCCAAAAAGTATGGCATCAAGGGGAATTTATTGAAGGAAATTCAAAAACAGTTACAGCAAAAAAAGAAGCTCCTAAAAAAACAAGCGTGCAAAAGCCTTACAAATCAAAATCAAGCAATAAGGGAATGACATTCAGTAAAACGAAAAAGGGGAAATAAGCGATGACATTTGCAGAAAAATTAGAGCAATTTGCAGATTTAGCAGTACGTATCGGCATCAATGTACAAAAAGGGCAATACGTATTAATTAATACTTCAACTGAAACGTTAGACTTTACAAGAATTGTTGTGAAAAAGGCATATGAAGCGGGCGCGGGTCGCGTACATGTGAACTTAACGGATGCAAGCTTTGAGCGTTCGTATTTTGAAAATGTATCATTAGAAGAAACAGCGAATTTCCCGAAATGGATTGTTGCTCAGCGTGAGGAATTAATCGAGCGCAAAGGGGCACTTTTATGGATTGATGCGGAAGATCCAGATTTATTAGCGGGTATTGATGTCGAGAAAATCGGTGCACAGCAAAAGGCAGCAGGCACAGCGCTTGTCAATTACCGAAAAGCTGTAATGAATGATAATATTGCTTGGTCAATTATTGCGGTTCCATCACCAAAATGGGCTGCAAAAGTATTCCCACAACTACCTGTAGAAGAACAAGTACCCGCATTATGGGATGCCATTTTTAAAACAGTACGTATCGGTGAAGGGGATGCTGTTACGAAATGGCAGAAGCATATTGAAAGCTTAGAAAACCGTGCAGCCCAATTAAATAAGAAAAAATATAAGTTATTACATTATAAAGCACCAGGTACAGACTTGAAAATTGCTCTTCCTGACAAGCATTTATGGGTGAGTGGTAGTAGTAAATCTCCAGATGGCACAACGTTTATTGCGAATATGCCGACCGAGGAAGTATATACATTACCAGCGAAATTTGGTGTGAATGGCGTTGTATCAAATACGAAGCCGCTTGTTTATAAAGGAAATATTATTGATGATTTCAAGTTAACATTTGAAAACGGCAAAATTATTCAAGCTGAAGCAAAAGTAGGGCATGCGATATTACAACAACTTATTGCTGCGGATGAAGGCTCTGCGTATTTAGGGGAGGTTGCACTAGTACCGCATGAATCACCGATTTCGGCTTCAAATATTTTATACTACAACACGTTGTTTGATGAAAATGCATCGAATCACCTTGCGATTGGTGAAGCGTATCCAACTTGCTATGAAGGTGGTAAAGAACTTGAAGAAGGTCAACTAGAAGCATTGGGCATTAACCGATCACTGACACATGAGGACTTTATGATTGGCAGCGCAGACATGGATATTGATGGGGTTTTAGCTGATGGAACGGTTGAACCGATTTTCCGAAAAGGGAATTGGGCATTCTAACTTATTTCAGCAGAATTCTTCTACTTCTGTAAGTGGAGGATGGATGCCAAATATGCAATTTTATCCAGTGTGGATTCAAACCCTAGCTGAATAGAGGAACTAAGGCTAAGAACGCCGCGTCGTGCGGCAACGCTCGAGTGACCAACATCGTGTTGGCCCATTGCCCCGGCGGATGTCACAGACTTTTTGAGGGAAGCTTTTCTAGCGAGCTCGAAAAAATTCTGGACGCAATTACGCCGAGGCGTAATTGGTTTTTGGCAAAAGGAGGTGTGTCCATGCGCCGATGTTACTTATTAACAGCGTTATTTTTATTCATTATGCCATTTCGTACCGAGGCTAAGGAGCGAGAAGTATATGTTGCAATTGGTGATTCTTTAGCGGCAGGACAAACGCCATATTCACAAATTGATGCAGGCTATACGGACTTTATTGCAATGCAGCTTCAGCGACATGGGAAATTAGCTCATTTTACAAAGGAACTTTCTTTTCCGGGCTACCGAATTGGCAATGTGCTAGAAAGTGCGCAATCTGAAAAAGCGGATGCGCTATTAAAAGATGCAACGCTTATTACCATTTCAGCGGGAGCAAATAATTTACTGCCGCTCATTTCTTATAATGCCAATGCAGGGACGCTCGCTTTTTCACAGCTTTCTGCCGATTTCGCATTAAATGAAGTGCGTATTCAAATGCGAGAATTACTTGAGCTCTTACATGAAAAGGCACCTGCTGCTGAAATTTATGTGATGGGTTATTACTTCCCATATGTAAGTATTCATGAGGAGCAAGTAGAAGGGGCAGAAGCATCCTTAAACTTATTAAATCGTATATTACAACAAGAGGCAGAACAAGCAGGCGCTCATTTTATAGATGTGTATGATACGTTTAATGAACAGGCAAAGACGTATTTATCCAATCTTTCAGATATTCACCCCAATCAGCAAGGCTACCGGTTAATGGCTAATGTCATGTTAGAGCAGTATAGTGGAAATGCGTCACTTGAAATGCGTGTGGAAGCAATGCCAAAGCCAAATCCGTTAACATTTGAGGAGATTTTATCGTTAAGAAACGATGGAATAAAAGGTGGATCAACTGCGCACATAAAATATGTGGTACCACAACACATTCAGGCTAATAAACCACAGCCTTTAATGGACTAAAGAAAAGACACATCCAATCCGAATAAAATCGGAATGGATGTGTCTTTTTGTCTCAATTATTCGCTAATTTTAACATCGCGTAATTGATAGATGCTGTCAGCACCTACTTTGAAGCCAGATACTTTATCAGATACACCTGTTAAGTTAGATGGGTGTAATACGAATGCCATTGGCGACTCGTCTGAAATAAGTTGAATTGATTCTTTGTAGATTGCTTCACGAGCAACTTGGTCAGCTTCACGACGACCTTTGTCTAATAACTCATCTACTTTTGCGCTAGTGTAGAATGAACGGTTACCTGGGTCACCGTGTTGTGAAGAGTGGAATAATGCATATAGGCCGTAGTCTGCATCACCAGTAGAGTTTGACCAACCTAAGATGAACATATCATGCTCACCAGCAGCTGTTTTCTCTAAGTAAGAACCAAACTCTAATACTTCAATTGTTGCTTCAATGTTTAATTGTTTTAAAGCTTCTTGTAATACGATAGCTACGTTTTGACGAACTGGGTTATCATTTGTCCAAATTGTTGTTTTGAAACCATTTGGATGATTAGATTCAGCAAGTAAAGCTTTTGCTTCATCCATATTGAATTCCATTGAAGTTACATCTTCAGTGTATCCGAAAATACCAGGCGATAATGGCGAAATCGCTGGAATACCAAAACCTTCATAAATACCATTGATTAAAGTAGTGCGGTCGATTGCTTTAGAAATCGCTTGACGTACTTTAACATCGTTGAATGGCTCTTTTGCAGTGTTGAAGCCAAGGTAAGTTAATGAAGATGATGCTGTTTCTAATACAGAAGCCCCATCAGTATTATTAACGTTTGCAACTTGGCCTGGCTCTACAGTACCAATAATGTGGGCAAAACCAGATTGTAATTCAGCAACACGAGTAGCGCCTTCAGGGACTACTTTGAATGTTACAGAATCAATATTTGCAGGAGTACCTGCATACTCAGCAAATTTAACTAATTTAATTTCAGTACCTGGAGTCCAGCTACCAAATTTAAATGGACCAGTACCAACTGGGTTCGTACCGATTACAGAACCTGCAAGTACAGCAGAATCTGCTTCCATTGCTGCATAATCAGCTTCAATTGATTTCGGGCTGATGATACCACCACCATTATGCGTTAAATGAGCAAGCAATGGTGAGAATGGATATTCAGTTACGAATTGAACTGTGCTATCATCAATTACTTTAACCTCTGTTACCATCTCAAATAAGAAGGCACGTGGAGATGCAACTTTAGGATCTAATAAACGATCAAATGATACTTTTACAGCTTCAGCGTTGAATGCTTCACCGTCATGGAAAGTAATTCCTTGTTTTAATTTGAATTCCCAAGTTAAATCGTCAACTTGAGTCCAAGATTCAGCTAAACCTGGAACTAAATCACCGTTAGCATCACGATTTACTAATGTTTCATAAAGATTTGATTGAACATTTGAAGAAGGTACGTCATTAGAACCATGAGGATCTAATGAACTAGCATCTGATAATTCAGCGATGATTAAGTCGCCACCAGCTGTTGCTGTAGTGTCCTCAGTCTTACCAGAATCTGTTTTCTCCCCAGATTCAGCATCATTACCTTTAGTAGATGAATCTTCGTCATCTCCGCCACAAGCTGCTAAAACTAGCACCAGTGTAAACGTAAGAAGCATCATCCATAGCGATTTTTTCGAAAATGCCATATTGGAAATCCCCCTATACAATTTATTGTAGAATATTACAAAAATGTAAACTCTTTTTTAAGGATAGCATAGCGTTTAAAAGTCATCAATAACCAAAAAAGAGAAAATAAATTTTAAAGAGAAAATATATGCTTTAAATAGAATAATTGAATAATAATTTTATATTCTGAATTTTTAATAAAATGTAGAATTTAATTGGAATATGTAAATATTAAGTAGTAGAAAATACTATTTTAATATAAGTGATAATTCAGAAAATATAAAAAATAAAGATGTTATCGAAAAATTATTATGTTGAAAAGTTATGTTTTTACTATATATACTATATCCTATACCAATTTATTAAAGTTTTGAGTTTATATTACATTTGAAAGGGTGCTTCATATTGAGTACACAAACAGAAATGAATCCTGTCTTTGGAAAGCAAAGTAGTCCACGAATGGAAGCCTTTAAAACCTTTATTAAACGATTATTGAAAAATAAGGCCGCTGTTATTGGTGGACTTGTAATACTATTCATTATTTTAGTCGGAATATTCGGTCCGTCTTTGTTGAAAACAGAGCCGAATGCACAAAACATAATAAATAAGTTGCAGCCACCTTCAAAGGAACATTGGTTTGGAACGGATAACTTTGGAAGAGATATTTTTGCTCGTATCATATATGGAACACAGCTGACATTAAAAGTTGGATTTTTAGCTGTATTAATTGGTGGTGTTACCGGGATCTTTTTAGGAATTGTTTCAGGTTATTACGGTGGATTAGTTGATACGCTTATTATGCGTATTATGGATGTATTATTAGCCTTCCCTGGTATTTTACTAGCTTTAGCGATCGTTTCAGTTCTAGGCGGTAGCTTAACAAACGTAATTATTGCAGTTGGTATTTTTTCAGTACCTGCATTTGCCCGTATTGTGCGGGGATCCACCTTGCAAGTGAAAAAGCTCGAGTATATTGATGCGGTAAAGGCATTAGGCGCTTCGGATGGACGAATTATTTTTAGGCACATTTTACCGAATATTCTGTCTCCTATTATTGTGCAGGCAACAATGCGTATTGCGACAGCGATTTTAACAGCATCTGGTTTAGCGTTCCTAGGTTTAGGAGCACAACCGCCAGAGCCTGAATGGGGGGCAATGTTAAGTGATGGTCGTGCCTACATGCATAACGCAAGTCATATGGTTATGTTCCCTGGATTGATGATTGTCATTGTTGTACTAGCATTTAATATTTTCGGAGACGGATTACGAGATGCGCTTGATCCAAAAATGAAGCAATAGGAGGAATGATGAATGACTAAATATATTATACGTCGTTTACTACAAACGATTCCTGTATTATTAGGTGTTTCTATTTTAGTATTTTCATTGATGTTCCTTATTCCTGGTGACCCTGCGCAAGTAATGGCCGGGGAAGGTGCATCTGTACAAACAGTTGAAAATTTACGTGAAAAGCTCGGTTTAAATGATCCTGCGTATGTGCAATACGGTCGTTTTTTAAGCAGTGCGTTACAAGGGGATTTAGGGAATTCAATTCGTAGTGGCCGTCCTGTAATGGATGAAATTCAAGCGCGCTTTTGGATAACTCTAGAAGTGGCGATTTACTCGACGATTTTAGCCGTATTTTTAGGCTTAATTGCAGGAATTATTTCTGCAGTACGCCATTATACATTAACTGACGTTACGATTATGATTGTGGCATTATTTGGGTTGTCTATGCCAAACTTTTGGCTAGGTTTACTATTAATTCAGTGGTTTGCACTTGGTAACTTGCCGTTTGATATACCAATTCCAGAGTTTCTAAAAATGCGTCCATCTGGCTGGGGGGAGACATGGCGTCAAATGATTTTACCGGTATTTACTCTTGGTACAGGGGGAGCAGCAATTATTGCCCGTATGACACGTTCATCAATGCTTGAAGTAATT
This sequence comes from Solibacillus sp. R5-41, assembly GCF_002736105.1. Classification (NCBI taxonomy): domain Bacteria; kingdom Bacillati; phylum Bacillota; class Bacilli; order Caryophanales; family Caryophanaceae; genus Solibacillus; species Solibacillus sp. R5-41. The sequence continues at coordinate 3,777,023 of NZ_CP024123.1, read as the reverse complement.
GGTCAAGATTACATACGTACTGCACGTGCAAAAGGGGTATCAGAACGTATCGTTATTTATCGCCATGCATTAAAAAATGCATTAATTCCAGTTGTCACGATTATCGGATTAGAGTTTGGTGGCTTCCTTGGTGGTGCAGTATTAACTGAAACAATTTTTGCGATTAATGGAATGGGACGTTTAACAATTGATGCAATTCGACAGCGTGATTTCCCAGTTGTTCAAGGAACGGTGCTCGTTATATCTCTCTTATTCGTAATTGTTAACCTACTCGTAGATATTTCATACAAGTTCTTAAATAAACGTATTGACTTGAATTAGTAAAGGAAAAGAGGTGTGGCAAATGAATGAAGCGGAAAATATTTTAGTCGTCAATAATTTACAAACAACATTTAAAACAGATGCAGGAGATGTGCGCGCTGTTGATGGTGTAAGCTTTGCAGTACCAAAAGGTAAAACAATTGGGATTGTAGGAGAATCTGGGTCAGGAAAAAGTATTACGGCACTAACAATTTTACGTTTACTTGCATCGAACGGTAGCGTCAAAGGTGGAGAAATTCTTTTTAAGGGCAAGGATCTATTAAATCTACCAGAAAAAGCGATGCGAGGAATTCGTGGGAATCAAATTTCGATGATTTTCCAAGAGCCGATGACATCGTTAAACCCTGTTTATACAGTTGGTCAGCAAATTGGAGAAACGATTCAAATTCATAAAAAGGTCGGCAAGAGGGAAGCAATCCAACAATCAATCGAAATGCTGAAGCTTGTAGGGATTCCTTCTCCTGAAAAGCGTGTAAAGCAATATCCATACGAGCTTTCAGGTGGGATGCGTCAGCGTGTCATGATTGCGATGGCCCTTGCTTGTAACCCAGAAATTTTAATTGCAGATGAACCAACGACTGCACTTGACGTAACGATTCAAGCACAAATTTTGGAGTTAATTAAAGATTTACAAAACCGTTTAGGCATGTCAGTTATTATGATTACTCATGATTTAGGGGTTGTTGCAGAAACATGTGATTATGTAGCGGTAATGTATGCCGGCCAAGTAGTAGAATATTCAGACGTACGTTCTTTATTTAAAAATCCGAAGCATCCTTATACATTAGGTTTATTAAATTCATTGCCACGTCATGATATTGAACAAGAGCGATTAATTCCGATTAAAGGGATGGTACCAAGTCCACATGAAATGCCCGTTGGATGTCGTTTTGCACCACGTTGCCCAGTTGCGACAGGGCTTTGTCATAGTAAAGAGCCGCAACTATTAAATCCAAATGATGAAAGTGCAGAGCAAATCCGATGCTGGATGTACTCTGATGAGTGGGTTGGAGATTCGGAGGTGACGCTATATGGCGAAAAAAGAACTATTAAAAGTTGAGGGATTAAAGCAGTACTTCCCAATTAAGGGTGGCTTTTTAGGTCGTACAGTGAATCACGTAAAAGCACTTGATGGGATCTCATTTACAGTTTACGAAGGTGAAACGGTTAGTATTGTAGGGGAATCAGGCTGTGGCAAATCGACAACAGGACGTGCAATTTTGCGATTAGAAGAGCCGACAGAGGGGTCTGTTGTATTCAAGGGAACAGATTTAACGAAAACTTCTAAAAGTGAAATGCGCAAATTCCGAAAAGACTTACAAATTATTTTCCAAGATCCATATGCTTCGATTAATCCACGTCAAACAGTAGCGAGTGTGTTAAATGAAGCGATGCACATTCAAAATGTATTACCAGCAAATCAGCGTCGTGCGCGCATTGAAGAACTATTGGAAACAGTAGGCTTACGACCGTATCAAGCAGATCGTTACCCCCATGAATTTTCTGGTGGCCAACGTCAACGTATCGGAATTGCACGCGCATTATCGGTCGATCCAAAGCTCATTATTTGTGATGAAGCAGTATCGGCACTAGATGTATCGATTCAAGCACAAGTATTAAACTTATTGGAAGAATTGCAAAATGAATATGGGCTTACGTACCTTTTCATTTCACATGACTTGGGGGTGGTACGTCATATTTCAGATCGTATTATTGTGATGTACTTAGGGAAAATTGTGGAGATAGCGGATAAGTTAAGCTTATTTGAAAATCCACAGCACCCTTATACGAAGGCGTTATTATCAGCCATTCCAGTACCAGATCCAGATGCGGTTAAAAATCGTATTGTACTTAAAGGAGATGTGCCTTCACCGATTGATCCACCAACAGGATGTCGTTTCCACACGCGTTGTCCATTTGCAACGGAAAAGTGTCGTATTGAAGAACCACTACTGCGTACGACAAAAGCAATGAAAGACGGACATGAAGCAGCGTGTCATTATTTAGAAGAAATTACAGCAGGTACAATGACCGAAAAAAGATAATAAATAAGTTTCACACCACGCGAATGAGAATTTCGTTTGGTGTGTTTTTTTATATAGAAATCTCTATTATTGTGGTGCGAGTTGTGTCGAGTTAATAACGTCGTGTACACTATGGGTAACAAAGTGAGGGGGTAATTTTATGAAAATTTTTCATACGGCGGATTGGCATTTAGGAAAACTTGTGCAAGGTGTATCAATGATTGCAGATCAACAACACATTTTACAGCAATTTATTGAGGAAATTCGAACAGAAAAACCGGATCTTATCATCATTGCAGGGGATTTATATGACCGTTCTGTTCCCCCAACGGATGCAATTCAATTGTTAAATACGACATTGCAGCAAATTTTAATTGAAGAAAAAACACCAATTATCGCGATTGCTGGAAATCATGATAGCGCGACACGTTTAAACTTTGGCAGCGAATTGATGAAGGCAAGTGGGCTACATATTATCGGCCATTTAGAAAAAGTAATTGAGCCGGTAATTTTACAGGATACTTACGGAGAAGTTCATTTTTACTTAGTGCCTTTCGCAGAGCCATCTACGGTAAGGGCCATTTTTGAGGATGAAACGATTACGACGCATGAAGCAGCAATGGCTAAAATTATTGACCAAATAAAGCTTAAACTTGACCCTACTAAGCGAAATATTATCGTTGCTCATGCGTTTATTACAAAGGATGGTTTACCTGAACCAAATACGAGTGATTCAGAACGCAAGCTAACGATTGGTGGGACGGAGTGTATAAAATCGGCACTATTTGAGCCGTTTTGTTATACCGCCTTAGGACATTTACATCAGGCGCATTTTGTTGCGAATGAAACGATTCAATATGCAGGATCCCCACTTAAATATTCAGAATCAGAAGTGAATCATAAAAAAGGCTTTACGATTGTAGACTTACAGGAAAACGGTGAAGTGACATTGCAACGTCGATCATTAAAAGCTATTCGTGAAATGAAAATTGTGACAGGCATGTTAGAAGCTATTTTGCAGCATCCCCGTAGTGAAGATTATGTTTTCGTGAAATTATTAGACGAAAGCTATGTAAAAGGTGCAACTGAGCTTGTTCGTACAGTGTATCCGAATGCACTACATATAGAAAGAACAGCTGTTTATAGCCAGATGGAACAGCAAACATCAACAATGAGCCGTGTTGAAATGGATGACTCAGAGCTGTTTGAATTATTTTATAGCGAAATGACTGGGAAGCCGTTAAGTGATGAGGCGATGGAAATTTATACGGAAGTGTTGCAGCAAATACTCGATGGTGAACGAGAATCACAGGAGGTGCTATAAATGAAGCCGCTAAAGCTATCTATGAGTGCATTTGGTCCTTATAAAGAGAAGGAAATCATTGATTTTACAAAGCTACATGAGCATGGCATTTTTGTCGTTTCAGGTTCTACTGGTGCAGGGAAAACGACGATTTTTGATGCGATTACGTTTGCTCTTTATGATGCAGGGAGTGGTGAGGATCGCGAAAAATCATTATTTTTAAGAAGTGATTTTGCAGAACCGACAATGGATACAGAAGTCGAGCTTATTTTTGAAGTACGAGGACGGATTTATCGAATTTGGCGTAAATTTGGACATGATGGAGCGAGTGCTAAACGAGAATTTTATGATATTACGGGTGGCAAAAATGAACCTGCTGTCGAAAAATTTCAAGTTAAGCTTGTCCAGTCAAAGATTGAGGAGCTCATTGGTCTAACACAATCACAGTTTAATCAAATTGTCATGCTGCCACAAGGGGAGTTCCAAAAGCTATTAACTTCCGAATCAAAGCACAAGGAAGAGATTTTCCGTAAAATTTTTAAAACTGAGCGATTTACAAAGATGGTCGAGCTGTTAAAGGATAAAAAGAAGCTTGCAGAAAACATGTATGATCAGGCAAAAATGCAACAGGACCAAACAATTTATGAAATAAAAAATAGATTGCCAGAGCGTGAATCTGAGCTTTTTGCAACGATTAATGGTGATGCAATTAATATGTATCAGGTTGAAGGTGCATTAGCAGTGGAAGAGCAGCATTATGTAGCATTAGCGGCCGAGCTAAATATTCGTTATGAGGCATTGAAAAAAGATTTAAAACAACAAAATGAATTGTATGGTGAGCAGAAAATTTTAAATGAACGTATTGAAAAATTTAAGCAACGTCAAATACAATTAGCAGAATTGAAGCAGCAAGAAGCTCATTTTGAGAGCCAGGCAAAGCAAATTGAGTTGGCAATAAAAGCGAGCCAAATTACACCTTTAGAGCGTGATTATGAACGAGCTAAAACTCAATTATCACTAGCAAAAGAATCATTGGAGCGTGCAACAACTGAACAAACGAATGCCCAAGAGCTATTATCTCATGCGTCAAAAAGATATGAAGAGCAACAAAAACAGGCGCACTTAATCGAAACGTACGCTAAAACTATTTCACAATTAGAGCAGCTTTTACCCATTTACCGTTCAATGGATGACATTAAATTGGCTATCAACAAGCTAGAAGGTGAAAAGATAAAAGTAGAAAATTTATTTGATGAATTAACTGCCGAGCAGAAAAATTTAATAGAAAGGAAAACGAATCAACAAGTGCTTATTAAACAATTAGAAGACGGTATTGTTCCTTATCAGAAAACATTTGAGGAGCATGCACAACTCGTACAGAAAATACACAACATAAAAGAGGCCATTCAATTAAATAGTATAGTACAAGCATTGCAAGATGAAGTTTCTCAAAAACAAGAAGCTGCCGAAACTGCTCAGCAACAAGTAAAGCAAGTGGAGCAACAAATTCGCCATAACCAAGCAGCATTTATTGCGTCTACATTAGTTTCCGGAGAGGCTTGCCCAGTTTGTGGTAGTTTTGAACATCCAGCGGTGAATAATCAAGAAACAGCCGCAGTTGAAGAGAGTGTTGCGGAGGGATTGCGAAAAAATGCAGAACTTGCGATGCAAAAATACTATGAAGTGAAATCAAAGTTAGATATTGATTTAGGGAATTTACAATTAAAACAGAAGCAACTTGACGAGCAACAAGTGACGATTGATTCTCTATTTAAAAATGAGCAAACGACTGGCGAGTTGGCACAAGCATTGCAAAAAATGAAACAGCAGCAGGCGCAATTAGTAACAGAAAAGCATGCGAATGAAGAGTTAATGAAACAGTTAGATACGCTACAAACTCGCATTGAAAAAGGGCGTACTTATGTAACGAATGTGAATACGCAATTAGCTCAGGAGCAAGGGAAGTTTGAGCAAAGTGAAAAGTCAATGCTTCCACAATTTACAACAGTGCAACAAGTGAACGCAGCATTGCAGGTGGAGCAATTGAAACATGAAACGTTAAAAGGGGAAATCGAACGAGCTACGCAACATTTGCAGCAAGCACAATTAAATGAAAAAACTTGTGCGGCTAATTTCGAACATGCTAAAAAGCGGGAAATTGACCAGCTACAGGAGGAATCAAAGGCGAAATCGGAATATTTATTAGCGCTTGAAAATGCCGGATTTACAGATGAGGTGAGCTATAAAAAGTCGATTTTAGCGATTGAAGTGCAGCAACAAATGCGTCAAGAAATTGAGCAGTTCCGACAAAAAATGCATACCTTTGCTGTACAAATTGCGGAAGATTCTGCTCAATTAGCGGGGAAAGAACCTGTCGATTTAACGGCATGGGAGCAGCAAATTAATGAGTTGAATCATCAATTTGAGATGCTATATGCGGACTATAAACTGGCTGAATCATATATGGAGCAATGTCGATCAACGAAAGTCCGATTGCAAAAAGTAGCAACAGAAATTGAGCAATATAAAGGAAAGTTAATTCAAGTAGAGCAAATTTATGATGTTATTCGTGGTCAAAATGAAGCAAAAATTTCATTTGAACGTTTCGCACAAATTGGTTACTTAGAAAAAGTGACGCATGCGGCGAACGAGCGCTTGCGTATTTTATCGAACGGTCAATATTTCTTGAAGTCTACTGGACGTAAGGAAGGGAATGCACAAAGTGGGCTAAGCATTGATGTGTTTGACAGTAATACAGGACAAACCCGCGATGTGAAGACACTTTCGGGTGGAGAAAAATTCAATGCCTCACTTGCCCTTGCATTAGGGATGGCTGATGTCATTCAAAGTGTGCAAGGTAGTGTTCATATTGATACGATGTTTATTGATGAAGGCTTCGGTACTTTAGATGAGGAATCATTGAGAAAAGCGATTGATATTTTAATTGATTTGCAACAAACGGGGCGATTAATTGGCGTCATTTCACATGTTGCAGAATTAAAAGCGGCAATGCCAGCAATTTTACAAGTGCAAAAGCTAAAAGAAGGCCATAGTCGAACGGAAATTATCATAAAATAAAAACATAGAAAAACCATTTTGATTTCGTGCAAAATGGTTTTTCTGCATGTAGGAACTGTGGAAAGCTATCTTTTTGACATGTTTGTAGCCTTTAATTTTGACCTATTATCAATTATTTTTTTGACGATTGGATAAATAATTGGCGCAAATTTGATTGCAGTTTTTATTAATTTTTTTAGCTTCATAATGGAACGCTCCTTTAATTTCTTTCAGCGGAAGTAAAGTTAGTATACCCATTAATAAAAAGCCTATTAATATTAACGCATTACTTTGATTGCTTGTACAAAATTCCAAACAGCAATAGCACAGGTGAGAAGTAAGTACAAAATAAAGATAATTATCGTGAGTAAAATGGTACTTTCATTAAAAGAGAAAGCATTTGATACGAAAAGCGATGATGAAACGAAGATAACTAAAAATAGAATCCCCAAAACGAATGGGACTAATTGTGAAATAAATGCGCGCTTTGCATGTGAACGTATAGCGGTGTCTTTACTCACAAAAAATATTAGTAATGGCACAATGAATGGCGCAAAAAAGATACTTAAATAGCCAATTGCACTTAAACCTTTTGAATTATCCAAAACATTCAACTCCTTTACATTTTTATAAGGAACTATAACTAATGGTATTGATAATTTTACTATTATTGGATATAATTTATTAGTTCAAACAATTAAAAAGATGTAACCACAAGGGGTGCCGAATTTGTTGGCTGAGATTGTGCACGTAATGCACTGACTCTTTGAACCTGTAAGTTAACGCTTGCGTAGGGATGTGGATAGAAACCGACTAATAAACGATAGTCAGGCTCTGTCCTGATGTCGTTTTTTTCTATTCCTTCTCACTTTTTACATCGGAAAAAAAGGAGGAGATTTGATATGGACAAAAAGAAATTATTAATGATGGTGGAAATTGCAATCTTTGCTGCCATCGGGCTAGTACTAGACCAATACTCATTTAAATTATGGGCACAAGGTGGATCCATCAGCTTTGTCATGCTACCCATCGTATTAATGGCGATTCGTTGGGGCTTAGTAGCAGGTTTAGCAACAGGATTAATTATTGGGGTTTTACAAATGGTATTCGGTGCATTTATAGTACATTGGGTGCAGGCACTACTTGATTACGGCATTGCCTTTACAGCGGTAGGAGTTGCTGCTGTTGTACGTAAACCATTACTTGAAGCAACACAAGCATTAAACAAAGCGAAAATGACGACTTATATTGTCATCGGAATTTTCATCGGTGGATTTTTACGATTCGGTGCCCACCTTTTAGCAGGTGTTGTATTCTTTAAGGAATATGCTGGTGATGAAAATGTCTGGAAATATTCAATACTTTATAATGCTTCGTACATGCTACCGGCGACGATTTTAACAGCTGTTATAGCAGTATTATTATTCACATCCGCACCACGATTATTAAAAACATATAACTCGCTACAGCAGAAATCATCCGCTTCTATAGGTGGAAGTTCTACGTCAAACTGATGGAGCAATGTCAGCATGGAAACATCCTTTTAATCGAGGAGTAATTGATAAATTAAATAATTTAGGATGGAGGAGTGTCTCGAATATGGGATGCTCCTTTTATTATTATATAACTTGCACATATGAAACCTGCTTAAAATTAGAATGGAAGTTAACTAAGAATCCGCCGCCTCCCACGGTAGCGGCGCAAAATATGCTAAAGGTTCAGTGTGCCAAACTTACACAGAGGCTGGCCTTGCACAAAGCACACGGATGAGTAGTGCAGATTTGTGCAACAAAGCTGTTCGCCTCATGTGCTTAGCCAGCCTAAACGAGCACAAACTTTATTAGAATTTATAACAAAAAGCTTACATTAGCAGAAGGAATTCTTTAGTTCAGCTTTTATAGAGATGAAAAATAGCCACTCTTCAAGTTGTAGTAATTGAACCCTTACAACTTTTTTTAAGTATGATATAGTGTAGGGTAGACATTATTATGAGGAAGGAAGTTTAACATGATCGTTACAACTAAAGAAGAAGTCCAAGCGTTTAAAAAGATTGGTCGTATTTGCGCGGAAATTCGTGAGGCAATGAAGCTTGCGACAGTACCGGGTGTTACTACGAAGGAATTGGATGAAATTGCAGGGCGCATGTTTGCAGAAGCAGGAGCCATTTCAGGACCAAAAGGAGAATATGATTTCCCAGGATACACTTGTATTAGTGTCAATCATGAGGTAGCACATGGTATTCCAGGTTCAAAGAAAATCCAAGAAGGTGACATCGTTAATATTGACGTTTCAGGATCTTTAAACGGCTATTTTGCAGATACGGGGATTTCTTTCGTAGTTGGTGAAGGCTATGAGGACAAAGAAAAGTTATGTGCAGTAGCGAAGTCAGCGCTTGAGCGTGCGATGACAAAAGTAAAAGCTGGTTCAAAATTAAATCAAATTGGTAAGGCAGTAGAGCGTGAGGCGCGTGATCACGGTTTAACTGTCATTATGAACTTAACAGGCCACGGCTTAGGTAAATCTTTACATGAAGCACCAAACCATATTTTAAATTATTACGACGCTTGGGATACGACAATAATGAAAGAGGGAATGGTACTTGCTGTAGAGCCATTCATTTCAGCAAAAGCAGAGCACATTGTAGAATCAGGTGACGGCTGGACATTCGTAACACCAGATAAATCTTTAGTAGCCCAAATTGAGCATTCAATTATTGTAACAAAAGATAAACCAATTATTTTAACAATGTTAGAAGACTAATAAAAATCGTAACGGCATTTAAAGTCGTTACGATTTTTTTGCAATTTATCATTTTTTGGGAAATCACTTAAAGGTAATTGCTCATTGAAAATATTAATAATTGAAAAGCTAAAAGCATAAATTGGCAAGAAGAATAGTGACTTAACACCAAAATTTGTTCTTACAATAAATGCTCGCGTTCTCATTCCCAGGTTTTATTTCTGTCGCTACATGTTCTTTACAGGAAGGATTTGGTGAAGCGTAAAATTTTTTATTCCATCTGCACTATAGCTTAAAAAGTTAGAATGCTGCTTTAAATTGGAATGAAAATCTAATTAAAAATCCACCGCTACCCACTATATTAGAAAGTTTGTATCTGCAGAAGGTATTCTTTATTTCCTCCTTCCCAAAAAAATAAGTGCAAAATAGCACAAACGAACAAAAATTACCAAATCCAGATAATTTCAAGTAAACTAATAGTAGCTGATCTAGGAGAGGATGAAATTGATGAAGCAGTTAAAGAACTTAGATTTGTCTTTAGAAGTAGATAAAAAAATGTACAAGAAAAAGTTGAAAGTTCTACAATACGAAATGTTAAATGCGCAACAATTTTTATTTAATAATAAAATCGGATTAATTTTAGCATTTGAAGGGATGGATGCAGCGGGGAAGGGGGGCGCGATTAAACGTCTAACAGAGCGCATCGATCCTCGTGGTTTAATCGTCCACCCAATTTCGGCGCCACAGCCACATGAACTTCGTTACCATTATATGCATCGTTTCTGGCGTAAATTGCCACAGCATGGGCAAATAGCAATTTTTGACCGCTCTTGGTATGGCCGCGTATTAGTTGAACGTATTGAAAAATTTGCAGCTGAACATGAATGGAAACGTGCTTATAAAGAAATAAATAGTTTTGAAGCACAATTAACAGATGGTGATTATATCGTGATGAAATTTTGGATTCACATTGATTCAGATGAGCAGCTAAAGCGCTTCAATGATCGTGCAGAAAATCCATATAAATCATGGAAATTAACAGATGAAGATTGGCGGAACAGGGAAAAGTTCGATTTATATGGGGAAGCAGCAGATGAAATGTTTGCAAAGACCGATACAGAAAATGCGCCATGGCATTTAATTTCTGGAAATAATAAATTACATGCCCGTATTCAAGTGTTAAAAGAAGTCATTGCACATATTGAAAAAGAAGCTACACGCAGAGGTTTGCAGTTGACGAATGTATTTGAAACACAAGCGGCTGAGGAAGAAGCCGCTGCTGCTATTGAATTACCTGTAAAATCAAAGGAAGCAAAGCAACTCAAAAAAAAGAAAAAAGCTAAATAGTAATTCCCTCCTATCAATTACGCCTCGGCGTAATTGCGTCCAGATTTTTTTCGAGCATGCTCCAAAAGCTCCCCTTAAAAATCTGTGATATCCGCCGGGGGGAACCCCACTGAATTCAGTGTATATTTGGCATTTATACCCAATTAATAAGTGGGGGAATTTTGCTGGAGCACGTTAAAATGGTGAATACGTAGGTGAATTGTGATGAAAAGTTTGCTTAATTTATTTCAAAAGAAAGGTGATCCAATGGTTCGACTTGTTGGACAGCAGTGTTTATTGCGTACCTTTATTGAATCAGATGCAAAAGCACTTGCTAAATTGCTTTCAGATAATAAGTTTTTTTGGTCGATTTATGAGCCACTACATCGAGATGAATATTATACAGAGGTAACACAGTATAATAAAATTTTAGAAAGTATACAACTTTTGCAAGCGAATAGAGAGTTTTCATTCGGAATATATGATTTAAATTCACAGCAACTGATTGGTCATATTTCGCTGTATGCAATTAAACGTTTGCCGTATTCAAGTGGCTTTATCGGCTATTCGATGGATAAAGATTTTATCGGCAAAGGAATTGCGACAGAGGCAGTGAATCTGTTGTTAAGGTTTGCTTTTCAAACAATTAATCTACATCGCGTGGAGGCATATGTTTCTCCACAAAACTTAGCATCTGTCCGTGTATTAGAAAAAGCAGGCTTTATACAGGAAGGGTTGCTAAGGGAGTTACTATTTATTAATGGGAAATGGGAGGATCACTTTATGTATGCGATGCTCCAGCAGGAATATAAAAAAAAATAAAATAATGCAACCTTTGTTACTCTAATTCGTAGATTAATGAGGGTTGTTTTATTTTGGTATATTACCAAATGTTGGGGTTGGTAATGTATTGTGTAAATAAATCCGAAGTCGGGGTGGTAAATCTTAATCTTTCGGAAATTACTATTTAGGAGAAGAGGGTGACATATTTGGTACAACCAGTCGTGCAAGTGAAAAATTTGTCAAAAACGATTAAAAATAAACGCATTATTAAGGATTTGAGTATTGATTTCTTTCCTGGTCAGATTACAGGCTTGTTAGGACCAAATGGCGCGGGGAAAACGACGACGATTCGTATGATGACAGGACTCATGCATCCAACTGCCGGAGAAGTAATCATTGATGGAAAGTCATTAGCTAAAAATTACGAAACTGCCATTAATAAGGTAGGTGTAATTGTCGAAAATCCGGAAATGTATAAATTTATGAGTGGCTATAAAAACCTACAACATTTTGCGCGCATGCATGCAGGAGTGACAAAAGGACGAATTGATGAAGTGATTCGTCAAGTGGGGTTAGAAAAAAGAATTCATGAAAAAGTAAGCACGTACTCGTTAGGGATGCGTCAACGTTTAGGGTTAGCGCAGGCACTATTACATCGACCAAAGTTTTTAATTTTGGATGAACCGACAAATGGTTTAGACCCAGCAGGTATTCGTGAATTTCGAATGCATTTACGCCATATCGCACAAACAGAGGGGGTTTCCATCGTTGTTTCTAGTCACCTACTGTCTGAAATTGAGCTGATGTGTGACCGTGTTGCCATTATTCAAAATGGGGTATTAATTGACATTAAAGAAATTAATGAATCGGAATCAAGCACGTATTATATCGAAGCAGAGCCAAAAGAGAGATTAATACAATTGCTTGATGGCTATACAATAACTGCCTATGAAAATGGCTTTAATGTAGAAATTCAAAAGCAACAAATACCAGCATTATTAAAAAAGTTAGCCGTTGAAGTAGAGATTTATGCAGTTCAACCGAATAACAAAACATTAGAGGATAAATTCCTTGAAATGACAGGTGGAGGTGCAATCGATGAAATTAGTCGTTAATGAATGGGTTAAATTATGGTCGAAAAAAAGTACATGGGTCATGCTTATACTGATGTTACTTTTAGTCATTGTACCAGCAGGTGCCATGAAATATTATGATGAATCAAATGCTGAAAATTGGCAGCAAAATTCACAACAAGTGATTAATGATTTTGAGAAAATAATTGAAGAAGAAGATTTGGACGAGTCTACTGGTAGTTATTATTATGAAACGATTATGATTGAAAAATACCGTCTTGAACATAATATTGCACCTAATGGAACAACAATGGATACATTTATGAGAAGTTCGTTAGAAGTGGTGTCAATGGTTATTACAATTTTTATCGTAACTGTGGCAGCAGGAATTGTTTCAAGTGAATTTTCAACAGGTACAATAAAAATGCTGTTAACGAGACCTGTCGCTAGGTGGAAAATTTTATTATCAAAATTAGTGACGACGATTATTTTCGGGTTAACACTTTATTTATCAGCTATCATTTTGTCTGCAATCCTTGGTGCTACTTTATGGGGGACGGCGATGTCAACGCCTTTAGAAATTGTTAATGGAGAAGTAGTACAAACGGAAGTTTGGTCAAGTTATTTTGAGATATTCCTTTTATCATTTGGCAGCTTCTTTATGTCCATTTTCTTTGCTTTTTTAATTGGGACTATTTTTAAATCGAGCTCGCTTGCTATTGGTTTGACGTTATTTATTTCATTCATGAGCAATATGGTTGTCTTTTTATTAAGCCGTTATGAGTTCATCAAATATGTATGGATTACGCATGTGAATTTAAGTCAATATGCTACAGGCGCTACACCGATGATACCGGACACAACTTTATCATTAGCTCTTACAGTTAATTTTGTTTATGCGGTTATTTTCTTAGCCATTACATTTATTGTATTTAATAAACGAGATGTGACTGCTTAGTTAAGAATATTTTTTCCTTTTCCAAATATAAACCCCACCATTTTGATGTAAGATCAAAAATGGTGGGGTTGTTTTGTTGTTATGGAAACAATAATGTCATGTGTACTTTATAAGCATTGAACCATTATTTTTTTAAATATTTACTACCATCTGAAATTAAATCGAGCTTACCAGTACCTGGATCAATGACTAATCCGTGAATTGGAATACCAGTTGGCATTAATGGGTGGCTTCTTACTAAATCTACACTTTTTAATACGCTTGTCGTTACATCGCCAAAGCCGCGCAACCACTGTTCTAAATCTACACCAGAGTAATTAATGATATCAATTACTTCTTGTTTAATACCACGTTCACGCATATGGTCAAGCATTGCATTCGGATCGACTGAACTCATTCCGCAGTCATAGTGTCCAATTACATATACTTCATCAGCTTGTAATTCATAGACTGCAACAAGTAAACTTCGCATAATCCCACCGAATGGATGATTAACGATTGCCCCAGCACTTTTGACAATTTTCATATCACCATTACGTAAATTCATTGCTTTCGGTAATAATTCAACTAAACGAGTATCCATGCATGATAAAACAACAATTTTTTTATCTGGATATTTCGTAGTAATAAACGGTTCATATTGTTTTTCTGTGACAAATTTTTTATTGAATTCTAAAATATTATCTAATGAAGACATATGTTGTAAACCCCTTTCGTTACATTTATTATTTTATAATTTTATTTAGATAATTCAAACAATAAGTGCATTAAATATAGTAAACACTTTAAAAATAGGGAAAACTTATGTGGAAAATGAGCATAAAAAAACAACCGCTAAATAAGAAGCGGTTGCGAAAAATTAATGATGGTGACCATCTTTAGCTTTTTCATTTGGAGCAAAAGCGCCTGCTTTTGTATCTACTAATACAGAATCATGCGAATTTAATCCCATTCGTAAGTATTGAATGAATAAAGCTATAAATATAAGAACTACGATTGAGAATCCAAGAACTATTGTATAGTAATCAGATAATAACGGATAATGGTGATCAAACATTGTAGAAAACTCCTTTCTCTTCAATAATAAGAATGATTACACCCAATTATACCCTAATTATTTGGAACAATGTAGGGGAATTTGTGTAATTTTTATTGAATGCAATGAAAGTATGGCAACATCTTGAAGTCTATTGGAACAATTATGCCTTGGAATAATTGCGTCCAGAATCGGCTTTGTACATGCACAAAGAGCTCCTTACAGATTCTGTGACATCCGCCAGAGGCTTGGCAAGACGAAGTTGATCACTATGGCGCTGCCTCTGGACGCGGTGTTCTTAACCAAAGTTCCAATATTTCAGTGGTTGTTTGGACACCCACTGAAAAGTAACTTAAAGTCCATATTCAACTCACCAACTCTTGAGCTAGTGAATTCTGCTGAAAGAAGTTAGAATGCCCAGTTGCCATTTCGGAATACTGGTTCTAACTTGCCGTCTTCTGTAATGCCGTCAATGTTCATGTGAGCAGAACCAATCATAAAGTCTACATGTGTAATACTTTGATTTAGTCCATTTTCTAATAATTCCTCACGTGACATTGTTTTGCCGCCCTTTAAGCAAAATGCATAAGCACTACCGATTGCTAAGTGGTTCGACGCATTTTCATCAAATAGTGTATTGTAAAATAATACATTCGATTGAGAAATCGGTGATTGGAATGGAACGAGTGCCACTTCCCCTAAATAATGAGAGCCTTCATCTGTTGCAACAAGATTTTTTAATACCTCTTCACCTTGTTCTGCTTCTACATTTACAATACGCCCGTTTTCAAATGTAAGTTTAAAGTTGTCGATAATATTGCCGCCATAGCTTAATGGTTTAGTACTTGAAACAAAGCCATTCACACCATCTTTCTGAGGCGTTGTAAACACTTCTTCTGTCGGTATATTGGCCATGAATTGTTCGCCCTTTTCATTGACACTACCTGCACCACACCATAAATGTCCTTTTGGAAGCGCGATTGTTAAATCCGTCCCTGGAGCAGTATAGTGTAGTTTTGCGTAATTTTTCTCATTTAAATAATCCACTTTTTCATGAAGCGTATCATTATGTTGTGCCCAAGCGCCGATTGGATTTTCTAAGTTGGCACGCGTCGCTTTAAAAATAGCATCCCAAAGTGCATCTACTTGTTGATTTTCAGCTAATTCAGGGAAAACTTTTGCTGCCCATTGTTTAGATGGTGCTGCAATAACCGTCCAACTAATTTTATCGGATTGCACATATTGTCGATACTTGTTTAAAGCAATACCTGAAGCCTTTTGGAATGTGGCAATGCGTTTTGAATCGATGCCAGCTAGTAAATCAGGGCTTTGTGAAACGATATTCATAAATGCTGCCCCTTGTTCTGCTAACCACTCACGCTCTTGTATTTTCCAAGGAGGGAAGAAGTCAAAAGAATCGTCGGGAGCTAATTCGTAACGAAGACGAGCAATTTGATCATCAGTGTAATCAACAAAAACTTGTTTGGCACCATTTTCATAGGCCAATTTTGTAACAATTTGTACAAATGGAGCAGAATCAATAGAAGCAGCAATATATAAATACTGATTCGGTTGAATATTAACTCCTATTTTTACTGCTAATTCCGCGTAATTTTTTAAATTTCTCTGAAAGTCTAAGTCCATTTGAATCATTCCTCCAATTTGTTTTCTATAAATTTTGGCAATTTTGATACAATGTAATCAAAAATAGCAAAATACAGAGAAAAATGTATTATTGCATCGAAAAAAACAATAATTGCCTATATACTAGTGTATAGGAAGTAAATAAAAAGTTAAATAGACCGAAGTAATAAACAGACAAAGTAATTGGAGGAACTACATATGGATATTTCATCACTTGTTGGGATAATTCTAGCATTTTTTGCACTGCTACTGGGAATGTTCTTAAAAGGTGTTACACCGGATGCATTGTTAAACCCTGCCGCTATTTTAATTATCATTTTTGGTACAATTGCTGCAGTAACAATCGCATTCCCAATGAAGGAACTAAAACGAATTCCGAGTCTTTTTAAAATTTTATTTACAGAAAAAAAATTGGTGAGTGACATTGAATTGATTAAAATGTTTTCTCAATGGGCGGACTTAGCTCGCCGTGAAGGGTTATTAGCTTTAGAAAGTAAAGCATCAGAAGTAGAAGATCCCTTCTTAAAGAATGGTTTAACATTAGCTATTGATGGTCAAAATGCGGACTACATTCGTGATGTATTAACCGAAGAGGTAGAGGCAATGGAAGATCGTCATACTAGTGGTGCTGCTATTTTCACACAGGCAGGTACATATGCTCCGACACTAGGGGTACTTGGTGCAGTTGTAGGACTTATCGCAGCGTTAAAAGATATGTCTGACATTGATAAGCTAGGTGTTGCTATTTCAGCAGCCTTCGTAGCAACGTTATTAGGTATTTTTACTGGTTATGTATTATGGCATCCATTTGCAAATAAGTTAAAACGTAAATCCGCAATGGAAGTAAAGCAAAAACGCATGATGGTTGAAGGGATTTTATCTGTTTTAGAAGGTGAAGCACCTCGTGTGATTGAGCAAAAACTAGCTTCATATTTACCAATGGAAGAGCGTAAGCAAATTACGGAAAGCGGGGCGAATGGCCTTGGCAAAGAGGCATAAAAAGCATAAAAAACATGAAGAACATGTTGACGAATCATGGCTAGTACCATACGCCGATATTTTAACATTACTTCTAGCCCTATTTATTGTATTATTTGCTTCAAGTACAGTTGATGAAAAGAAATTGGAACAGATGTCTGCTGTATTTAATGACGTGTTCAGTAGTGGCTCTAGTGTTTTAGATTACCCTGCAGTTATTCAAACGCCAGATAGCTTAGCGCCTGATGTTCAATCGGGTGCAACGAAATATTTGGAAGATCAAAAGGCTTTACAAGAGGTTCAGGAGCGAATGGATGAGTTTATTGCGGTGAATGAACTAGAGAAGTTATTTGAAACACAAATGACGGATGAAGGATTACTAATAACAATCCGTGACAGTGTTCTTTTTGATATGGGTAAAGCAGAAGTAAAAGACGAATATATGGCAATTGCAACTGAATTATCGCAAATTATAATGTTTGATCCACCACGTAATGTGGTTGTAACAGGTCACACAGACAATGTGCCAATTCAAACTAATGAATTTGAATCAAACTGGGAATTGTCTGTATTACGTGCGGTAAACTTTATGAAAATATTAGTAAGTGGCAATGAAGAGCTGGATGCAAATTATTTCAGCGTAAAAGGTTACGGCGAATATAAACCGATCGCTACAAACGATACAGAAGAAGGCCGTGCAAAAAACCGCCGAGTAGAGGTACTTGTCCAACCTCGTGTGAATGAAGAAGGACAAGTAATTGTAGAATAACTTGTTTCAGCAAAAGTTTCCCACTTCTATAAGTGGGGGATGAATGCCCAAGTATGACCTTGATTCAGTGGGGGTTCAAACTCCGGCTGAATAGGGGAACTAAGGCTAAGTGCGCCGCGTCGTACGGCAACGACTGACTGACCAACATCGTGTTGGTCCAATGCCCACTGCGGATGTTACAGATTTTTTTCGAGCTTGCTCGAAAAAAATCTGGACAAGAGTTAGCCGAGGTGTAATTTATCGAATAAGAAGTGCTATTTTGTTCAATTCAAAATAGCACTTTTTTTGTAGTTATAAAGCTATTAATTAGAGGAAACAATATAATACTGGTCAACAATTAGGAGGTTTTAATGAAATTGCATGAAAAAAATTTTGACATCCATCAAACAAAAGTTTATAATTTAAACAAAAGTTCCTGTTAGGAGGTGAGACTATGAATGAAAAAGAAAAATTAGTCTTCCAACTGATTAAAAAAAATCCATATTTATCACAGCAAGAAATGTCACAGCAATTAGGTATGTCTCGACCAGCATTAGCGAATATGATTTCTTCTTTAATAAAAAGAGGGGAAATTATTGGACGAGCTTACGTACTACCCGAAAAGAATCAAATTGTAGCTATCGGCGGGGCAAATGTGGATCGGAAATTTTCGATTGAAAAGGATGTTCAATTAGGAACGTCCAATCCAGCGACGGTTGGTGAAAGTGTTGGTGGGGTTGCACGTAATATTGCAGAAAATTTGGGTCGACTAGGCAATCAAGTTTCATTATTGACAACACTTGGTGATGATCATGATGGTGAGCTTCTTAAAAAATCTAGCGAAGCATTTGTTAGTTTTGAACTTGTAGAAAAGCTACAAGATGAAAAAACAGGCTCCTATACAGCAGTACTAGATAATAATGGTGAGCTAGTTGTTGCAATGGCCAATATGTCGATTTATAAAAAATTATTGCCGACTGTGCTTGAAAAACATGAAGCAACATTGCAAAATGCGAGTTGTATTATTATTGACTTAAATTGCCCGGCAGAGACAGTTCAATACACGAAGGATTTAGCAAGACAGCGGAATATTCCGTTTGTCATCGTGCCAGTATCATCGCCTAAGATGAACCATATGCCAGATAATTTAGTTGGTGTAAGTTACTTCATTTGTAATCGTGATGAAGCCGAGACGTATTTACAAGTAAAACTTGAAAATATGGAACATTATGAAGCGGCAGTTCGACAGTTAATACAAATGGGTGCAAAATCGGTTATATTAACGCTTGGGAAAAACGGTGTATTGGCTGGGAATAAAGAAAAGATTCAATATTTCAAAGCCGTAAAGACTACAGATATTGTCGATGTAACAGGTGCTGGGGATGCATTTGTTAGTGCATTTTTACACGGTGTTATTAATGAGGAAGATTTTGATGTAGCGATTCAGCTAGGATTGGTCAGTGCATCAAAAACATTACAGTCTGAAAAAACAGTAAGACCCGATTTAACAAATGAAGCATTAAATCAATGGAGGGAATTATAATGGAACAATACTTATCATATTCACAAGAAGTTTTAGAGGCAAAAGAAAAAGGGTTACCAATTATTGCATTGGAATCTACAATAATTTCGCATGGTATGCCATACCCACAAAATGTGAAAACAGCTCGTGAAGTAGAACAAATTATTCGTGATGGTGGCGCTGTGCCAGCAACAATTGCAATTATCGATGGGAAAATTAAAATCGGATTATCGGACGAGGAATTAGAAATGTTCGGTAATGCACAAGGCGTTGCAAAAGCATCACGTCGTGATATCGGCTATTTATTAGCAACAAAAAAAATTGGTGCCACAACAGTAGCAGCAACAATGATTTGCGCTGAATTAGCAGGAATTGAATTATTCGTAACAGGTGGTATCGGTGGTGTACACCGTGGTGCAGAAACGACAATGGATATTTCAGCAGACCTAGAAGAATTAGCTATGACAAATGTAGCGGTTGTTTGTGCAGGTGCAAAATCTATTTTAGATATCGGATTAACATTAGAATACTTAGAAACAAAAGGTGTACCTGTAATCGGCTACGGTACAGATAAATTGCCAGCCTTCTACACAAGTGAAAGTGAATTTGACGTTAACTTCCGTTCAGATTCTCCAGAAGAAACAGCTGCAATTTTACGCGCAAAATGGGATTTAGGATTACGTGGTGGGGCATTAGTAGCTAACCCAATTCCAGTAGAAGATTCTATCGAAGCAAGCTTTATTAATGAAATTGTCGAAAATGCATTAGCAGAAGCGGAAAAACAAGGGATTGCAGGGAAAGATGTTACACCATTCCTATTAGGGAAAGTTAAAGAACTAACACAAGGAAAATCATTAGAGGCGAACATTGCATTAGTAAAAAATAACGCACGTGTTGGCGCAAAAATCGCTGTAGAACTACAAAAGTAAATAAACTTGTTTCAGCAGAAGTCCCTTACTTTTAAAAGTTTGGTATGAATTCTAAATATGCAATTTTATTCAGTAGAGGTTCAAACCCCGACTGAATCAAGTTATTGCCCTGGCGGATGTCACAGATTTTTAAGGGGAGGTTTTCGAGCGCACTCGAAAAAATCTGGACGCAATTACGCCGAGGCGTAATAGAATTTCCTGGGGAATATTGTCGAGGAAACATGAAAAGAAGCTTATCACTGTATGTGATAGGCTTCTTTTTCAAATACTTTATTTGCGAAGATTACCTAGCTCTAATACGATGGCATTCATTTCACTTGGGCTGAATGATTCGCGTTTCATAACCATTTCGAATAAATATAATAAATCCTCGTATTTTTCAGAGTTAAATTGATCTGATTGCATTGCATCAACGTTTACCATACGAAGTTTTTCTTTAATTTGTTCTATCATAAAAATGACATTTTCTTGTGTTGGTTTTGATAATTCCATAATCATGTGCCCTACCTTTCAATGTATACAGAAATATCATTTCATTTTGCTAACAACTTGTCAACATATTAGTGAGTGCTTCACTTTCAATAAGATGGAAATTTAGTTAAAATGAAAATAGATGTAGTTTTAGGGGAAGTTATGTAAATTATAGAAAGTGGATACTAGGAGGAGAAATTATGGGTAAAAGTAAATTACTACCGTTCGTTGTAGTTGGAGCGTTAGTTGGGGCAGCGATTAGTATGTTGGATAAGGGAACGCGTCAGCATACTGTAGAAACATCTAAAAAAGTAAAAGATACGGTAACCTATTATGCTGAAAATCGAGAAGAATTAATGGGATTAGTGGAATCAAAAGTTCAACAAGCGCAAACTTTATATAGTTCAGTAAATAATAATGTACAAACCTTATTGCAAGGACAAGATCCCAATGAGCTAAAAACATTACCAAGTACAATTCAAAGCTTAGTTTCAGAGACAATTCAAGCATTTTCCAAAAAGGATGATCAGCAAGGCTAATATCCTCTTAAAGGTGGTGGCTGCATGAATGAAAAAGGAACCTTCAAAGACAAATTGGCTCTTGTGAAATCCTATGTATCACCAGATCCCGCATCAATTAATATGTTAACGACAAAGGGCTTTATACAAGATTTATTATATCGAATACAGAGAAGTGATATGAGCGGAATGGGTGCTCAATTAGCCTTTTTCTTTTTGTTATCATTCTTTCCAATGCTTATATTTATGGTGACATTATTACCTTATTTGAATTTAGAGCAAGGTCAAGTGTTTGATTTTTTGGATAATATTATGCCAGCTGAAGTATATGGCTTTATTGAAGGCACGTTAGTAGATGTGTTAAATAATCAAAATGGCGGATTATTATCCATCGGTATTTTAGGTACAATTTGGTCGGCTTCGAAAGGAGTAGACGCGTTGTTGAAAGCGTTGAACCGCGCTTATAATGTCGAGGGGATAGTCAGTTTTAAAAACCGATTATGGTCTTTAATATTTACCATTTCATTAGTAGCCGTCATTTTATTAGCGCTCGTACTTCCGATTTTCGGACAGCAAATTGGTAACATCGTATTTGGCTATTTAGGTGTGACCGAAACATTTGAAGGTGTTTGGAATTTCATACGCTGGGTTATGCCACTAGCATTAATTAGTATTGTCTTAACGTTGATGTACTGGATTGTTCCGAATACCGACCCAAGATTGACGATTATTAGTGTATTTCCAGGAGCTATTTTCGCAACAGGTGGCTGGCTAATATTTACTTATGGCTTCTCATTTTACATTAGTAATTTTGGAAATTACAGCACGACCTATGGCAGTATAGGTGGGGTCATCATTTTAATGCTATGGCTGTACTTTACAGGAATGGTTTTAATATCTGGTGGACTATTAAACGCCACAGTTCAAAAGCGGCAAATTGCAAAAAAAGATGCAAAAGGAAAGTAAATCTCCAGTATTTTGACTATGAAAAAACACGTAGAATTTTGAATCTACGTGTTTTTTGTATTGCTGAAGTAAGTTAAACGTTTTTACTCAATAAACGTAACCCGTTTAATATAACTAAAATGGTACTGCCTTCATGTCCGATGACACCAAGTGGTAAGTTCATTACTTGGAGAAAGTTAGAAATGATTAATAGTGCAATGACCGATAAAGAGAAAATGATATTTTGTTTTATGATTCGTTGCATTTTGCGTGATAGTTTTACAGCGTATGCAATTTTCGAAAGGTCATTTTTAATTAAGACCACATCGGCTGTCTCTAAAGCGACATCTGTACCACCGCCCATTGCAATGCCGACAGAAGCCGTTGCTAGAGCAGGGGCGTCATTAATACCGTCTCCAACCATTCCTACATGTTCATAAGATGATTTGTATTCTTTAATATGCGCTACCTTTGTTTCTGGTAAGCATTCAGCTACATAGTTTGTAACGCCCGCTTCTTTTGCAATTGCTTTTGCAGTCGTTTCATTATCACCGGTAAGCATCATCACATCGATACCGAGTTCTTGTAATTGAGCAACGGCTAATTTGGCTTCTTCACGTACAACGTCCTGCATAGCAATCAGAGCTGCAATTCCTTTTTCGTCTTTTAAAAATACGACTGTTTTGCCCTCAGTACCTAATTGGCTTAATGCACCATTTGCAAAGGCGCCTGCTAACTCACTTCCGACAAAGTCAGGTTTCCCAATTGAATAATGTTGATTTTCAATGGTTGCTTTAATTCCGTATCCAGGAATGTCTTCGATTAAAATATTTTGAATCGCTGATACATTTTGTGCCTTTGCGTAGCGTATAATTGCTTGTGCAAGGGGGTGATTTGATTGTGCTTCAATGGCCGCAATAATTCCCAATGTATCTTCTTTATTTAAATTTTCACGAACGATAAAATCAGTTACAACGGGAGTACCTTGTGTTAATGTACCTGTTTTATCAACGGCAAGGACGCGAAGAACGCTTAAATGTTCAAAATGCACGCCACCTTTTACTAAAATTCCGCTTTTTGCACCATTTGATATCGCTGATAATGTTGCTGGCATAACGGCTGCAACGAGCGCGCATGGCGATGCAACGACAAGTAATACCATGGCGCGGTAGAATGTTGTTGTCCAATCCCAATCAAGTAAATAGTAGGGAACAAACATCATCAATGCAACGACGATTAAGACACCTTTCACATAAGGCCCTTCAAATCGTTCAATAAATTGCTGAGAAGGTGATTTTTCACTTTGCGCAGATTGCACGAGTGTAATAATCTTTTGAAATAATGTATCGGTACTAGGTTTTGTCACACGGAGTGTTAAAACACCATTTAAATTAACAGTACCTGCAAAAACCTCATCATCAATATTTTTCGTAATAGGCATAGACTCACCAGTAATGGCTGCTTCATCAACTGTGGAAACACCTTTGACTATATTACCATCAGCAGGAATACGCTCCCCAGGTTTTACTAAAATATGATCATTTACTTTTAACTCACTTACAGCAATTTTGATTGGTTCAAATCCACCACGTACTAACCAAGCTTCTTCAGGCTGTAATTCCATTAAGGCAGAAATTTCACGGTGGCTTTTATTCATAGCATACGTTTCGAGTGCGCCACTTACAGCAAAAATGAATATTAAGATAGCACCTTCCGTCCAATAGCCAATAATAGCCGAACCAATAGCTGCTAAAATCATTAATATTTCAACGTTTAATGATTTATTTGCAATCGTATCTAAAATACCTTCTTTAGCTTTTGCAAAGCCACCTATAAAAAAAGCAGTAAGATACGCAATAATTGCCGCTGTTACTTGTTCATTTGTTTCCATACGCCAAGCTAGTAGAATGATAACACCAGAAAAAAGGGCGGCAATTAATTCTTTGTGTTCAATAATTTTCTCATTTAATGATAAACTTTCTCGATTATAATATTCCATATGGACCTCCTTGATAATGATTTTCATTGTTATTACAGGTGATAATGAGTTTCATTTACATTGTACTTATTTTTTATTTATAATTATTATAATTTAAAGTGATTACTTTGTAAATACAATGAAATTAATTTCACATTTAAGAAACACTTCTATTCCTACTTGACTAATAAGGATTATAGGTTAATATAAGTTTAACAATTTATTTTTTTAGGAGGAGTTTCTATTGAATTTTTTAGTGTTATTTAATGTTGCGCTACTATTATCAATTATTGCTTTTTTATATTATTTAAAAACAAAGAATGTGAAGTTCTCTAATCGAGTATTTATTGGTTTGGGATTAGGGATTGTACTAGGCGTAGGTTTACAATTTGCTTATGGGGTAGGGTCAGAGGCGCTCAATGAAACGATGCCTTGGTACAATATCATCGGCACGGGTTACGTGAAACTATTACAAATGATTGCAATGCCATTAGTATTCATTTCAATTTTAGCGGCTTTTACGAAAGTAACAGTTGGTAAAAACTTCGGTAAAGCGGCGGCCATTATATTATTTGTATTAATCAGTACTACTGCCGTAGCAGCTGGTTTAGGTATTGTGACGACTGTTGCATTTGATTTAGACGCGACGCAAATTATACAAGGCGAAGAGGAAATTGCTCGTGGAGAATCTATGGTGGAGCGTTCTGCGGATGTAGCAACGTTACCAGATCAAATTTTAACGATGTTCCCTGCGAACCCATTTGCTGATTTAACGGGCTCACGTGCAACTTCAACAATTGGTGTTGTAATATTTGCTGCATTCCTAGGCTTTAGCTATTTAACATTGCGTCGTAAAGAGGAAGAAACGGCTACGAATGTAAAAAAAGGTGTCGATGCACTTTACGGTTTAATTATGGGTGTAGTACGTATCGTATTACAATTAACACCTTATGGGGTACTTGCACTTATGACACGTACAGTAGCAATGAGTGATTTTGGTGCCATTATGGATTTAGGTAAATTCGTCATAGCTTCTTATGTCGCGCTCATTGCGATGTTCCTATTACATTTAGTTATCGTTTCTTTAACAGGCTTAAATCCTGTAACGTATGTGAAGAAAACTGCGGAAGTTTTATTATTTGCCTTTACTTCACGTTCAAGCGCAGGTTCGCTGCCATTAAATATTCAAACGCAAACGAAGCGCCTTGGTATTCCAGATGGCATTGCAAACTTTGCGGGATCATTTGGTCTATCGATCGGTCAAAATGGCTGTGCGGGTGTGTACCCAGCGATGTTAGCGGTAATGATTGCACCAACTGTTGGTATTAATCCATTATCACCTTCATTCCTCGTATCATTAATTTTAATTGTGGCAATTAGTTCATTTGGTGTTGCAGGTGTAGGTGGTGGTGCAACGTTTGCAGCAATCATCGTATTATCCGCAATGGATTTACCAATTGCCCTTGCAGGTGTACTCATCTCAGTGGAACCATTAATTGACATGGGCCGTACTGCATTAAACGTAAGTGGTTCAATGGTTTCTGGTATCGTTTCAAGCCGTGCAACAAATGAGCTAGATACAAAGATTTATAATGAATCAGCAGAAAATGCACCGTTAGTTCAATAACCTAATAGTAAAAGCAACACAAACCTACAAAAGGAATTGTGCTGCTTTTATTTTTTTGAAGTAAATTCCCGTTGTACGAAGCTGGCAATTGTGAAAAGCCATAGCATGAAGGAAATAAAACAGTAAAAGAATAATAATGTAACATAAGGCGAAACGATAAAAACATACACAGTAAATGTAAATGAAATGAGGAAACTCCTTTTGTATTGGTATTTTGTACTTACCTGTATTTGAAGTGTGAGAAATAGAGCATTAATGAATATCATCAAATGGAACATAATGGAATCTCCTTTTTGCCTATTATAACAAGGGAAAAAAAACATCACAATAATAAAATTACGCTTTATATGGAGATTAAAAAAAACGACTCGCCCCAAATGAATGGGAGTGAGTCGTTTTTGTTGTATGAATTAGAATACGCGTTCAGCGTGTAATGCTAATTTTTCTAAAGAAGATTTTTCAACATCAGCGTGTAATGAGTTACCATGAGAGTCCATCGTTACAACTGCTGTGAAGCCTTCAACACCTAAGTGCCACATTGCTTCTGGAATACCGAATTCCATTAAGTCTACACCGTCAACTGATTTAATGCAGTCTGCGTAGTATTGAGCAGCACCACCGATTGCATTTAAGTATACGCCGCCGTGTTCGCCTAAAGCTTTTAATGTTTTTGGACCCATGCCGCCTTTACCGATAACAGCGCGAATACCATAACGTTTCATAATATCACCTTGATATGGTTCTTCACGAATTGAAGTTGTAGGACCAGCCGCTTTTACAACCCAGTTGCCAGCTTCGTCTTTAGCCATTACAGGGCCACAGTGATAAATGATTTGACCGTTTAAGTCAACAGGAGCTTCCACGTCTTCGCCCATTAAGTGATGATGGATTGCGTCGCGACCTGTGTACATGCGACCGTCGATTGACACAACGTCACCAACTTTTAGTGAACGAATTTGTTCTTCTGAAATTGGAGCAGTTAATTTTATGATTTCAGAAGTTGTTTCTTCAACTTGAGAAGCTGCATTTTCTTCTTTAAATGTAATCTTTTCACCGTCTTGGTAGTGCCAATTCATGATTTCACCTGTTGAAGGGTTAATATCAATTGCCATGCGACGGTATGCCCAACAGTTGTACGCTACAGAAACGTAGAATGAAGCTGGAATACGGTGCATTACGCCTATTTTACAACCTAATAAAGTTGCTTCACCGCCGAAGCCCATCGTACCAACACCAAAAGTATTTGATTTTTCTACAATGTACTCTTCTAATTTTGCAAGTTCTGGATTTGCATTCACATCTTCTACCGAACGGAATAATTGCTCTTTTGCAAGATCATATCCAGAAGAGCGGTCGCCACCGATACCAACACCGATGAAGCCAGCTGAACAGCCTTGACCTTGTGCTTGCCATACTGAGTGAAGGATACATTTACGGATACCGTCTAAGTCACGTCCAGCACGACCTAAGCCTTCTAATTCAGCAGGTAATGAATATTGGATGTTTTTATTTTCACATCCGCCACCTTTAAGGATTAGCTTGATTGTAATATAGTCATTTTCCCATTGTTCGAATTTCATTACTGGAAGGCCATCACCTAGATTGTCACCAGAGTTATTGCCAGTTAATGAATCCACTGAGTTAGGACGTAATTTTGCGTCAGCAGTTGTCGCAACAATCGCTTTTTTAATCGCTGCTTTAATTTCAAGTTGGTTTACGCCAACTGGAGTATAAATTTTGAATGTTGGTAAACCTGTATCTTGGCAAATTGGTGAAACGTTTTCTTCAGCCATAACGATGTTGTTTGAGATTGTATCTAAACTCATCGCAGCACGTGTACCAGCGTTTTCAGCTTGCTTTGCTTTTTTAATCGCGCGGCGAACATCCTTTGGTAAATTTGTAGATGTTTCAGTAATTAAGTTATAAAGACTTTTTTCTAATGTATCTAAGTACGACATCGTATTTTTCCCCCCAGAAAAATATATTAATATTTTTTAATTCATAGTTTATTATAGCTCTATTAAACTGAAAAAAAAAGAGCGCTTACATGGAATGCATATGAATCTCGTAAAATTAAGACTTTTTACTGAGAAAGCAGACTATTTTATTAAAAAAAAGCAATGCTCTAAAAAGGCATTGCCATAACTACTATTTTTCGTTTGTTTCGCGGGATTGGAATTGGTCCATTTTTTCTTCTAAATCGTCCATCATTTTGATTAAGCGATCGATGTCGTCGAGCTCAGTTGTTTCAGGATCGATTGCATCTAATACCTCGAGGAAGATTTCTAAGCGTTCTTTTAAGTAAGTTACTTGTTGTTCTTTGTTTGTAATTGGATTCATAAGCGCCATTTTTCAATGTAGAAAAATGGGTTTCCCTCCTTTATGGTTTCATAATTTAATTATACTACGTTATCCGAGAAAAGTTAATGGACAAGACAATGTTGAATAAAGTGTAACTATATATCTTAAAAATATGAATCCTGCTCAAAATTTGAATGGAAATCTAACTAAGAATTCGCCAGTTCCCACATCGTATTGGCCCGACCTTGCACAAAGATGAGTCATACAGATTTTTGCTAACATTATCTGTGTGACTCATATGCTTAGCCAGGCTAAAAAAGCACACTTTCTTAGAATCCTTAATAGAAAGCTTACATTAGCAGGAGAAAATCTTTAGTCCAACTTATTTAGGTCTACATAGTAATATCCATACCAATCAAGCTGCATACTAAAAGGTTCTTAGCCTTCCCTAACTTTTAATGATTAGCCATTAACGGGAAAAATAATAGGAAATAAAATAATCTAAAACTTTTATATTCTGAATATTTACAAAATTGAAGTATTATGATAATGTAATAAGTAACTTAAAGGAGGGGGGGATAATCGAAAAAAAGTATGAAAATCTAAATTCATATAAAGGAGGGTGTTGAAACGTTTTTCGGTCAATTTTCCGAGATGTTAGTTTATGCAAAATGAAAAAAGATTGAGTAATAATTAAAGCCTTAGTTAACTTTTAGAGATAAAGTTAGCTAGGGCTTTTGTGATTTAAAAAATAATGTAATGCTTTTAACTTGCTTCAGCAGAAGTCTCCTACTTCTATAAGTGTGGAATGCTTGCCAAGTATGACCAACATAATGTTGGACCAAAGTCCCTGGTGGATGTCAAAGATTTTTAGGGGATTTTTTCAAGCAAGTTCGAAAAAAATCTGGACGTAATTACAACGAGGCGTAATTGATCGAGCTATGATACGATGAAACGGAAATAAAAAAGGAGATAAATTATGAGTTACAATCAACGTAGATTTCTTATTTTAGTAGTAATCGTATCAATTTCAGGCTTCTCGCAAGGAATGCTCCTACCGTTAATATCCGTTATTTTTGAGGGGGACGGTGTATCATCTACATTAAATGGCTTAAATGCAACCGGTCTTTATATTGGGACGTTATTAATTTCACCATTTATTGAACAGCCACTTCGTAAATATGGATATAAACCAATTATTGTATTTGGCGGGGCCATAGTATTTTTATCCTTATTCTTATTCCCTTTTTGGAAAAGTATCACGTTTTGGTTTATATTGCGTTTGCTAATTGGAGTTGGAGATCATGGTTTGCATTTCGCAACGCAAACATGGATTACGTCCTCAACGCCTCAGCATAAGCTTGGAAAAAGTATGTCCATCTATGGCATTTCATTTGGATTAGGATTTGCGGTCGGCCCATTACTAGTTCCGCTCGTGGAAATTTCAGAAAGCTTGCCGTTTATCGTTTCATCGGCACTTTGTTTAGTAGCGTGGTCATTAGTGTTTTTTGTGAAAAATGAAAAACCTGAAGCGTTAAAAGGGGATGCTAACCAAACAGGCATGGCGCGCTACAAATTAGCTATTAAATATGGCTGGGTAGCATTTTTACCGCCACTCGTTTACGGTTTTTTAGAGTCATCCTTAAACGCATTGTATCCGGTGTATGCTTTACGAAAGGGTTTTGATTTAGCCTTTGTTTCCATCATATTAGCAAGCTTTTCAGTCGGAGCAATTACGATGCAGCTACCTTTGGGGCTACTTGGTGATCGAATCGGTCGAAAAAAAGTGATTATTGGTGGTTTATTTGCAGGTGGAAGTTTCTTTATCGTAGGTAACCTACTAGAGTCATCTCAAATACTCGTAGCGGTCTCATTTTTTATCGCAGGAATGTGTGCCGGATCCATGTTTTCACTTGGTATTACATACATGGCAGATTTAACGCCGAAAGAATTATTGCCATCAGGAAATTTATTATGTGGTATCTTCTTTAGTTTAGGGAGCTTAAGTGGTCCATTTTTAGGTGGTTTATATTTACAAATATTACCTAAAGGTGGCTTCTTACTATTCGTGTCATTTATTTTAATTGGTGTTGCTGCCGTTGTCTTATTATTTGGGAAAAACAGAGTAGCAATCACATAAAAAAGCAGGCGTTCAAAATTAATTTTTTGAACGTCTGCTTTTTACTGTGAAGTAAATAATGGCTGTAATGATTGCAGATAATAATATGTAAATAAATACATTTAAATAGTTTACGCCACCGAATGTAACCGCAGATTGAAGCATGGAAGAATTAGTTGCACTATCGTCTGGATTGCTGCTAAATGATAAAAATAAACCCGAAATCCACTGTAATCCGGTATAAGTAAGGGCAAAAATCACCACAATAAAGAGAAATTTTTTCATTTGTTACACCTCCTACTTGCTCTATATTACATGAAAATGAGTTGAATTTGGAGGGAGAGTTTTCGGAAATCTTTATAATATGAAAAAGCGAGGAAAGTGGATTGCACTTTCCTCGCTTTGGTATAAAAATTATTTCGCGTTTGGATCGGGTTGATGAATGCCGAAAATATTGTTTTCCGTATCTATGAAATATCCTTGCCAGGCCATACCAGGTAACGCGTATTTAGGCATCGCATTTTGCCCACCGTTTTCTAAAATTAATGCTGCTGTTTTATCATAATTTTCTACACCCATTGTACACACAGCAGAATTTACGGCTTGTCCAGGCGTTGGGGGTGCACTTTGACGCTGCATAAGTGCACCGTCAATACCAGGATGTTGACTATCTCCAGTGATGACACCTAAATAAGGCATACCTGCGTATTCACTCCAGTCCTCAAACTTCCAGTCAAAAACATTGCCATAAAACGTTTTAGCGCGGTCCATATTATCTACATGAAATTCAAAATGTACGACACGTCCCATTTGTAAACAACCTCCATTTTAATCATTTTATTTAATATTCTAACAACTGAACGTATTTTGCAAGTGTAAATGAACAACATTGGTACTTTAATTGAACTTATGAAAAAACTCATCCATCCGGAGTTGAATGAATGAGCAATAGTACTTTATCAGTTATTTCCGTAAAACAAGTCGGCAAACTGCTTCCACTTGAGCAGTTTGTGGGAACATATCGATCGGTTGAATATATTCAACATCATAAATTTTCGAAAGCTCCTGTAAATCACGCGCCAATGTAGACGGGTTGCATGATGTATAGACGAATGTTTTCGGTTTGATATTTAATACTGTTTTAATAAAGCCTGGTTCTAAGCCTGTGCGTGGTGGATCAACAGAAATGACATCTGGTCGATAACCTTCTTTTGACCAACGGAATAGCCATTTATCAGCAGAGCCAGGGAAAAAGCGAACATGCTGTAAGTTTGCGTTCGACCGTGCATTATATTTTGCATCGGCAATGGCTTCATCAACATTATCCATACCGCGAACTTCACGTGCCCCATCCGCTAACCACATTCCGATTGTTCCGACACCGCAATAAGCGTCTACAACATTTTCTTTACCTGTAAGCGCGGCAGCCTTTTTAATTTCATTGTATAAATGTACTGTTTGTTCAGGATTTAACTGGAAGAAAGCTCGTGTTGATAAATCAAATGCAAATTCACCTAATTTTTCACGAATCGCCATCTCACCATCTAGTACGAGTGTTTCTTCGCCAAAAATTAACGAAGATTTATCACGATTGACGTTTTGCGTAATTGACACAATTGACGGATCAATTTTTTTAATACGTTCGATTAATTCGGCTTTATGTGGCAACTCATTGCGAGTCGTTACGAGACAAACTTGTGTTTCGCCAGATTTTACCCCAGTACGAACGACAATTGTACGCACTAATCCATTTAAGCTTTTGCCGTCATAAATTGTGATATTTAACTTTTGTAATACTTTTCGTACACCAACAGTAATTTTTGATGTCATCGGATGCTGTACTAAGCAGTCATTAATATTTAATAATTCATTTGTATTTTCAGCAAATAAACCAGCATAAACGCGTTTGCCTTCTTTACGTACTTGGAATTGTGATTTATTGCGGTAATTCCAAGGGTTTTCCATCCCAATTGTTGGACGGATTTCTGTTTTGGCTGCAACGTCCTTTGCATACTTTTCTAATGCTTGCACGACCAAATCACGCTTATGAAGGAGTTGGGTATCATACGTCATATGCTGTAACTGACAGCCTCCACACTCTGTATAAACAGGGCAAGGTGCCTCTTGACGAAATTCACTTTCTTTACGAATTGTTAAAATTTCAGCCTCTGAGAAATTCTTTTGCAATTTCGTAAGCTTCACCGTTACCTCTTCGCCAGGAATGGCATTTTTTACAAACACAACATTGCGCTTATAAAAGCCTACACCTTCACCATTAATTCCGAGTTTCTTTATCGTAAGCGGGAATTTTTGCCCGACTTCCATTTTTACTTCACTCATATTTACACGTCCTTTAATTGCAGAAAACTGCATATTTAAACATTACAACTCGCACTAAATTTAGTGCGAGTTGTAGATGCAATATTATCTCACCATTATAACGGACAAATGAAGGAAATGAAAGAAGCGGGATTTTAGTGAAGCGAGGAGTTTAAACATTAATATCATAAGGTCACATTACCAACCGGCGACCCCTTCATATTCCATTACTAAATCATCGAGTGAGCCAAAAGTATAGCCTTGTGCTTTGGCATCTTTAATGAATTTAGGTATCGCCTCGGCATTATCTTGCGCGACAGTATGCATTAGGATAATCGCTCCTGGATGTAATTGATTCATCAAAGCATTGTACGCATAATCTGCGCCACGGCGTTCATCTTTTAGCCAGTCTTTAAAAGCGATGGACCAAAACATATGTCGGTAACCATTGTCTTTGCCGACTTTTAGAACTTGTTCATTAAAAGTACCTTCTGGTGGACGCGTATAAACCGTACGTTCAATGCCCGTCAGCTCCTTTAATTTTGCATCAAACTGCTGCCATTCTTTTTGCATTTCACTTGCAGAAAGTCGAGCCATATTTGGATGACCATATGAATGGTTCCCAATAATATGCCCATCAGCAATCATTGTTTTCACTAAATCGGTTGCGCTCGTTAAATAATGCCCTGTTAAGAAAAATGTTGCAGGAGCTTTTTCTTTACGCAATGTATTTAAAATACTTTCGGTATAACCGTTTTCGTAGCCATTATCAAAGGTCAAATAAACAACTTTACGCTCTTCATTTCCTTTATAAATAGCCCCGTATTTTTCTAAAAGACCTTCCAATGGTTGACCGATTTCAACGGGTGCACCATCACGACTCGGCTTAAAACCCCAATGAAACTCCTCGGCACGGGCGACGGTCATAAATGAAATAAACGTTGCGAATACAATGAACAAAACACCGACGACATGTTGTTTATGTTTAAACATAAAAAAAGCAACCTCCTTTTTCAAATAGGTTGCTCATATGAAAAAAATATATACGATTGTATATCTTCAAAGTTCAAAATGGAATGTTATACACAAATAAAAAGTCAATTAATTGCTGTAAAGATTAGTAATTGCATCCTCAACGGAAACGAATTTAAATAAAAAATTTGCTTGTAATAATTTTTCAGGCATAACATGTTGTCCTTCTAAGACGAGTGCACTTTTTTCACCGAGTGCAAGTTTTAATGCAATACTTGGGACAGGTAGCCAATGCGGACGGTGTAATGCAGCACCTATTGATTTCCCAAAATTTTTCATTTGTTTTACATTTGGAGAAGTGAAATTAATAGGACCAGCAAGAGTTTTATGTTCAATGACAAAAAGTAATGCATTTGCTACATCCTCAATATGAATCCAGCTAATCCATTGCTTACCTGAGCCGACCGTCCCGCCGATACCAAGTTGATAAGGAAGAGTCATAAGTGGTAATGCACCTTCGTTTTTAGCTAAAATGACCCCAAATCTTGTGATGCAAGTTCGAATGCCAAGCGCTTGAGCTTTCAGTGCGCGTTCCTCCCAGTGTTGCACGACCATACCTAAAAAATCATTCGCTTTTTGTGTAGAGTTTTCTGTATACACGGTAGTTGTGGAGACTGGATAAATTCCAACAGCACTAGCATTAATATATACGTTTGGCTTATTTTTTAGCGCCTTTAATATTCTCAGTACTTCATCAGTAGATTCCATACGACTTTGAAAAATCTTTTCTTTTTGCTGTACTGTCCAACGACCATCATTCAATGAAACACCGGCTAAATTGACAAATGCATCAATTCCTTCAAGTGCAGCTTCGGGTTTTGCTGAATCTGTAAGCCAATTCACAAATTGAATGCCATTTTGGAATCCATTTTCACCGCGAGTTAATACAACGACTTCATGCCCGCTATTTAAAAGGAGATTGCTAAATTTTTTACCGACCATTCCTGTTCCACCAGCAATTGCAATTTTCATAATGATCCCCCCAAACGAATGCATTTATTTAGAGTATACCTTTTTGTGAATGTCGAAGTAAAAAGATGTATACTAAAATGGAATGCATCAACTGGATGAATGAAAAAGCTGAAATGAGGTGTTCCGGTGCAAACGATTACAAAAATTGGCCGCCAAAAACATAATGCAGAACGCTATAATATTTATTTAAATGAACAGTATGCCTTTGCTGTTGATGAGAACACCTTAATCAAGTTTGGTTTACAAAAAGGCAAAATACTTGAGCAGTTAGAAATAGATGAAATACAATATGAGGATGAAATCGCTAAGGCGTTTAATAAAGGATTAAATTTTTTAAGTTTTCAAATGCGCAGTGAACATGAGGTGCGCACAAAATTATTAGCAGCTGGACATGGTGAAGCAGTAGTTCAAGAAGCGTTACATAAATTAACGAAGCTCGGTTTTTTAGATGATGCAAGCTATTCAAAGGCATTGCTGGAAACGCGCAAACGGACAGCAAAAAAAGGACCAGCTGCAATTCGCCAAGATTTAATGAAAAAGGGAATTGATAAAAGCTTACAGCAGCAAGTGCTTGCGACATTTGAGCATGAAGAGCAGATGAAGTTGGCAATGGAACTAGCTGAAAAAGCAGTGCGCACGAACAGTAATAAAACACCCGTACAAATAAAGCAAAAGATACAAGATATGTTGCTACGAAAAGGCTATTCCTATACAGTAGTAACGGAAATATTAGAACAGATAAATTTCGAGCGTGCAGAAGATGAGTGGGGAAATCTAATGGAAGATCAAGGCGATAAAATATGGCGCAAATTTTCTTCTAAGTTTACAGGGTATGAGCTGCATAATAAAGTAAAGCAGGCACTTTACCAAAAAGGATTTCCAATAGAAGTGATTAATCAATTTATCGAGCAAAAGGAGCAGGAACAACATGAATGAAATAAACTATAACTCAATGACCGAGCAAGAATTACGCCAAGAGATCGCGAATTTACGTGAAAGATCGCGTAAAGCAGAGCAATTAGGGATTGTAAATGAATTCGCAGTTTACGAGCGTAAGGCATTGATGGCTGAGGCTTATTTAGTAGACTTAGATACGATTATTCCGGGTGAGATGTACCGTATTACCGGTTCACCAGGAGAGTTTTTCCAAGTGGATTATTTAAAAGGTCGTTTTGCATGGGGCCATCGTTTGGGTAGCAATCGTTTTGAAGAAGCGTTGCCTGTATCTATTTTACAACCAATGAAAGTAGGGAAGTAAAATGGAAAACACAATCGAAAAACTGACACAACAATTATTAGCAAAAAATCCTGCGATGCCAACAGGGCGTGCAAGAGTTTGGGTCGAGTTATTGTGGAGTGATTTTGAATCAACTTCAGCTAAAGCGGGCTATAATTATCGCGGCACGGAATATACGGAAAATCTAGTGAGCCAATTAATTACAAGTTATGGTGATAAGCTGCATTTATTTGCTGGCCGTAACCCGAAATACGCGCATTTATTGGATAATAGTGAAGACACAGTGAATTAGAAACAAACCTCCTTGAAAACAAAATTTCAAGGAGGTTTGTTTACAATTAAGCATAAGTTTGCATAAGTAAATGACTTTTTATCTACTCGTTACCTGCGCCGATTTGTAATTTTTTTTGTAGCTTATCTTCAGTAAAAATCCAACCTGTGTAGGAATTAACAATAGCTAAATTTTCATCCATATGCGCAACTGCGACAAATGGGTAGCGATCATTACTTCGATAACGTAAATCAATAAGGCGTAATTCAGTTAATCCATTTTCAAGCTCTGAAATTTCCCAACGGTACAGTGGAGAAAATGATAAAAATGCAGCCATATTCGGATCTTTCAAAGCGGTTTCGACAAGCTCTGTTTTCGGAATCGGATGAATTTCAAATTTATCATAAATATTGACGGTTCTTCGATAAGCACGTCCAACATAATAGTGTGTTTTTGATTTAGCAGCAATTCGCCAGTGGAAAAAGCGCATTGTTGGTGCAATTATAACAAATTCCTCATCTTGTATTGCATGATGAACGGCTTGTTTTATCGCCTTTTGTACAGCAAAGCGTAAAATATAGTAACCAATAATAATAACGTACATGATGCCAAATGTGTTGACTGGATTTGCACCGAGTACCCATAAGAAAATACCGACGCAGTGAATACTAAAAATGAACGGATCAAATGTATTAATTACACCTAGAGCTACCCATTTCCTTGATAATGGACGAAGTGCTTGTGTGCCATAAGCATTGAAAATATCTACAAAAACGTGAAGGAATACAGCGAGCTGTGTCCACATCCATAGGTGTAATACATTGGCTTCTGACATAATTAGCGCTAAAATAGCAGTAATTAAAATAGGCCATAGGAAAACAGCAGGAATCGAATGGGTGATTCCACGGTGATGGCGAATATAGGTCGCATTATTTCGAATTTTTAATACCGTATCAACATCAGGAGCTTGTGAGCCGATAATTGTACCTATGATAACTGCGGTAAATGTAACTGGGTGACTTGCTACAACGGGATCAGCAAGTGCCAAGCCACCTAAAGCAATTCCCATAACGAAATGTGTGCCTGAATCCAATTTAATCATCCCCTCGTTAGTGGAACCGTTAAACAACGGAAATATTTTACAAAATCTTTATGATAATAATATACCCTATTTAAATAAAATAAAATCGAATTTTTTGGAGGAAACAGTGAATTATCAATATACGAAACAATTTCGACAATCTTTAGTAGCATGGTTTAAGAAGGAACATCGTGATTTACCATGGCGACATACAACGGAACCTTATAAAATCTGGGTTTCTGAAGTAATGCTCCAACAAACAAGAGTGGATACAGTTATTCCGTATTATGACCGTTTTATGGAGAAGTATCCAACGGCTGAAAGTTTAGCTTACGCACAAGAAGAAGAACTTTTAAAAATGTGGGAAGGTCTCGGTTATTATTCGCGTGCTCGTAATTTACAAGCAGGTGTCCGAGAAGTTGTAGAAGTATATGGTGGACAAGTCCCGAATAACCGCGTCGATATTTCAAAGCTAAAAGGAGTGGGACCATATACAGCGGGTGCCATTTTAAGTATTGCCTACGGAAAACCAGAACATGCGGTGGATGGCAATGTAATGCGAGTGTTAAGCCGCGTTTTAAATATTGATGCAGATATTGCATTACCAAAAACAAAGAAAATATTTGAAGTGGCGGTCATGGAACTAATTGATGCTGAAAATACATCTGCCTTTAATCAAGGATTAATGGAGTTGGGCGCATTAATTTGTACACCAACTTCACCAAAATGCTTACTTTGCCCTGTAAGAGATTATTGTACCGCATTTCATGAAGGGGATCCGACGAGTTTGCCTGTTAAAACGAAAAAAGTGAAAACAAAAGATTTAGATTACGATGTGTTTGTCGTGCGTGATGACGAAGGGCGCTTTTTAATGGAAAAGCGCGATGAAAGTGGATTACTCGCAAACATGTGGCAATTCATCATGATTGAACGTAATGAAAATATAGTTAGTTTAACAAAAGCAGCTGAGCAATACGGATTAAACTTAGATACGGTTTCAATTCCAATTGTTAATTTTAAGCATGTATTTTCTCACCTGAGATGGCATGTGGACAGTTATTTAGTAGATGCTAAAAGTATTACTGGACAATTACCAGCTAATGCAGCATTTTTTACAAAAGAAAAAATCGAACACTTACCAATGCCTGTCCCAATGTTAAAAATTTGGGAGAAGCTAAAATAGAAGGATTTTATACTAGCTACACATCGGTATTACCAATAACATACATGCATATTTCAATTCACCTCAGACCACAATATTAAGCATGGAGGTGATATTGATGAAGCGAAATCAAAACAATCCAAACAAACAAGGGAACGAAAACAATCCATTCCAAAAAGGACAACAAACGAACAAACAACAAAATAATCGAGAGGAATTTGGGCAGGAACAAAATTTAAATGAATTACAACAACAAACTCAAAAGCAAAAGACCGAGCAACGTAATAAGCAATTTACGAAGCAAAATAACAACAAATTTTAATTTATTTTTCTGCTAACTAATCCTGTTTAATGCAAGTAAATATACATGCTGGTGAAAGTGCATTCAATTGAATGCGCTTTTTTCCATTTTAGGACAACTATTGAATTTTAGGGAGGACAAATCATTATAAATATGCAAGTTAGTTGGAGCCGTGCCCGCGAAAAGGTTCCTGACCGGTAATTGAACCCTATATTATGGGGGTATCCATTTCTCTATACCGCTAAAAAATTCTACCATCACTCTTAAAAAAACTCTTTTTCCTCACAATTATGAAAATGATTACAATCTAACTACAAGTTTTGTCAAACCATTGTTATAATGACATAAAGACTGCTAGAATTTTTATCTTAGACGAAAAGGTGGGGCTTCAAATGGCATTACCAATAGAAGGTGAAACAATACAAATACATAGTTATAAACACAACGGTAATATCCACCGTGTCTGGCAAGAAACGATGGTTTTAAAGGCGACCAAAAATATTATTATTGGTGCAAACGAAAAAACACTTGTTACCGAATCTGATGGACGTACATGGCTGACACGTGAACCATCTATCTGCTATTTCCATGCAGAACACTGGTTTAATATTATTTGTATGCTCCGAGAAGATGGCGTTTATTACTATTGTAATATTAGTTCACCATTTGTATTTGATAATAATTGTTTAAAGTATATTGATTATGACCTTGATGTAAAAGTATTTCCGGATATGAGCCATACTTTGTTAGATGAAGATGAATATGAGCAACATAAGAAGGAAATGGATTATCCTGAAGTAATCGATAAAATTTTAAAGAGAAATGTAAAAACGTTAATTAGTTGGATTGATCAACGACGTGGCCCATTCGCACCTGATTTTATTCAAGTTTGGACAAACCGTTACGAACTTCTTAGTGAAATTCAAGCAAATAAAGAATAACTAAAACACGAGCAAACAATGAGACTGAATATGTTTGCTTGTGTTTTTTGCTTTGGAAAATTGTAAATACTCCATTTAAGCGTAACATTCAATTAAATATGAAGGGTATGATATGATAAGGATTGTCGCAAAATTTCTGAAAGGACGTGTGTTTTGCAATGGACAGTATTAAACGGTATATGCGCTTCGTAAAGCCGTATAAATTTCTACTCTTTTTAACAATAATCATTGGGATTATTAAATTTACAATTCCATTATTTTTACCTTGGCTGTTACAAATCGTGTTAGATGATATTTTATTAAACGATACTTTATCAAAAGATGAAAAAACATTGCAACTTTTTACGTGGGTCGGAATAGGTTTAGCATTATTCTTCGTTATTCGCCCACCAATCGAGTATTATCGCCAATATTTTGCCCAAAATTTAAGTAATAATATTTTATTTGATATTCGTAAAGAGCTTTATGGGCATTTACAGAAGCTCAGCTTAAAATATTATGCCAACACACGCGCGGGAGAAGTAATCTCACGTGTTATAAACGATGTTGAGCAAACGAAGAATTTTGTTATGACTGGTTTAATGAATTTATGGCTAGACCTTGTCACAATCATAATAGTTGTATCAATCATGTTTTCAATGGATGTGAAGCTGACACTTGTTTCACTCATTGCATTGCCATTTTACGCGATTAGTGTGAAATATTTCTTTGGCCAGTTGCGTAGCTTAACTCGTGCTCGCTCGCAAGCATTAGCAGGTGTACAAAGTTATTTGCATGAACGTGTTGCAGGAATGAGTATTATAAAAAGTTTTACTTTAGAAAAGCATGAGCAGAAAATTTTTGATGAAACAAATGGGGAATTTTTAAATAAGGCGCTAGATCATTCGCGCTGGAATGCAAAATCCTTTGCTGTTGTTAATACGATAACCGATATGGCCCCATTAATTATTATTGGCTATGCAGGTTATCAGTATTTACAAGGGAACTTAACAATAGGTGTTATGGTGGCATTTTATGCGTATATTGACCGACTTTATGGTCCATTACGTCGATTAGTTAGCTCATCTACAACGTTAACGCAGTCAATTGCATCGATGGACCGGATGTTTGAATTAATGGATGAAAAATACGATGTTCAAAACAAGGAAAATGCAATTGAATTACCTAAAGCACAAGGTAAGTTGCAATTCGAAAATGTGACTTTTAAATATGAAGCCAATGGAAACACAATATTAAACAAGGTGGATTTCACGATTGAGCCAGGACAAACAGTAGCATTTGTTGGAATGAGTGGCGGTGGTAAATCGACCATTGTCAGTTTAATTCCACGCTTTTATGACGTAGTAGAAGGTGCAGTGAAAATCGATGACCTGGACGTTCGAGACGTGATGCTGCCATCTTTACGCTCACAAATTGGAATTGTCTTACAAGATAATATTTTATTTAGTGATTCTGTAAAGCAAAATATTTTAATGGGGAATCCAACTGCATCAGATGAGCAAATTATTGCGGCTGCAAAGGCTGCCAATGCACATGATTTTATTATGAATTTGCCTGAAGGATACGATACGAAGGTAGGCGAGCGTGGCGTAAAGCTATCAGGTGGTCAGAAGCAGCGTGTCGCGATTGCACGAGTATTCTTAAAAAATCCACCAATCTTAGTTTTGGATGAAGCGACTTCTGCCCTTGATTTAGAAAGTGAAGCATTAATTCAAGATTCGCTTGACCGACTTGCAAGTGATCGAACAACAATTGTCATAGCACATCGCTTGTCGACAATTACACATGCAGATAAAATATTCGTCATTGAACACGGAGAAGTTGCAGAGTCAGGCAATCATGAACAATTAATGAATCAGCATGGCGCTTACTATAATTTATTCCAAGTTCAAAAACTAGATTAGTGAATATTAGCTACTTAACACTTTAGGAGACTGAAGTGTTAAGTAGTTTTTTGTGTTTAAAAGAGATTTTTTTAACATTTAAAATATAATTTTTAAATATTTGTGAATTAATTATAGTAGTTAAATCATATATTGTAATACTCTCAATTTTTGATAACGGATGGTGAGCGATGTGAGCAAAAATGTCATTCTCGAAGTAACCGATTTAGAAACGACCTTTTTTACAGATAGCGGAAATATAGCAGCGGTTGATAGAATCAGTTTTTCTATCCATGAAGGAGAAATATTAGCGATTGTAGGGGAATCTGGATGTGGAAAAAGTGTAACATCGCTATCGATTATGGGGCTTGTTCCGAGTCCACCTGGGAAAATTACAAATGGTGAAATTTTATTAAATGGACAAGATGTTACGAAATTGACGGAAAAACAAATGCGATCTATTCGTGGAAATGATATCGCAATGATATTCCAAGAGCCTATGACATCTCTAAATCCACTGTTTACGATTGGCAATCAATTGAAGGAAGCTATCTTAATTCACAACCCGAAATTCTCCAAGAAGGAGGCTACTAAAAAGGCGATAGAGATGATGGAGCTCGTTGGACTACCGCGCGCAGAGGAATTAATAAAAGAATACCCGCATCAGCTTTCAGGAGGAATGCGCCAGCGGGTAATGATTGCGATGGCACTTGTTTGTGACCCGAAAGTACTAATTGCAGATGAACCAACAACGGCACTTGATGTAACGATTCAAGCCCAAATTTTAAAGTTAATGCGTGACT
Source organism: Solibacillus sp. R5-41 (assembly GCF_002736105.1). Classification (NCBI taxonomy): domain Bacteria; kingdom Bacillati; phylum Bacillota; class Bacilli; order Caryophanales; family Caryophanaceae; genus Solibacillus; species Solibacillus sp. R5-41. Next base: position 3,734,621 of record NZ_CP024123.1, on the reverse strand, counting down.
TAAACGAGCGGCTAAATACAGCGGTGCTACTTATTACACATGATTTAGGTGTAGTCGCTGAAACCTGTGAACGTGTCATTGTCATGTATGCTGGTCAAATTGTAGAACAGGCACCTGTAAATGAGATTTTCAAAAATCCAAAGCACCCATATACAAAAGGGTTAATCCAGTCAGTTCCGGATATGCGATTTAAAAAAAATTCACTGTATTCAATTCCTGGAAATGTACCGAAGCCGGGATCCATTACTATAGGATGCCGTTTTGCACCGCGCTGTGAATTTGCCCATGAACGCTGTTTATTGGAAAATCCATCACTTTATGAAACGTCAAAAGTCCATAAAGCGAGGTGCTTTTTACTAGATGTAGAAGGGGGCGTTCCTTATCGTGAAAGTGTTGTTAAAAGTTGAAAATCTGAAAAAATACTTTCCTATTCGACAGGGGATTCTCGCCCGTCATGTTGGAGATGTGAAGGCAGTCGACGACATCTCATTTGAATTATACGAAGGGGAAACATTAGGTATTGTAGGGGAGTCAGGTTGTGGGAAATCAACAACCGGGCGCGTTATTATGCGTCTACATGAGCCGACAGAGGGATCCGTCACTTTTGATGGAATCGAACTTACAAAGCTTTCTTCTGAAGCAATGCGTAAAGCTCGTAGGGAAATTCAAATGGTGTTTCAAGATCCGTATGCTTCACTGAATCCGCGTCATACAGTTGGAAAAATATTAGAAGAACCTCTCATTGTCCATGGAATTGGTAATGCGAAAGAGCGTAAAGAAAAGGTGCAACAATATTTAGAAATTGTCGGGCTAAGTGCGTATCATGCAAAGCGCTATCCTCATCAGTTTAGCGGAGGGCAGCGGCAGCGTATTGGAATCGCCCGAGCACTTATGACAAATCCGAAGCTCATTATTGCAGATGAGCCTGTTTCGGCGTTGGATGTTTCGATTCAGGCACAAGTTTTAAATTTAATGCAAAGATTGCAAGAGGATTTAAAGCTTACGTATATATTTATTGCGCATGATTTAGGGGTTGTCCGTCATATAAGTGACAGAGTAGGTGTGATGTATTTAGGGCGACTTGTCGAACTTGCTGAAAGTGAAAGCTTATATAACGAACCTTTACATCCTTATTCACAAGCATTATTATCCGCAGTTCCGGTTCCTGATCCGCAGTTCGATCGGGAACAAATAATTTTGAGTGGGGATATACCGAGTCCCTCTAAACCACCGGCTGGATGCACGTTTCATACAAGATGTCCATTCGTAATGGAGCAGTGTAAACAAGTTGTACCACAGTTGAGTCAGGTGAGACAAGGTCATTCTGTTGCGTGTCATTTATATAATGAGACGTCACAATGATAATAGATTAATATATTGGGGGTATTTTTATTGAAGAAGAGTAAGTTGTATTTTTTAGGACTTATGCTGTTATTAGCAATGTCTGTATTTTTAGCTGCATGTAATACGGATGATGAAGGTTCAAAAAGTGAAGATACAAAAACAGATAGTCCGGATAGTAAAACGGAAACTACTACAAAGGATGAACCAACTGCTTCGGTACCTCAAGTTTTAGTATTTGGGCGTGGAGCGGACTCTGTATCGCTTGATCCCGGCATTGTAACGGATGGTGAATCTTTTAAAGTAACACAAAACTTATTTGAAACATTATTAAATTTTGGTCCTCAAGATACGACAATTCACCCTGGATTAGCAAAGTCTTGGACAGTAAGTGATGACGGTTTATCGTACACATTTGAATTAGAACAAGGCGTTAAATTCCACGATGGTACGGATTTTAATGCTGAAGCTGTTATTAAAAACGTCAATCGCTGGAAAGCAGGAAAAGAAGATGCTTTCTATTACTTCAACTCGATGTTTAAAGCAGAGGGAGAAGATGTTATTAAGGATGTTGTAGCAAACGGGGACCATACAGTTGTTTTCACATTATCCCGACCACAAGCACCATTCCTTAAAAACTTAGCAATGAGTCCATTCGGTATTGCATCGCCAACTGCATTTGAAGCAGCAGGTGATAAATTTGGGGACAATCCAGTTGGAACGGGGCCATTTAAATTTACAGATTGGAAACGAAATGACGCGATTACAATTGAAAAGTTCGATGGCTATTGGCAAGATGGTTTACCGAAATTAGATAAAGTAATCTTCCGCTCGATTCCTGATAACTCAGCACGATTAAATGCATTAACTGCCGGAGAAATCGATTTAGCTGATGGGGTTAACCCTTCTGATGGAAAGGCAGTCGAAGGAAATGCAGCATTACAATTAATTGAACGTCCATCTATGAATATTGGTTATTTAGGTTTAACAAATACACGAGCACCATTTGACAATAAACTTGTTCGACAAGCGGTAAACTATGCAATCGATAAGCAAGCAATCGTGGATGCATTCTTTGAAGGCCGTGCAGAAGTAGCGGTAAATCCAATGCCTTCTTCAATCAGCGGTTATAATGATGCCATTTCTGCTTATCCATACGATCCAGAAAAAGCAAAGGCATTACTAAAAGAAGCTGGCTATGATGGCAAGGAAATTGAACTATGGGCAATGCCTGTACCACGTCCATACATGCCAGATGGCGCGAAAGTTGCTGAAGTTATTCAGAAAAACTTAGAGGATGTAGGAATCCCTTCGAAAATTGTAACGTTTGAATGGGCAACGTATTTAGATAAAGCGAAAGATGGAGAAGCAGATGCGTTTATGCTTGGTTGGACAGGAGATAACGGAGATGCGGATAACTTTATTTACACATTACTAGATAAAGATAATATCGGCAGTAACAACTATGCTTACTATTCAAATGATGAAGTGCATGATTTATTAATTAAGGCACAATCTGAAACGGATGAAAATGTACGAAATGATCTGTATAAAAAAGCACAAGAAATTATTCATGAAGATGCACCATGGGTACCACTTGCGCACTCTACACCTTTACTTGCTGCAAAAGCAGGTGTGAAAGGTTTCTTACCACATCCAACAGGATCAGATAAGTTAGATAATGTTTCGATTGAATAGTATCAATTTCGCCTCGGCGTAATTGCGTCAGAATTTTGAATTGTGCTTGCACGACTCCCTTCAAAATCCTTGATATCCGACGGGGGCTTTATCTTCATTCAGCGGCTTTTGGACACCTACTTAAAAAGCTAAATTTACATTCATCCTGTCTTCTATAGAAGTGGGAGTCTTATGCTGAATGAAGATCAATCTTTAAGGGGAGGTATTAAGCCTCCCCCTTTTTTTCAACAATTAAGGAAGAGCTTTATCTCGCACTAACTGGCACAAAATATGTTTCTCTAAAAATTGTCATATATTCGTAAAGGGGTGAAGATAATGCTTCACTACATAGGCAAGCGCCTATTACATTTAATACCTGTGCTACTCGGAATGACATTCATTGTATTTTTAATTATTCGTGCAATACCGGGTGATCCGGCACAAGTGATTTTAGGACAACAGGCTACAGCTGAAGCAATTGCGGCATTGCGACTAAAGCTTGGGTTAGATGAACCTTGGTTTATTCAGTACTTTGATTATCTTAAAGGCGTCTTTACAGGGGATTTAGGAGATTCATTAAGGACAAGACAACCGATCACAACAGAACTTTGGCCATACTTAGCTGCAACGTTTGAGTTAGCTATTTTTGCAATGATTATAGCAGTAATTATTGGCATGAATGCAGGAATTATTTCAGCATGGTTTCAAAATTCATGGTTTGATTATTTAGCGATGGTAATTGCGCTAATCGGAGTTTCTATGCCGATATTTTGGTTTGGATTAATGGAACAATGGGTTTTTAGTATTAATTTAGGTTGGTTACCTACGTCGGGACGTGAAGAGGTTCGTGATCCGATTACAGCAATTACTCATTTTTATTTGCTCGACACGTTATTGCAAGGACGTTTTGATCAATTTACTGTAGTCATTAAGCATTTATTGTTACCAGGTATTGCGCTCGCAACGATTCCAACAGCAATTATTGCAAGAATGACACGTGCTTCAATGTTGGAAGTGATGCGCGCTGATTATGTCCGAACAGCACGTGCAAAAGGGCAAAAAATGTTCGTTGTTATTTACAAGCATGCTTTAAAAAATGCATTGATACCTGTGTTAACGATTGTTGGTTTACAGACAGGCATGCTATTAGGCGGCGCGATATTAACGGAAACTATTTTTAGTTGGCCGGGTATTGGGCGTTATATTTATGAAGCGATTGGGTTCCGGGATTATCCAGTTATTCAATCTGGTATTTTGATCGTAGCTTTCTTATTTGTCATGATTAATTTAATTGTTGATATTCTATATACTGTGATTGATTCACGAATTAAATATAACTAGGAAGGAGGCGCATGTTATGTATGAATATGTCCAAAAACAAGGGCAATTAATTGAAACGCAAGAACAGGTAAAAGGTCCTTGGCGAGAAGCTTGGTCTAGCTTTAAAAAAAGCAAGTCCGCTTTATTTGGGACAGCGATTGTTGTATTTTTTATTCTTTTGGCGGTTATTGGTCCATATATTGCACCACAAGGTATTAATGATCAAGATTTAAGCATACGACTGCAGCCTCCATCCACAGATTATTGGCTTGGAACCGATGATTTAGGTCGCGATATTTTTTCGAGAATTTTACACGGTGCTCGAATTTCGTTGACAGTTGGTTTATCAGCAGTATTAATTTCAGCAATTGTGGGGAGCTTTTTAGGAATTATTGCTGGGTATTACGGTCGGTGGATTGATACGATTATTTCACGTATTTTTGACATTATGCTTGCCTTTCCTAGTATTTTACTTGCTATTGCAGTCGTATCTATTTTAGGACCATCATTACGAAATGCGTTAATTGCCATTGCGATTATTAACATTCCAAACTTTGGTCGACTTATTCGGTCACGTGTTTTAAGTATAAAAGAAGAGGAATACATTCATGCCGCAAAAGCAATCGGTATGAAAAACTCACGGATATTATTGAAGCATATTTTACCGAATTCAATGACTCCTGTAATAGTGCAAGGGACACTTGCAATCGCGACAGCTATAATCGAAGCGGCGGCATTAGGTTTTTTAGGGCTTGGCGCAGAAGCACCACAGCCTGAATGGGGAAAAATGCTTGCAGATGCACGGATGTTTTTAATGAATGCACCTTGGGCAATGGTTTTCCCTGGTTTAGCTATAATGCTAACTGTCGTTGGATTTAATTTAATGGGTGATGGCTTACGTGATGCGCTCGATCCGAAAATGAAAAATTAAAAAGATGGTAAAACGCATATTTCATTAGCGTTTTACCATCTTTTTTTAATAAAATTCCGATTCTAAATCAACATTTATTTCATTGCTATGATAGCTACGATAAGAAACGATTAAAGTATCTAAATGCTCTAAGTTTTCCTCGTAATCTAAAATACGCGATAAAATATAAAGTAAATGATAGCTTGAAAATTGCTCATCCTCAGTAGCTACTTCCTGAGCAGTGGCGATTTGTTGGATGAATTGCTCCATCAATTCACCACCCTGTAAATATTCCTCGTGTCTCGTCCACTTAGAATGCTCTGGCCTTAGCTTACCTGTGTATTTCAATAATAATTGCTCATGATACGTCAGTAAGAAATCTAAACGTTCTTGAATGATGTATTGAAATTGTGTTGGCAATTTACCAAGCTCATTTTCATGTTTGTGTAGTCGTATTAGTAGTTCGTAGCTTTTCTTAGAGGTTAAGAGCATTTGACGATACACAACAAGCTTTCTGGACTTCGCGAATTGTTGATTTTTAAAATAGCTACGCTCTTCTTTAAAAAAGTCGTACATTGTATCTAATTCCATTAGACGTGAATGTATTTTTGTAATCGTTACTTTGGTTGAAATGTGTTCACTTGCTTGACGAACTGCTAGCCGTGTCCAACGAATAATATCATCTTGAACGGAATTAATATTTTTAAATAATTTGACTTCATATTTCGGTGGTAAAAAGATTAAGTTGACGATAAACGCAGCAAATACCCCGAGCATTACCGTACCAAAGCGAATTAAACCGAACATAACAAATTCATCTCCAGGTACTTCCATAATGGCGATAACTGTTACAAGTGCAAGAGAAATGGACTTTTCAAATTTTAGCTTCATCATTAGTCCGATAACAATAATAGCGGCTATCCCAATTGCAACAATATGATGTCCAAAAATTAATCCGAAGCTAACAGCAATGACCGCACCAATTAAGTTAGCTTGAATTTGCTCTAAAATTGTAAGATAAGAGCGATAAATGGATGGCTGTATCGCAAAAACCGCAGCAATTCCAGCAAATACAGGAGATGGTACATTTAAAAGTTCTGCTAAAAATAATGCAAATACAATTGCAACGCCCGTTTTTAAAACACGTGCACCTAATTTCATAGGAATGGGCTCCTTCTTTCGAGTCGAATTTATACCGAGCTGCTATGTAAAAATAATATAATTTTTTTGCAATAGCAGCACGTCATAATTAAATGCTATAAAGCACAAAATCACAAGTAATTATAATTTAGAAAATGCATAATGAACAGCTTGAATCGTTTCGTTAATGTCTGCTTCTGTATGCTCTGTCGTTAAAAACCAAGCTTCATATTTAGAAGGTGCCAAGTTAACACCTTGAGAAATCATGAGCTTGAAGAAGCGTCCGAATTTTTCACCATCTGTATTTTCAGCTTGCTCGTAATTTTCTACTTTTTCATCTGTAAAGTATACGGCTAAAGCACCTTTAAGGCGATTTACAGTAATCGTTACATTATATTTTTCTGCCGCCTCTAAAATACCTACTTCTAGCAAGGCACCTAAACGATCCATCTCCTCATAAATTCCTGGTTGTTGTAAAACTTCTAAACAAGCAATGCCAGCTTGCATACTTGCAGGGTTACCAGCCATTGTACCGGCTTGATATGCTGGGCCAAGTGGAGCAACGGTATTCATTACTTCTAGACGACCGCCGTATGCTCCGATTGGTAATCCACCACCAATCACTTTCCCCATAGCTACTAAATCAGGCGTTAAACCTAGCATCGTATGTGCTGCGCCATAGTGGAAACGGAAAGCGGTAATGACTTCATCGTGAATTGTAAGTGCACAGTATTCTTTTGCTAATGCATGTACATGTTCAAGGAAGTCTTTGTTTGGTTCAACAATACCGAAATTTCCTACGATGGGCTCGATTAAAATAGCGGCAATTTGGGCGCCCCATTTTTCCATTGTTAGCGTAAATTCTTCTGCGTTATTAAAAGGGACAGTAATTACTTCAGTTGCGACATTTTCTGGAACACCTGCAGAATCTGGAGAGCCCAGTGTTGCTGGACCAGAACCAGCAGCAACTAATACTTGGTCGAAGTGACCGTGATAGCAACCGGCAAACTTAATAATTTTAGTACGACCTGTATAGGCGCGTGCAACACGTACTGTCGTCATAACAGCTTCCGTACCTGAGTTATTAAAGCGAACTTTATCTAATGTAGGAATCGCTTCTTTTAACATCTTAGCGAAAATAATTTCATGTTCTGTTGGCGTGCCGAATAATACACCAGTTTCGGCTGCATGCGCAATTGCTTTTGCAATATGTGGGTGACCGTGACCTGTTACAATAGGTCCGTATGCAGCTAAGTAATCAATATAACGATTGCCATCTACATCCCAAAAATAAGCGCCTTTTCCGTGAGTCATGAATACAGGGGCTCCACCGCCGACTGCTTTATACGAGCGTGAAGGACTATTAACACCCCCAACGATATGTTGCAATGCTTCTTCATGAAGTTGCTCTGATTTAGTACGATTCATTATAAAATACCTCCAAATGGTTACGATAAATAATTTCTCTACTATTGTAATATGTATTTGTAATGAACGCCAAAGAATTTGAAACAATGGGCATTGTTTTGTACGATAGAAGAAAAAATAGGAGGTTTTTATAAAATGCTATTAGAAAATCAAAAAGCTCCTTTATTTTCATTAGTTAATGAAAAAGGTGTGTTAATTCATTTAGAAGATTTTAAGGGGAAAAATGTCGTTCTTTATTTTTATCCAAAAGACATGACACCTGGCTGTACGACTGAAGCGTGTGATTTCAGGGACGCACATGAAAACTTTTCAGATCTTAACGCAGTAATTTTAGGGGTAAGTATGGATGATTCAAGCCGTCATACAAAATTTATCGAAAAACATGGGCTGCCATTTTCTTTATTAGTGGACGCGGATCACCAAGTGGCCGAAAAATACGGGGTATGGACATTGAAGAAAAATTTCGGCAAAGAGTATATGGGAATTGAACGGACAACTTTTTTAATCAATGAGCAGGGGATTATTGAAAAAGAATGGCGCAAAGTTCGAGTGAAAAATCATATTGAAGATGTGTTAAACTATTTAAAAACTAAGTAAAATCAATGAACATAGAGTCATTGCACAAGGGGGATTATTTTATGGTGATGGTTTATTTTACATTTGAGCCAAGGGAAGATTTGAAAGCGCCGTTAATCGCACAGTTTCCACAAGAGAATTTTGTATTTGATTTAAAATTAGATTCAGCAAAATTGCGAGATGCTCATATTTTAGTGACGTATGGTGAGGATTTAACGGAGCAACTAATCGACGAGGCGAAAAATCTGGAGTGGATTTTCGTAGCTTCGGCAGGGGTTGAAAAAATGCCAGCAGCAGCGATCGCAAAGCGCGACATTTTAGTTTCGAATGTACGCGGTATCCACAAAAAGCCGATGACAGAATCTGTTTTAGCTCATATTTTAGCATTAAAGCGTGGCCTTCCATTTATTTATGAACAACAGTCGAAAGGTCAGTGGAATAAAAAAACGAATTTGTCAGAGTTAAATGGTAGTACGGCACTGATTATTGGACCTGGAGCAATTGGTAGTGAAATCGGGCGCATTCTTCAAGCATTTGATGTTTACACAATTGGCTGCAATCGTTCAGCAGAAGCAGCACCTTATATGGATGAAACTCACTTCCTAGGCGATGTGGCACAATATTTACCGAAAGCAGATATTATTATTTCAATGCTACCTTCAACAAAATATACGAAGCATTTATTAGGATATGAGCATTTCGAGTTAATGAAAGAATCGGCCATTTTTATGAATTTTGGCAGAGGTGATTTAGTTGATACAAATGTGTTAGTGCAAGTGATGAAAGAACAATTGATTGCTCATGCGGTGTTAGATGTATACGAAATCGAGCCGCTCCCAGAAAATAGTCCGCTTTGGGAATTAGAAAATGTTACATTATCACCACACTTTTCAAGTCACTCTTCTCGTTATGTAGAGCGCAGTTTAGAAATTTTTAGACCTAGCTTAGAACAATGGCTACAAGGAGAACGTAATTTAGAAAACAAAATGAATTTGCTGCGCGGCTACTAATTGAGAATGTTAAATAGAGAAAGCCATATTTTGGGGAATCTATTTTCAGTGAATCATATTGTAATTTGTTAGTAGGAGATGGAAATACTTTCGAATAAATGTGAATAAGCAATTGTTGACAAGATGTAGATGAATTAGCTACACTATTTATAACAATTATAAATTAATAATATGTATGAAGAGAGGTGCATGACGATGTCTGAACTGCATTTAAAGGATGCGCTAGACACGTTAAAGTCTACTGGTGTAAGAATTACTCCTCAGCGTCATGCGATTTTAGAGTTTTTAATTCAAAGTATGATTCACCCTACTGCTGATGATATATACAAAGCACTTGCTGACAAATTTCCGAATATGAGTGTTGCAACAGTATATAATAATTTACGCGTATTTCGTGAAGTGGGCCTAGTGAAGGAGTTAACTTACGGTGACGCTGCAAGTCGATTCGATTTTGCTACGGGAGATCACTACCATATTAGCTGTGAAAGCTGTGGTAAAATTGTCGATTTCCATTACCCTGGGTTAAATGAAGTAGAACAATTTGCAGCGCATATGACAGGATTTAAAGTGAATTCGCATCGTTTAGAAGTGTATGGTACTTGCCCTGAGTGTGTTGAAAACGGCTCGAAAAAGGCTTTATAATAATTAAAAACCTAGTAACGATTAAGTTACTAGGTTTAATTTTGGCCAAAAATAAGAATTGCGCACGATGCTTAATTATTGGCTCTTTTTACTATTATAACTTTGATCAAATTCTTTACCTTCCAAATTTGGATCAAGTGTAAGTGGTTCATTACAATACATACATAAATCTACCCGACCTAAAACTTTTGTCCACTTGCCACATTCGGGACAGACAACTTGTACTGCACGAGTTGATAATAGTCCAATCCAGCCATAAACTGCCGTACTTCCAATAATGCAAAGTAAACCGATTGACATAAATATTAGAACTAAAATTTGATTTTCTCTAAAGAAAATAGCGCCGTACATAATAACAAAGCCGATAAAAATGAGTGCTAATGCAAAAGAGCGAATTTTATTAATTTTATTGTTATACTTTTTCATGTAGTTTGCCTCCCAATCTAAAATATACTATAACATAGATTGGAATCCACTTAATAGAAAAGAAAGAGGTTCCTTTTTCGTATACCACATTATTTAGAGGGTTCTTAGAGGGTTTGTTCATCGAGTTGTCGAAATTATCATGAAACGTTATATGTAAGAAATTCATTATTTAATGACGATAAAGATATGGTCATCAATGTCACAAGATTTACAATGACTTACTTTAAAAGACATTCAGAAAAGCAATAATTGAGGAGGAGAAATATGGAGCACATTTTGAGGCCAATATACCAAGAACGAGCAAGTCAACCGGATACACTAGGTGTTATTTTAATCAATAAACGTGAAAACGCACCGAATATGACGGACACGTTTGATGCAGTTCTTCTTATTATAGTAAAAGAAGCAGTGCATCCGATTTATTCTAAGCACTATACATATGGTGATTCGAAAACAGTGATGCATATTCTAACTGAAGAACGATTACGTAAATGGATATTTATTGGTTCAAATAAGCGCTTAGTGGACTGGATTTTCTACGGGAAAATTATGTTTGACCGAAATGAGTTTTTATTCAAACTAAGATCGGAGTTACAAGAGTTCCCGTTTTTCGGTCGAAAACTAAAAACAGGAATTCAATTTTCAAAGCTAATTCGTCGTTACCAAGAGGGGAAAGAGTTATTTGAAAGTGGTCATTACTTAGATTCTTATAATCATGTCGTTGCATTACTTCATCATTTAGGTCGTTTATCAATAATTGATAGTGGCTTATATCCAGAAGTAATAGTATGGTCTCAAGTGAAAAGAATTGAACCAGCAATTTATAAGTTATATGAAGAATTGATTTTAAGTAATGAAAGTTTAGAAAAACGATTAGAGCTTTTATTTCTTGCCGGAGAGTTTTTAATTAACTCAAGAACGAATGATGGTGGGCAACATATATTAGAAACAATGCTAGAACAGCCGAGTTGGACGATTCAAGAACTACATAATCATCCTGAATTAAGCTACTATTCAACAGACCTAGAAGTGTTTGTTGAATATTTAATTGAAAAGGGATTAATACATGTAGAACCGATTATTGCGAAGAATGAGGCTATCTTCCACAGAAATTACTACGTAGATAAGCAATTTGTTGAAAGTGAATATGGCTTATAGTATATTTAGCAGAGCGTTTTTAAACGCTCTGAATCTTTTTTTTGAAAAAGTGTTGACGAAACATTGCATAGTATTGTAATATATTAATTGTCGCTAAGACATACTCAAAATAACGGTTTGTTTTAACAAGTTAACTAAAAAAACTTTTTAAAAAAAGTTGTTGACAACGAAAAACAAAAATGTTAAATTAGAGAAGTCGCAAAAACAGCGCACACAACATGAACCTTGAAAACTGAACAAGCAAACGTTAATGATTTAAACGTTTAAGTGATGAACTTAAACAAAACATAGATATCAACTTTATGTTGATACGCTAGCAAAGCAAATGAGCTTTCAAACTAACTTTTATGGAGAGTTTGATCCTGGCTCAGGACGAACGCTGGCGGCGTGCCTAATACATGCAAGTCGAGCGGACTTTCATTGGATGCTTGCATCCTTTGAAAGTTAGCGGCGGACGGGTGAGTAACACGTGGGTAACCTACCCTGTAGATTGGGATAACTCCGGGAAACCGGGGCTAATACCGAATAACACTTTTGAGCTCATGTTCGAAAGTTAAAAGATGGTTTCGGCTATCACTACAGGATGGGCCCGCGGCGCATTAGCTAGTTGGTGAGGTAACGGCTCACCAAGGCAACGATGCGTAGCCGACCTGAGAGGGTGATCGGCCACACTGGGACTGAGACACGGCCCAGACTCCTACGGGAGGCAGCAGTAGGGAATCTTCCACAATGGACGAAAGTCTGATGGAGCAACGCCGCGTGAGTGAAGAAGGATTTCGGTTCGTAAAACTCTGTTGCAAGGGAAGAACAAGTAGCGTAGTAACTGGCGCTACCTTGACGGTACCTTGTTAGAAAGCCACGGCTAACTACGTGCCAGCAGCCGCGGTAATACGTAGGTGGCAAGCGTTGTCCGGAATTATTGGGCGTAAAGCGCGCGCAGGTGGTTTCTTAAGTCTGATGTGAAAGCCCACGGCTCAACCGTGGAGGGTCATTGGAAACTGGGAAACTTGAGTGCAGAAGAGGATAGTGGAATTCCAAGTGTAGCGGTGAAATGCGTAGAGATTTGGAGGAACACCAGTGGCGAAGGCGACTATCTGGTCTGTAACTGACACTGAGGCGCGAAAGCGTGGGGAGCAAACAGGATTAGATACCCTGGTAGTCCACGCCGTAAACGATGAGTGCTAAGTGTTGGGGGGTTTCCGCCCCTCAGTGCTGCAGCTAACGCATTAAGCACTCCGCCTGGGGAGTACGGTCGCAAGACTGAAACTCAAAGGAATTGACGGGGGCCCGCACAAGCGGTGGAGCATGTGGTTTAATTCGAAGCAACGCGAAGAACCTTACCAGGTCTTGACATCCCATTGACCACTGTAGAGATACAGTTTTCCCTTCGGGGACAACGGTGACAGGTGGTGCATGGTTGTCGTCAGCTCGTGTCGTGAGATGTTGGGTTAAGTCCCGCAACGAGCGCAACCCTTATTCTTAGTTGCCATCATTTAGTTGGGCACTCTAAGGAGACTGCCGGTGACAAACCGGAGGAAGGTGGGGATGACGTCAAATCATCATGCCCCTTATGACCTGGGCTACACACGTGCTACAATGGACGGTACAAACGGTTGCCAACCCGCGAGGGGGAGCTAATCCGATAAAACCGTTCTCAGTTCGGATTGTAGGCTGCAACTCGCCTACATGAAGCCGGAATCGCTAGTAATCGCGGATCAGCATGCCGCGGTGAATACGTTCCCGGGCCTTGTACACACCGCCCGTCACACCACGAGAGTTTGTAACACCCGAAGTCGGTGGGGTAACCTTTATGGAGCCAGCCGCCGAAGGTGGGATAGATGATTGGGGTGAAGTCGTAACAAGGTAGCCGTATCGGAAGGTGCGGCTGGATCACCTCCTTTCTAAGGATATATTCGGAATCATTCCTTATGGAATGAAACATTAACGTTTGCTGTTCAGTTTTGAAGGTTTATGAATAAATTATATAACTTCTAAGAGGGCCTATAGCTCAGCTGGTTAGAGCGCACGCCTGATAAGCGTGAGGTCGATGGTTCGAGTCCATTTAGGCCCACCATATAAATTTGTTTTATATACCTCTTAATTAAAATGGGGCCTTAGCTCAGCTGGGAGAGCGCCTGCCTTGCACGCAGGAGGTCAGCGGTTCGATCCCGCTAGGCTCCACCAAGACTTGCCTTTGTGATAAAATTATTGCAAAGCAAAAATAACTTGTTCTTTGAAAACTGGATAAAACGACATTGAAAGCAATAAAAAAATGATCAAGAAATTGATCGTGCAATCTTTTAAAATCTTACTCATTTGAGTAAGTGTAACTTATTGGTTAAGTTAATAAGGGCGCACGGTGGATGCCTTGGCACTAGGAGTCGAAGAAGGACGGCACTAACACCGATATGCTTTGGGGAGCTGTAAGTAAGCTTTGATCCAGAGATTTCCGAATGGGGGAACCCACTATGTTTAATCACATAGTATCTTCACGTGAATACATAGCGTGTTGAGGACAGACGCAGGGAACTGAAACATCTAAGTACCTGCAGGAACAGAAAGAAAATTCGATTCCCTGAGTAGCGGCGAGCGAAACGGGAAGAGCCCAAACCAAAGAGCTTGCTCTTTGGGGTTGTAGGACATTCTATACGGAGTTACAAAAGAATGAGATAGTTGAAGCGGCTTGGAAAGGCCCGCCATAGAAGGTAAAAGCCCTGTAAGTGAAACCTCATTCCCTCTTGAATGTATCCTGAGTACGGCGGAACACGTGAAATTCCGTCGGAATCTGGGAGGACCATCTCCCAAGGCTAAATACTACCTAGTGACCGATAGTGAACCAGTACCGTGAGGGAAAGGTGAAAAGCACCCCGGAAGGGGAGTGAAATAGATCCTGAAACCGTGTGCCTACAAGTAGTTAGAGCCCGTTAATGGGTGATAGCGTGCCTTTTGTAGAATGAACCGGCGAGTTACGATTACGTGCGAGGTTAAGTTGATGAGACGGAGCCGCAGCGAAAGCGAGTCTGAATAGGGCGAATTAGTACGTGGTCGTAGACCCGAAACCAGGTGATCTACCCATGTCCAGGGTGAAGGTGAGGTAACACTTACTGGAGGCCCGAACCCACGCACGTTGAAAAGTGCGGGGATGAGGTGTGGGTAGCGGAGAAATTCCAATCGAACCTGGAGATAGCTGGTTCTCTCCGAAATAGCTTTAGGGCTAGCCTCGTGATTGAGAATACTGGAGGTAGAGCACTGTTTGGACTAGGGGGGCATCTCGCTTTACCGAATTCAGACAAACTCCGAATGCCAGATATTTATACACGGGAGTCAGACTGCGAGTGATAAGATCCGTAGTCAAGAGGGAAACAGCCCAGACCACCAGCTAAGGTCCCAAAGTAATCGTTAAGTGGAAAAGGATGTGGCGTTGCTTAGACAACCAGGATGTTGGCTTAGAAGCAGCCACCATTTAAAGAGTGCGTAATAGCTCACTGGTCGAGTGACGCTGCGCCGAAAATTTATCGGGGCTAAACGATTCACCGAAGCTGTGGATGCATCCGTATGGATGCGTGGTAGGAGAGCGTTCTAAGGGCGTTGAAGTCAGACCGGAAGGACTGGTGGAGCGCTTAGAAGTGAGAATGCCGGTATGAGTAGCGAAAGACGGGTGAGAATCCCGTCCACCGTATGACTAAGGTTTCCTGAGGAAGGCTCGTCCGCTCAGGGTTAGTCGGGACCTAAGCCGAGGCCGATAGGCGTAGGCGATGGACAACAGGTTGATATTCCTGTACCACCTCCTCACCGTTTGAGAAATGGGGGGACGCAGTAGGATAGGGTAAGCAGAGCGTTGGTTGTCTCTGTTCAAGCAGTAAGGCGTGTGTGTAGGCAAATCCGCACACTGATACGTTGAGCTGTGATGACGAGTCCGTATGGACGAAGTTCCTGATTTCACACTGCCAAGAAAAGCCTCTATCGAGGTGAGAGGTGCCCGTACCGCAAACCGACACAGGTAGTCGAGGAGAGAATCCTAAGGTGTGCGAGAGAACTCTCGTTAAGGAACTCGGCAAAATGACCCCGTAACTTCGGGAGAAGGGGTGCTCTTGAGCGTGCAAGCGCACGAGAGCCGCAGTGAATAGGCCCAGGCGACTGTTTAGCAAAAACACAGGTCTCTGCAAAACCGTAAGGTGAAGTATAGGGGCTGACGCCTGCCCGGTGCTGGAAGGTTAAGAGGAGTGGTTAGCGCAAGCGAAGCTACGAATTGAAGCCCCAGTAAACGGCGGCCGTAACTATAACGGTCCTAAGGTAGCGAAATTCCTTGTCGGGTAAGTTCCGACCCGCACGAAAGGCGTAACGATCTGGGCACTGTCTCAACGAGAGACTCGGTGAAATTATAGTACCTGTGAAGATGCAGGTTACCCGCGACAGGACGGAAAGACCCCGTGGAGCTTTACTGTAGCCTGATATTGAATTTTGGTACAACTTGTACAGGATAGGTAGGAGCCAGAGATCTCGGAGCGCCAGCTTCGAAGGAGGCGTCAGTGGGATACTACCCTGGTTGTATTGAACTTCTAACCCATGCCCCTTAACGGGGTAGGAGACAGTGTCAGGCGGACAGTTTGACTGGGGCGGTCGCCTCCTAAAGAGTAACGGAGGCGCCCAAAGGTTCCCTCAGAATGGTTGGAAATCATTCGTAGAGTGTAAAGGCATAAGGGAGCTTGACTGCGAGACCTACAAGTCGAGCAGGGTCGAAAGACGGGCTTAGTGATCCGGTGGTTCCGCATGGAAGGGCCATCGCTCAACGGATAAAAGCTACCCCGGGGATAACAGGCTTATCTCCCCCAAGAGTCCACATCGACGGGGAGGTTTGGCACCTCGATGTCGGCTCATCGCATCCTGGGGCTGTAGTCGGTCCCAAGGGTTGGGCTGTTCGCCCATTAAAGCGGTACGCGAGCTGGGTTCAGAACGTCGTGAGACAGTTCGGTCCCTATCCGTCGTGGGCGTAGGAAATTTGAGAGGAGCTGTCCTTAGTACGAGAGGACCGGGATGGACACACCGCTGGTGTACCAGTTGTCTTGCCAAAGGCATCGCTGGGTAGCTATGTGTGGACGGGATAAGTGCTGAAAGCATCTAAGCATGAAGCCCCCCTCAAGATGAGATTTCCCATTACGCAAGTAAGTAAGACCCCTGAAAGACGATCAGGTAGATAGGTTCGAGGTGGAAGTGTGGCGACATATGGAGCTGACGAATACTAATCGGTCGAGGACTTAACCACAATTTATTGCACATTTTCAATGAAACGTTTATCCAGTTTTGAAAGAATAAAATTTATTTTTTTACTAATAAAGACTTGATTTTCATTAGTAAATACGATATAATAAATCTTGTCTTTTAAAATAGTCTAGTGATGATGGCAAAGAGGTCACACCCGTTCCCATACCGAACACGGAAGTTAAGCTCTTTAGCGCCGATGGTAGTTGGGGGCTTCCCCCTGTGAGAGTAGGACATCGCTAGGCTAACATAAAACTATTCCGAAGTAGCTCAGTGGTAGAGCAACCGGCTGTTAACCGGTTGGTCGTAGGTTCGAGTCCTACCTTCGGAGCCAATCTTCTTGGAGAGTTGTCCGAGAGGTCGAAGGAGCACGATTGGAAATCGTGTATGCGGATAACACTGCATCAAGGGTTCAAATCCCTTACTCTCCGCCAGACTATAATAGTTTTAATGGCCCGTTGGTCAAGCGGTTAAGACACCGCCCTTTCACGGCGGTAACACGGGTTCGAATCCCGTACGGGTCACCATTAAATAGTTAGTATCCAGCATGGAGGATTAGCTCAGCTGGGAGAGCATCTGCCTTACAAGCAGAGGGTCGGCGGTTCGAGCCCGTCATCCTCCACCATAAATAAATAGTATTATCGCGGGGTGGAGCAGTGGTAGCTCGTCGGGCTCATAACCCGAAGGTCACAGGTTCAAGTCCTGTCCCCGCAACCAAATGGTCCCGTGGTGTAGCGGTTAACATGCCTGCCTGTCACGCAGGAGATCGCCGGTTCGATCCCGGTCGGGACCGCCATTTATAACTTATACATAATTATGGGTCAGTAGCTCAGTTGGTAGAGCATTAGATTGAAGCTCTAAGTGTCGGCGGTTCGATTCCGTCCTGACCCACTTTATAAATTTAATTTGCCGGTGTAGCTCAGTTGGTAGAGCAACTGACTTGTAATCAGTAGGTCGAGGGTTCGACTCCTTTCGCCGGCACCATTACTCGGTGGGGTAGCGAAGTGGCTAAACGCGGCGGACTGTAAATCCGCTCCTTAGGGTTCGGCGGTTCGAATCCGTCCCCCACCACCATTTTTAATTACAGGGGCATAGTTTAAAGGTAGAACTACGGTCTCCAAAACCGTCAGTGTGGGTTCGATTCCTACTGCCCCTGCCAATTAATCAAATAGTAAACAAAATAATATAGTGGCGGTTGTGGCGAAGTGGTTAACGCACCTGATTGTGGTTCAGGCATTCGTGGGTTCGATTCCCATCAGTCGCCCCATTCTATTTTTTTTTAAAATATTAATTTTCAAGTAAGATATTATAATGGCGGTTGTGGCGAAGTGGTTAACGCACCTGATTGTGGTTCAGGCATTCGTGGGTTCGATTCCCATCAGTCGCCCCATTTCTTATAAAATTTAAATTACCTTTATTGGGGTATAGCCAAGCGGTAAGGCAACGGATTTTGATTCCGTCATGCCCTGGTTCGAATCCAGGTTCCCCAGCCATTTTTTTATATTTGCGGAAGTAGTTCAGTGGTAGAACACCACCTTGCCAAGGTGGGGGTCGCGAGTTCGAACCTCGTCTTCCGCTCCAAAACTATAAATATATAATATATGGCGGCATAGCCAAGTGGTAAGGCACAGGTCTGCAACACCTCTACCACCGGTTCAAATCCGGTTGCCGCCTCCATATACTTTAAATCGGTTATTCCGGTTTTTTTTATTCCTTTTTTTTGCTTTGCCGATATGGCGGAATTGGCAGACGCGCGCGACTCAAAATCGCGTTCCGTGAGGAGTGTCGGTTCGACCCCGACTATCGGTATATTTAGATGTTTTTTAGTCAAGATAAGAAACATTTGAAAGCCCATAAACCTTGATATATCAGGGTTTGTGGGTTTTTTCTGTTTTCAGGAATGCGATAGAGTAGAGCTAAAAACATAGAACCAGTTACAAAGATTAAGAATGTTATTTCAATTGTTCCCGCTTTACGGCTAAATGTACCATTAATAGCTGATTGTGCGCTCAATGTGATACCACCAAGTAAAGTAAATAGAATCATAAATATCCCCATCTTTTTAGACCTCCTTGTTAACTAAAATAAGCGCTATTATCATTGATGTAACAGCAAATATTTTTTCCTTATTGATACGGCCTTCCTTACTTCCGAGCCAACCATGGGTGTACAGTGTTTACGAAAGCTTTATTAATTACTGCAGTATTTTAATATTTTGGTAGATGGGAAGTGTATTTTTCCATTTACTTTTTTTGTCCCTTAATTAGAAGTTTTGTCGAAAAAATCCTGCTATTTAATAATAGTAGTATGATTTATTTAGTTTAGAAAAAATATGTGTTTAAGACTTTTCAGTTGAAAGGAGTTTCCTCATGCTCAAGAAAATGAAAATCCATCTCTTATCAACATTCTTAATAGAAAAGTTTAAGGATAATCAAATATATTCCTAACTAGGAAAGTAATAAATAAAATTAATATAGAACGACAAAAAAATAAAAAGTAAATGTGAGGTAGTCTATGGGCTTTTTCAGAAAGAAAAGTAATTCTAAAATGCATTCAAATTCTATTTCAGCTAGTCAAATGATGGAGACAAGTTCAGCAAACGAATTAAAAACAAACCTTCAAGAAAATATACAAATAATAAAAGATTCACTTGGAAAAAGCTCGGATATTATCATTAGAGAAATTCGAATTGGAAAAGAAGAAACAATTAAAGCCGGTATTTTCTATACAGATGGATTAACCGATACAACCTCATTACAAAATTTTATTTTGGAAACGCTCATGCTAGATATCAAAGGGACCGAATTACAGAAAAAGCTATCTCCTGAACAAAATCTTATTAGCATTTTAAAAGATTATGCCATGACAGTAGGAGAAATTAAAGAAATAACTAATTTTGAAGTGCTTTTTACTGGACTTTTATCGGGGGATACGATTCTTTTAATCGATGGATATGCCCAAGGTTTAATCATTTCCAATAGGTATTGGGTTGAGCGTGGAGTAACGGAAGCAACAGCCCAAGTGGTAGTAAGAGGACCCCGCGAAGGATTCTCCGAAAATTTGCGTGTAAATACCGCATTAGTTCGTAGAAGACTGAAAGACCCAAATCTCTGGATGGAATCAAAAGTTATTGGAAAACGTACGAAAACGAATGTTGCCATGATGTATATCAAAGGAATTGCAAATGATAAAATAGTGAAAGAAGTCCGTTTGCGTTTGGATAAAATAGATATTGACGGGATTCTTGAAAGTGGAAATATCGAGGAATTGATTCAGGATACACCATATTCACCTTTCCCAACTATATTCAATACGGAACGTTCGGATGTAGTAGCTGCAGCATTATTGGAGGGACGCATAGCCATTTTGGTAGATGGAACACCATTTGTCCTAATTGTTCCAGCATTATTTGTTCAATTTTTTCAATCTTCAGACGACTACTACCAACATGCGGATATTGCGAGTCTTATTAGACTCCTTCGTTTTTTTGCATTCGCGATTGCATTGCTTGCACCAGCATTATTTATTGCAATCACAACTTTTAATCATGCAATGCTACCGCCCGCACTTCTTATTAGTCTGGCAGCCCAAAGAGAAGGTGTCCCATTTCCGACATTTTTTGAAGCAGTCATAATGGAAGTTACCTTTGAAATCTTGCGTGAAGCAGGCTTAAGAATGCCACGAAGCATCGGTTCAGCTATGTCTATAGTAGGAGCATTTGTAATTGGAACAGCAGCGGTTGAAGCAGGCATAATCTCTGCTGCGATGGTAATCGTGGTTTCAATAACCGCCATTTCTAGTTTCGTTTCTCCAACTTACGACTTAGCTATCTCTGTCAGGATACTACGCTTTGGGTTTATGGCATTAGCTGCTTCTTTTGGTTTAGTAGGAATAACGATCGGTTTAATTGCTTTACTTCTGCATTTATGTAGTTTGCGTTCTTTTGGCGTGCCTTATATGTCTCCAGTAGCTCCATTTAATCTTTCCGATCAAAAGGATACGTTTATTCGCTTGCCTAGATGGAATATGTTTACACGACCTCGTCTAATCAATCAACAAAATATCGTTAGGCAACAAGATTCAGCCTCTGCAAAACCAGAGCCACCAAAAAAATAAGGAGTATGAAGGGGTTTAAAAGATGAAAAAGTGCATGTTTGTTCTCCTGATTCTTAGCCTCTTCCTTGCGGGGTGTTGGGACCGGAGGGAATTAAATGAGCTTGGCATTACGATGGCATTAGGAATCGATAAAGTAGAAGATGAATACCAAGTAACTGCTCAAGTGGTTGTACCTTCGGAAATAACGACGAAAACAAGTACTGGGCGTTCACCAGTCATCTTGTTTCAGGCGAACGGAGAAACGGTATATGAAGCCCTTCGAAAAATTACAAAGATCTCGCCTCGAAAAATATATCCTGGACATCTTCGAATGCTTGTGCTTGGTGAGGATTTAGCTGAAGAAGGTATAGCCGAATCCTTAGATTTTCTGTCAAGAGATTGGGAACTCCGATCTGATTTCTATGTTGTTATTGCTAAGGATAGGACCGCAGGGGAAGTACTGAATGTCACAACAACGATTGAAAATATACCCGCCAATAAAATGTTTAACACGCTTAAAACATCAGAAGCTTTTTGGGCTGCAACGAACGGCTTTAAATTAGATGAGTTGATAGACAATCTTATAAGTGATGGGAAGGAAGCCGTATTAACAGGGATTCTAGTAACAGGGGAACAAGAAATGGGATCAAGCAAACAGAATGTGGAATCGATTACTCCTTTTGCGCGAATTGAATATGATGGTTTAGCGGTGTTTAAAAAAGATAAACTAGTAGGCTGGTTAACTGAACGAGACGGCAGAAGGTATAATGCCGTCGTCAACGAAGTGCAAAATACTGTAACAGCTATATCTTGTCCTGAAGAGGGGAAAGCCACTATAGAGATTATTCAATTCGATTCTAAAATGAAAGGCAAAATAAACAAAGGTAAGCCTGAAGTGGATGTCAATATTAAAGTAAAAGGAAATGTTGGGGAAGTAGAGTGTCAAATTAATCTTAATGACCCAGAAACAATTGTTGAGCTACAGAAGAATACTGAAAAAGAGATGGAAGAGCTCATTAAATCGACCATTGAAACGGTACAAAGACAGTATAAGTCAGACATATTTGGATTTGGTGAAGCCATTCATCGATCTAATCCGAAAGAATGGAAAAAGATTAAAGAACAGTGGGATGAGGAATTCCCTGAGATGACAGCGAATGTTAAAGTAGACCTAAAACTTGTGCATACGGGTACAGTAGGTAATTCATTTTTAGAAGAGATAGAGGGTAGATAATCATGATAAAAAGTATAGGAATACTACTGATTGCAGCAGCCATTCTGTGGATTGAAGTTCCACCTCTCTTGGAAAAAAGATATAAAAAAGAGTTACTGGTGTTTTCAATTCTACTTGCAATTGGGGTAGGTCTAAGTATTACACTTGGATTTGAAAAACCTATTCCAAATCCACTAGATTTACTCACTATTATTTTTAAACCGCTTGATGACGTTATTTCTCATTTGTTGAAATAAAAGAACAGTGTATAGGGGAAGGTATGATATGAAATGATGCAAGACGTTAAAATAAATTCGTATCAATTTCTAGTATTAGTTATTTTATTTACGATTGGTACGAGCATCTTAACTGTACCATCAGCATTAGCAACTAACGCGAAGCAAGATGCCTGGCTTGCCGCTATATTTGGTACGGGTATAGGATTATTGGCCGTATGGCTATTCATCACTATAGCTCTTTGGTTCCCTCACCTCACCTATGTCCAAATCCTTGAAAAACTATTTGGAAAATGGGTAGGGAAAGCCTTTGCTGCTTTGTTTGTACTCACGTCTCTTATTTATGCTTCAGAACTTTTATATTATTTTGGGTTATTCTTAAATATCCATATGATGCCAAATACTCCAATGGTAGCCCTTAATATTCTTATGGCGGGGATTGTGGTGATGGGAGTCCGTCTTGGATTAGAAACCTTCGCTCGTACTGCAGAAATCTTAGTTGTCGTGTTCTTTGTTATTTTTTTCATTTTAGTGGTATTTATTTCACCTGAAATAAAGTTTGAAAATATACAGCCTGTATATGAGATGGGGACAAAAAAAATCATTCAATCATCCTTTTTTTATGTCGTAGTATCTTCAGTAAATGCTATTTTTTTATTAATGATTTTTCCTTCCTTTATTAACAAAATGAAACAAGCTAAAAAATCTTTTTTAATTGGAAACTTAATAGGCGGCATCGTCATCATCGTTATTACATTTTTGTGTATTTCGGTATTTGGTGTTGATAAAACTGCTGGAGAGATATATCCAAGTTATGAATTGACTAAAAGGATAAATATTGGGAATTTTGTACAGCGTATTGAAGGATTAATGGCTTCACTTTGGTTTATCACCCTCTATTTTAAATCGACTCTTTATTTTTACGCTTCCGTTTTAGGGATGGCACAAATTCTGAATTTGAAAGATTACCGCCCATTAACATTACCACTAGGAATGATTGCCGTGGTCCTTTCTCTCGTGATTTATCCTAATGTCATGTACCAACAACATTGGGACAGTACGACGGGTAATTCCTTAACATTATCAATTGGACTTTTTTTACCTCTTTTGATGGTAGTCGTATATGCAATACGAAAAAGAACGATAAAGAAAGAAGTAAAAATAAACGAATAGCTGATTATTTAGAAAAAAACAAAGTATTTAGAAAGTATGGTTTCTAATATAGTGGATAATGTTGCAGGCATATAAGATATCCAGATCCACTCGCTCATTATCCAAATCTTATCCAAAGCATACACTTAATAGCTATTCATGAAAAACATCATTTTTTAATTTGTGCCAATTACTATGACTTATGATGACTAAGTGGCCTAAACTGTTGGGGAAACAGTCCTTGTAGCAGGTGGCATAGCGTCTATTATCAATTCTTTAGGTAAGATGTCATCGCTGAGGAAACTATGTTACTAGGAAGCGTAAATGGACAATAGCTTTACGGACCGACATCAGCATAAATGCAGAAATTAGACGATTTTTTTCAGCACTATTGGTCATTTTCGGACGAAGTAAAAATTGCTTTTGAAAAATTGTTGTAGAAACGGGCGCCTTTGTTGCAGTTCCAGCTTACGAAATAATTACCTTTTAACAACTAGAACCCCTATTTTGGTCAAGCTTTTATCAAAAGGCGTTTTTTTTCTATTATAAATTCATGCTGGGAGTACTCTTTTAATCGAAATTTTTTTTAAAGCTACACATATTTTCTACTTCTAGACATAAAAAATTCTCCTAATTGTGTTATAAGTAGGTCTACAAACTGTTCAAATATATCATTTATCTCTAGGGATAAGAAAAGGGATATTGCCCTAGAGTTCAACTCTAGTTCAATATCCCTAGTCTTGATAATCGTTGATCGATATTAAGTATATGTATTTCCAAAAATTATGACCAATACAAAATATTAAAGAGATATTAAGGTGTTTCAACTTCTTATTGAACTAACGTAGCAGTTTAGTGCAACAAGGAGTACCTTCAAAATTATGGGGATTTACAACGCTAAGTTAAGAAATGTGACCAAACGACTATTTGGTAAAATAAATAACTTATGCTAAACTTTGGTAAATTCTTCGAGAAAGAAGGAACATAATGAATTATATTAAATCTTTACGACAACACATTGGTACAAGACCGATAATTGCACCAGGGTCTGCAATTATTGTTTTGAATGAAAAGAATGAAATATTATTACAATTACGTTCAGATACAAATGATTGGGGGCTTCCTGGTGGCGGTATGGAAATTGGAGATAGTTTTGAAGAAACCGCTCAAAAAGAATTATTTGAAGAAACAGGATTAATCGCTCAAGAATTGATATTAGTTGGATTAGCTTCTGGGAAAGAATTATATTATAAGTTCCCTCATGGGGATGAAATTTACAATGCAACCGCGATTTATAAAACTACAAGTGTAACTGGTACTATTAAGAAAAATGAAGAAAGCAAAGCATTAAAATATTTCTCTTTAGACAAACTTCCTAATCTAAATTATACAACTTTAAAGTTACTTGAAAAGGTTGGCTACATTTAAAGTGATTAATCTGAAACTGTTATTTTTTTAATTTAATGGCCTGCTATACTAATTAGTCATAACAGTATCTTTAATGAAACAGTATTTCATAAATAAAAAAGCGAGGTATTTGACAATTTAATTGCCAAATCCCTCGTATTTTGGGACTATGCTTTTTAGCGAAATGATTAATGAATATATTCAGAACTTACAAGATCATTTTTTAGGACATCGGTTGGGATTTCGAATTCTACTATACCCATATAGCCTTGTGCTACTTCGTATTTATCGAAGGAAATAACAAGTTTACCTTTATCAGAAATATAGAATTGTTGTTCAGCATTAATAGTTGTAAATCCATCTATTACTTCTTCATCAGGAAGACCTCCACCTTTTACCCAATACTTTTTATCTGAGTCGGATGCAGCTTGTTCACGCATTTGTTCAATAATGTTTTCGCTGATAGTTTTAATATAATTACCGTCTTTAAATAACATCGGTAGTGTAATTAAAATTTCATTTTGTTTATCAATTGTATCGTAGTTCATTGTTGTAGAAGACGATCCAACGGTATTGACAGTATAACGGCCAATGGATAGGATTTGGTCATTATCTGTTTTGATTTCATAACCGCTATCTATTCCTGCGTGACCACCTCCAAGTCCCTTTATATAATCAACCTCAGAAATAAAGGCATCATAAAGTTCCTTACCTTCTGAACGGTATTTTTCATTTAAAGTATTTGCAAGTTCTTTATTTTCTAGGTTTTCAATAGAAGGTACTTTAATACTTGCATCATATGTGTCTTCTTTTACTTCATATTCAGTCCATGTTAAAACTTTGACGATGCTACCAACAACAGGGATTTCTGAAAGTTTTTGTGCCATTGCTGGACTGGCATTTAAACTAGCTGTAAAAAGTATAGCCGCCGCTGCAGATCCAAGTAACCAAAGTGGTGCTCGGTTTTTTCTTTTCTTTGTGCCTTGTTTTAGTGCTTTTTCCACTACAAAATCAAGCTCTTTAGGGATAGGTACCTCATTATATTGCTTTTCTAATTCTTTTAATTTTTTATCCATGTGCTGTTTCTCCTTTCACATCTTGCAATTGAATTTTTAAGAGTTTTAACGCTTTATAAAGGCGAGATTTGGCTGTACTCAACTTAATGTTAAGGATATTAGCTACATCATCGAGCTTTAAATCTTCAAAATAGTGTAAAATGACAACTTCACGATACATTTGAGGTAACTCGTCTAACGCATGCTCTAAATCAACGTTTTCGTAGACATCCTCTTGTGCAGGTGTTAAACATTGCAATGTATCATCGTCTGTCACCTGTAAGCGTTTATGCTTACGTAAAAAATCAATGGCTGTACGTACGACGATTTTATAAAACCAGCTTTTCATATACTCGACATTTTCTAGTCGATCGAGAGAAAGCATTGCTTTTTGAATACTGTCTTGTACAACATCAAGTGCGTCCTGTTCATTTTTCGTATAGTTATACGCGAGCAAATAAAAACGTTCTTTCTGTTCGCGAATAAACTGGACAAATATTTCTTCATGTTGAAATGCATTTCTTGTTTTCATGACCTAAGAAGCTCCTTTTTAACATTTTCAAATTGTATACAACTACTAGACGTGTGAAAGGGGAGAAAAAGTTGATAACAATAAAAAAGTTTCCCCAATATGAGATAAGTTTTATCATTCCCAAGTAGTGACATACCAAAACAAAGTAAGTGTTAGTTATAAAATATAAATACAAATCATAACTTTATAAAATTTTTTCTGGAAAATGTATAATTAAACTTTACTTTTTTCTAGTTATGTTTTATTATGTTAAATATAGGGAGGCGGTCTTGTGAAAGAGAGCTTTGGTGATTCAATCGTAAACAAGGTATATGAGTTTAGAGTGTTAAAGCGGATGTCTCAAAAGGATCTGGCAGATGCAGTTGGAGTCTCCAAACAAACTATTTTTGTTATGGAAAAGAATAATTACTCACCATCTTTAGTGTTAGCCTATAGAATTGCAAATTTTTTTGAAGTAGATATTAATGAAATATTTTCATATGTAGGAGAGGAAGATAACAATGATTGATGTATTAGACAGATGGATGCTTGAAAGCGTAGTAAATTTTAATATTTTTGTAGGGGTTATGACATTTATTTATATTGGTTCTTTGCTGGTTCTATTTTTTGTGGGTAAGAAGTTTGGTAAACCAGATGAAAGAACAAATGCCATATATTTAAAAATCATGTCTAGTATGTTTTCTACCCAATTGATAATGACGGGTGTGTTTATTTCATTAGTTGACAATGATATCCAAAATTTCCGACAGTTCTTATTACTATTCCAAGCGATTGTATTCCTTGTAGGTGCAATAAGTGCTTTCAGACTATACAAAAAAGATTTCAATTAAAAATTCAGAAATTACAATGAGCTGCCTTTTTGGTAGCTTTTTTTATTAAACAAACGGGGGCTTTAGCAGAACAACGCTGTCTTTAGGATAGCAATTTCTTCTTGAACTAACTGAGCTGGTTAGTTGGACACTTTTATAACTAAAAAGGTTCAAATGATGAAATATTTCGTCACTTAAAGTGCCATTATTAACCACTTGACGATTGGCTTGTAAAAAAGTTAATATGAAATAAACTTCACGTGAAATAAACTTCACTATAGGAGAATAAGTTAATTAGGAGAGGTATATTTGAAAAATCTATTCATGCAGCGACTTTTAGTATCAATCTTATTAATAGTAATTGGGTTCATTCAAATACTTCTCGATGCATCAGTAGGATTTAATAATGGCTATATCACAGTATTGTTAGGTGGAATAATTTTGTTGTTCTCAACAATTTCTATCGTTAAATCCCGAAAGAATAAATCACTAGAAAAAGAATTAGCAAAGGAATATGACGAAAGAGATGCCTTAATTGATGGAAAAGTTGCTCGCTTTACCTTATATATCCTGATACCCGAAATTTTAATTCTTATGTTTTTAACTAATTTTGTGCTAATTCCAACAAATATTGCATTATTTATTATTTTAATATCTTTAATGATTATTGAATTTGGATCTAGAAAATATTATACTCATGTCCTTTAATTAGGAGGTATTTATGGAAAATAGAGTGAAAGAATTACGAATAGAACATGGAATAACACAACAAGAGTTAGCTGATAAAGTAAGTGTATCTTCAAGAACAATCATCTCATTAGAAAAACAAAAATATAATCCATCTGTATTACTTGCATATAAAATAGCTTCAGTTTTTAATTTATCAATTGAAGAAACTTTTATTTTTGATGAGGATGACAAATAACACATTTCATAAAGATACACATATAAAATAAACAACGGAGGAATTTAAATGATGTATATTATAGGACTTATTTTTGGGATAGTTTTAGTAGTTTGGGGTATTTATCGTATGAGAACAGATGATGGCTTATTTGGAAAAAATCAAAAAAACAAAAACTTATTCAATTTACTGTTAATGGGAGAAGCTTCAGGAATAGGACAATTTTTTGGTGGAATTATCTTAATTATTGCAGTGATTATTGGATTTTTTGTGAGGTAGAAATAAATACGAATTTCAATTTCCCACTGAAACATTGTGAATAAAAGCACTCAAACAATAGGGGGCAAGAGTTGAAGATTCAGAGATAGGAAGCGTGTAGAGAGAGTTTCTATAGCTTATACAATCAATTGCTCTCTTGTGTTAATTTACGTCCAAAATCGGCTATGTTATATGCATAAAGACTAAATTCACTATAACAACCACAAACCAATGAAGGAAAAACTAAAAGACCTAAGCTCGGTGGATTACCGAACTCAGATCTTAGAAGTTACTTAACTATCAACTAATCGATACTTTTAGCTGTTCAACTCGTTATTTCTTTTTATCAATGACTACATGTGTTAATGTATCTTCGGCAAAATCAATGTCAAATGCCTTTCCGAATCCTACAACATAGCGCCCTTTGAGTGGTGTTAGTTCAAATAGTGAGAAATCTAATGTGCGTAATAGTTGCATCATTTTCTTACTGTGTACGGCATCAAATGCTTCGAATACTTCTTCATGACCTTCGTTACCTAAGTTTTTAGGGGCACATTGCCAGCGAGCACGTTCAGTTGCAAAATGATTTTGCGTAACAGCTTCGTCTGCTACAAATAATACATCCACTATATCGTTTTGCTCTAGGAGTTGGTAATGGTCTGCGATATGGCTTACATAAACATAAAACTTGCCATTTACTTGGACAAATGCTGCTGAGCTACTAAATGCTTGACCTTCTGGCGTGACAAAGCTTAACATTAGGCTTTTTTTTCGTTGTAAAAATGCTTCATAATCTGAGCGGATTTGAATTAAATCAATTGTTGTTTTCATCATAATTCTCCTAACTTTTCACGGTATTCTTTAATTGAATTCGAGGGGCAGAATCCCAAATAACGTGTTGAATTTCCGCCTCCATTTTATAAGTGGACTGAATCATTTGTTCAGTCATGACTTCATTGGGTGTCCCGATCTGTACACAATGTCCATCTTTAACAACGACAATTCGGTCACTATAGCTAGATGCTTGATTGAGGTCATGAAGTACCATAACAACAGTCAAACCGGTTTCACGATTCAGCTCACGTATTAATTCTAAGATTTCATGCTGGTGTGCAATATCTAAATAAGTTGTTGGTTCGTCTAGTAATAAAATCTCGGGTTTTTGAGCCAATGCCATTGCAATCCAAGCACGCTGAGATTCGCCACCAGATAAAGCGGCAATGGATTGATCTTGATAATGAGTTAAATGTGTTTTTTCAAGCGCCCAATCGACAATCGCGTAATCTTCATCGTTTAAACGTTCAAACCACTTTTTATGTGGATAACGACCATAGGCTACTAAATTTCGAACTGTAATATCTGAAGGGGCTTGATTACGCTGACTTAATATGCACATTTTCTTTGCGATTTCTTTTGATGCTAAATCACGCATATTATTTCGATCAAACATAATGGTTCCGGAGCTATATGGAAGCATACGGGCAACGGCTTTTAAAATGGTAGATTTACCAGAGCCATTTGGTCCGATAATCGATAATATTTCTCCTTTTTGAACATCAAATGAAAAATTATGGACAACTTCTTTTTGATCATAACGAATGGAGAGCTGTTCAATTTTTAACATTAAAATGCCTTCTTTCTCATTAAATATAAAAAGTAAGGACCACCAATGACAGACATAATAATCCCTGCTGGAATATCTAGTGGGGCAAATAAAGTTCGCCCGGCTGTATCGGCTATTAATAAAAGTATTGCTCCCATAGCCATACTCATTGGCAGCATATATTTATAATCTGAGCCAACTAATAAACGCGCCATATGCGGAACAATTAAACCAACAAAACCAATCATACCAATGGCTGCTACTGAAATGGCCGCTAAAAATACAGCTAAAATGGACAGGACAATACGAATACGGGTCACATTTTCCCCTAAATTAACTGCTACTTGGTCTCCCAACCGGATAATATTTGCTTTTCTAATAGCAAATATTGATAAAATCCATCCAATAATGGCGTACACATATATCATTTGAAGTGCGGCATGTCCTTTTGCTGCTAGGCTACCATTTAGCCATTGGACAGCTGAAGGAAGTCGGTCACTATACATGATAGATAAAAAGCTAATAATCCCGCCACATAAAGCATTTACTGCTACACCAGATAAAATAATGGTAATCGGAGTAATCCCAGTTTTGCGCCATGCAAGTGCGTAAACAATGCTTGCGGCAATAATCCCACCAACAAATGCAGCAACAGGAATCAGCTGGATATATTCTGGTTTAGCTAGCATAATAAGTAGAACAAATGCAGCTGCACCACTTGTTACTCCAGTAAGACCAGGATCTGCAAGTGGATTGCCCATGACGGCTTGTAGTAGTGCTCCTGAAATTGCAATGTTGGCTCCAATAATTAGTGCTAATAAAACACGTGGAAGACGAATATCCCAAATGATTGTTGTGAAAATTCCCTCTTCACGGCCATTCGCGATCGTTTTTAAAATATCTGGAATGGAAATATGTACACTCCCTAATCCAATCGAGACAATTGTTAGTAGGAGGGCTAATACAAAGGTGATGATAACAATTGCACGGCTTCTTGTTGACTTTATCATGAAATCTTCCTCATCCTATTTATAGAAATAATCTGCAATTGTTGTTAATGCTGTGTCGACATTGGCAATAGATGTTACCCCGAAAATACTGTAATCAAGGAAATGGATATTATCATTTTTATAGGCAGATAATTGTGTCCATGCGCTATTATTGGCAATTTCTTGTTTGAATTTATCCTCATTTGCTCCGTGATCACCTGAAGCTAACACAAAAATCATATCAGGGTCTGCAACAACAATTTCTTCTAAATTAAGGGTTGAGTATGTTGAATCGGTCTTTAATATAGACGTCGCAATATTTTCTGCCCCAAGACGCTCTACTAGGCTACCTAAGTAAGATTTATCATTCATCACCATGAATGAATCAGAAGTACCGATCACTAACATAACAGAAGGGAGTTCTTTACCAGCGGCCTGTTTTTCTAATTCTTGCTCTTTGGCTACGATCGTTTGTAATATTTCATTCATTTCTTTTTCTTTGCCGAAGTAAGTACCTAACACTTTAAAGCTTAATTTTAAGTCTTCATATGAATCGGTAGGTAAATAAGCTGTAGGTAAATTCATACCTTCTAAAGCTTTATCAAGAGAATCTTTTAACGATGCTGCACCGACAATTAATTCGGTTTGTAAATTTGAAATGACTTCTAAATCTGGAGCCATTGGTGAACCCACTCGTGTAATTGAGTCAAAATCAGTTGGAATTGGATTTGTTGAAGTTGGAACACCTACGGGAACAATATCTAATAGGTGAAGCATTTCTGTTAAAGGGACCGAGGTTGTAACAATTTTACTAGGTACCGTCTCAGGAAAAGCCGCTAACGCTTCCTGGAATTCTTTTTCATCTACACCATCTTCAAATGCAGTTTTATTTACATTATTTTCATTCGGTTGTTGTTCTTGTGTATTTGTTTCAGCAGAGCCCACATTTTCTACTTCGTTCTCTGAACAGCCATAAAGCGCCAAAGTGAGTGCGGCTACCATACCGATACCTGCAAATTTTTTCATAAATATACCACCTTTAATTGATAATGATTTTCAATATCACTAATACTATCAAAGTCAATTGAGAATATCAATGAGTAATTGAGAATTATTTTCAAAGAGCCTAATTTATGAATG
The DNA here is from genome assembly GCF_002736105.1 of Solibacillus sp. R5-41. Classification (NCBI taxonomy): domain Bacteria; kingdom Bacillati; phylum Bacillota; class Bacilli; order Caryophanales; family Caryophanaceae; genus Solibacillus; species Solibacillus sp. R5-41. Next base: position 3,702,341 of record NZ_CP024123.1, on the reverse strand, counting down.
AGATTATTTACTAGAACATAGTCAAAATAAAAGGCTTTTTGAGAATTACAGCATTATTGGATATTGAGTAACAAGTTTGTACATTTTACTAGTTAGAAATAATTGTTATAGCTTTTTGTAGCGAAATATGAAAACTTCCGATAAAATTAAGATAGTTATTAAAGGAAAAAAATAGTGAAAATAAGATTGAATTTAAAATGGATATGTGACTTTTTTAATACAATATCAATTACGCCTTGGCGTAATTGCGTCCAGATTTTGAATTGTACTTGCACAATTAACTCTCTTCAAAATCTGTGACATCCGCCTGAGACTTTATCTTCTAGTGAGTGTTTGAACACCGACTAAACGAAGATAAATTACATAAAACATGAAGAAAGTTGGGAAATAAATGGCAAGTGTGACTACAAATATGAAGTGGATTGAAGCAGCAAATTATGAAGAAATGAGCAAAATTGCTGCGACTATTTTTAAAGAGCAATTAAAGCTAGTGAAGACAAGTGTTTTTGGAATGGCGACGGGTAGTACACCAGAAGGCTTTTATAAGGAATTAGTAAAAGCGTATCAAGCTGGGGAACTATCATTTGCTGAGGCGAAATCATTTAATTTAGATGAATATATTGGGATTATGCCTAATAATGAAGCAAGTTATCACTACTTTATGGATGAGAATTTATTCAATTATATTGATATGAAGCGTGAAAATATTCATGTGCCAACGGGCAACCCAAAAGAAATAGCGACAGCTACTGCAGAATATGATGCTGCAATTGCTGCGGCGGGTGGCGTTGATATTCAGTTATTAGGAATTGGAGTTAATGGTCATATCGGATTTAATGAGCCGGGTACAGCGTTTGAGTTAGAGACAAATATGGTTGAGTTGACACAATCAACACGTGAGGCCAATCAAATCTATTTTGATACAATTGATGATGTTCCTACGCATGCAATTACGATGGGGATTCGAACAATTATGAATGCAAAAAAAGTAGTGCTATTAATATCAGGTGCATCAAAACAAGAAGCATTTGATCGTTTGCGCAGTGGTGAAATCACAACGGACTTCCCAGCAAGCGCGTTACACAATCATAAAGATGTTACAGTAATTTATACAGGCGTAAAATAATGACAGTGAAAAAGGAGTGCTGAATGAGGCACTCCTTTTCTAATTCGATTTTAGAATATCCAATTAAGTAGAGTGGGCTGCATGAGTTATTTGCAACGCACTTTACATAATTCGCTATGATACAATAGCCATAAAAGTAAAAGGAGGCAATAACTATGAAAATCCGTCCTGCCAGATTACAAATTGGAGATACAGTAGGGCTTGTTGCATTAAGCAGCCCTTTAAATATGGAGAAGATTGGGCAACAATTAGCATTTTTAGATGAATTAGGCTTGCGCTATAAGCTTGGAAATACGATTCAGCCGTATGAGGGTTATTTAGCGGGTACGGATGCGGAGCGTGTCCAGGATTTACATGCGATGATTCAAGATAAAGAGGTGAAGGCCATTTTTTGTGTGAAAGGTGGTTATGGCTTAGGTCGAATTATTGATAAAATTAGCTACCCATTAATTGAAGAAAATCCGAAAATTATTTGGGGCTTTTCAGATGTGACCCTGCTACATACAACGGTCAATGACTATGCAAACTTAGTGACATTCCACGGACCGATGTTAGCAAGATCTAAAGGGGAGTTAGATGAATTATCGAAAAAAATGTTCCAGCAGCTCTTCACACCGATTGAAATTCAGTATGATGAACAAATTTCGCCGTTACATACAATTGTCGAGGGCACGGTTAGAGGCGAAATGATAGGTGGTAACTTAAATCGCATTGTTAGTATGTTAGGTACGAAATTTGAACTAGATATGCGTGGGAAAATTCTTTTAATAGAAGATATAGGAGAGTCATTAGAGCAAATTGACGGGATGTTGAACCATTTGCGTTTAGCAAGAAAGTTAGAGCAAGTCGCAGGATTTGTCATTGGGAATTTTAAACTGCCAAGTCCAAATGAAACAGAGGAAGATGTCATCCAATTGTTGGAGCATTATTTAAAGCCGCTGAACAAACCCGCTTTAGCAGGTTTCCAAATAGGTCACTGTGAACCCAATATAGGAATACCACTTGGCGTAGATGTTATTTTAGACGCAAATGAAAAAACATTACGTATTTTACCTGGGGTAGAATAAATCATTTTGTTGGAGGAGATGCCATGTCAACTACATCTTTGTAAGGCTTAATTAATTATATCGAAAAATTTAAGTATCAACATTTAGCATATAAGAAAGGACCTACCTCACACTATTTAGCGCGGGGTAGGTCCTTCTCAATAACGAGTGTATATAGGAAAATCATCATCTAATTGTTGTTTGCTTTTACAATAGTTGGTCATTGGTAAAAGGTAACAGAGGTAAATGTTAATAAGTCATTGGTTTTACTAGTTAATTGCTTTAAAGGCAAAGGATACACTCGTTATTACTCGGTTTGGAGTCTCACCGCACCGAGTAGAGTTTAAAAATATTTGCTATCATCAAATTCAATTTCAACTTGATAATTTTTTGCGTTAATTAAGTTGGATAAACGATGGGCTTCTTTTTCGAGTTCATTTGATTGATTACGATAATGCATCGGGTCAAAAAGTGCAACATTATAAAGAATTGTTTCACCAGAGCTATGATAATAGGATTCTTTCTCGGTCATACCTAGCTGCTTACAAAAGGCAGCCTCTGCACGCAATTGTATCGCAAGCTCAATTGCTTCCACAATAGGCATTACCTCATCTTTAAATAAAATCGTGTTGTCAATATTTGCACGATATATAAGGGAATCCAGCTTACGAGAATCTTTTCGAATCTCCTTTAGTTCAGCTTCGATCATTTCAAGTGTATATTCAGGCTTTACAGGCTGTTCCCCTTTTTCAATAATCGTATGGGACACTTGGTGAACAGAGGAAGTTAGTTCTTGGATTTTTTTAGTTAAAATACTTTTTAGCTTCACAGCTTCTGCTAAATTGATTGCCATGGAAATCACTCCTTAATATGTAGTTGATTGGTTGTGAAAGGATAGAAGAGAGACTTTAAAATCTCCTCCATTTACTTGTGTAAACATTTTACCAGCTGTTGCAAGTAACTGCTCACAATCATCCACGGATAAAGAAGGTCGCAAATAAAATATTTGGAGCGCATCAGTTGTTTTTTCGGTAACGGCTGTGCGACTTGAATCAACAAACGGACTGCCAAAAGCGCCTAGCTTATCTTTTGAGTAAAGGATGTTTGTTAATGCATTATACCGACCATTCAACCCATCATAGCCTGTATTTTCATCCCCAAGAGCAATTTCGATAGGATCTTGAATTGTAGCGATGTCGTAAATACCAATCGGAATTTCATATTGCAGTGAAAAGAAATTATTCAAATCAACAGCCGAATGAAAAGGTGTTAAATAATTTTGTTTTGCGATACGGCGCATAAGACTTTCCGCTGAATGACGGTAGCGATTTGGATCTGCACCAAAAAACTTCCAAAGTTTGCGCCATTCTTGAATGCCAGGGCGTTCGGTTAATGGACTATCTTGCAAGTCTAAAAATAAATGTTCTTGATATAACTGTGTGCGTCCTTTAATCATTTGAGGAGATTCTGCCACAACAATTTTGTTATAATGAATAAGACCAATTTTAAACTGGTCATTCATAGTGAATAGTGATTGATTGATAGAAATATTCATATACATCACCTGTTTTTTGTTTATTATTCATTAATTAATTGTACCATTTGTTAGGAGAGAATGAAATGAAAGTCCATCAGCTTCAGGCTGAATTAATCGAATATGCTAAATCAATCGGTGTCGATAAAATAGGTTTTACTACTGCTGCCCCCTTTCATGAATTGAAAAATCGTTTGCGTCGTCAGCAAGAGCTTAGCTTTCAGTCGGGTTTTGAGGAGTCTGATGTAGAACTTCGTACAGTGCCTTTAAAATTACTGGACGGAGCAGAAAGTATTGTGGCAATTGCACTAGCGTATCCTTCGCGAATGAACGACGCCCCTCAAGGGAAAAAGGGAGCGCGCAGAGGCGTATTTTGCCGCGCATCTTGGGGTGTTGATTATCATACGGCAGTACGCGAACGGCTTCAATTGATTGAGGCTTGGCTACGAGAGAGAGTGCCTTCTGTGAAGACAAAATCCATGGTTGATACAGGAGAGCTTGTGGATCGTGCCGTTGCACAGCGCGCTGGAATTGGCTGGAGCGGAAAAAACTGTTCGATTATTACCCCTGAATTCGGCTCATATGTTTACTTAGGCGAAATCATGACGAATATCCCGTTTGCACCAGATATGCCGATGGAAGATGAATGTGGGGAATGTACGCTATGTATCGATGTTTGTCCAACCGGTGCCATAGTAGCTCCTGGACAGTTAAATTCCCAGCGTTGTATCGCTTTTTTAACGCAAACAAAAGGCTTTTTACCGGATGAATTTCGAACGAAAATTGGGAACCGGCTGTATGGCTGTGATACTTGCCAAACCGTTTGCCCCAAAAATAAAGGCAAGCTTAATTGGATTCACGATGAATTTACACCCGATCCAGAGCTGGCAAAGCCGTTATTACAACCATTACTATCAATTTCCAATAAAGAATTTAAAGCGAAGTTCGGACATGTATCGGGCTCTTGGCGTGGAAAGAAACCAATTCAACGAAACGCGATTATAGCACTGGCTCATTTTAAGGAAGAAAGTGCAGTGCCCGATTTAATTGAGCTCATGCTAAAAGATGAGCGTCCTGTTATACGTGGAACTGCTGCGTGGGCAATTGGTAAAATTGGGTCAGAAGATGCGAATGAAGCTTTACTGGCCGCTCAAATAAAAGAGCAAGACGAAGAAGTGCTAGCAGAAATCGAAAAAGGGCTAGCCATGTTAACAAATGTAGAAAGAAGGATATAAAAAGTGCCAAATCATATTGTTTTATACCAACCAGAAATTCCTGCGAATACGGGAAATATTGCAAGAACATGTGCCGGGACAAATACATCACTTCATTTAATCCGTCCGTTAGGCTTTTCAACAGATGATAAAATGTTGAAACGTGCTGGATTGGACTATTGGGAGCATGTGAATGTGGTGTACCATGATTCACTAGAGGATTTTATTGAATATAGTAAAGATGGCGATGTTTATTTAATTGAAACGTATAGCGATGAGCCGTTTACAACGCATGATTTTAGTGATGTTACGCGTGATATTTATTTTATGTTTGGCAGAGAAACGACAGGCTTACCGAAAGATTTTGCCGAACAGCGTGCAAATATGTGTTTACGTATTCCACAAAGTGATCATATACGTTCGTTAAATTTATCTAATACCGCAGCAATTGTAATTTATGAAGCATTACGTCAGCAAAATTATCCAGGGTTAAAATAATCAGAGAAGGCATGAGGAGCGCAAATATTTTTGCTCCTCATGCCTTTTGTTTTAGCGCATTTTATTTTCAATTGCTTGAGAGATTTTTGCTGAGATATTATCGTTTTCAAATAATGTTAAGCGAATAAAGCTTTCATCCATATCAAAAGCTTCTGATAAAAAGCTACCTAAACCGCGGGCACGTCTATCCACTTGCAATAAAATTTCAACGGATTTCGATGTTTGATCTAAGAAGATTACTTCAAGTTCCTCTAGATACCGGCGATACGTATTATTTGTCGGTGTAAATTCAAACTCTTGTACAATGGGCGCACGGTTACGTAAATAGGTAGGCGCTTGCTCATTGTCTACTTTGCGAAGACGGAAGCCTAAATTTTGAATAGCAGATAATACGTTGCTTGCTAGACGCGTAGGCTGAATATCAATAAAATCTTTATCTGTTGGATCAACCGCATTTTTAATATCTAGGCCTGTATGAATCCAAACACGGGATTGTCCAGTTGTCACAGGGATGGCTGCTGGTAATTCAAAAGAAAATGGGATTTCTCGTTTTTCATTTGGTTGAATTGTAAAGGGTTCATTAATTTTAAGATTCTTTAATAATGCGTTTTCCGAAACTTTTGTATCGTTAATTTCACGCGTGTAGTTCGTATATAAGGATAAATAAATCGCATCAATTTGTTGCTCAACATTGCCCCCGACAATTTCAACTACACCTGTAATATTTTCGTTAATTGTATAGTTTACCTTGTGCAGCTTTGTATCCACCGTAGTTGCGCCGATACCGACACTTGCTAATACTTTATTAAAAAGTGACAAATGAATTCCTCCAATCAGTCTAATTACTATTATATACGTCGAATGGAGGAAAAGGTTTCAGAAATTTTATGGAAAAAAACTGATTTCGCTCAAGGCTTAAGAGAATAGTCGGAACAACTACTCACCATCCATTGTGAAGATGATCCGTAAACCGTTTGGATCCATGGTTGAAAAAGCTTGTTGCCCACCGAATTTTGGCGCGGCGTCATACGTTTCAGTGTTATAGCCGTTTGTTGCAAGTTCTTGTTTTATTTTTGCGGCAATTTGTTCATCATTTAATACGATTGTAAATGAATTGAGGCCAACCATGTTTGCAGTAGGTACTTGTCCATTGGCGCTTTGCCATGTGTTTAACCCGAAATGATGGTGATATTGACCTGTTGAAATAAATAATGCTTGAGCTCCGTAACGTGCAACAACACGATAGTCTAATACATTTGTATAAAAATTTTCAGATTGTGGAAGATTAGCCACAGATAGGTGAACGTGACCCATCACCGTTTCTTGAGGAAGTCCATCCCATTTTTCATCTGCTGTTGCTAAAATTGGCTGGAAGTTAAGACGATCTGTCGTCATTTGTACGGTACCATCTTCGTTCCAAGTCCACTCAGATTCGTCGCGGTCCACATAAATTTCAATCCCATTGCCATCTGGGTCATTTAAATAAAGTGCCTCTGAAACATCATGATCGGATGCGCCAAGACGAACATTTAATTCAACAAAATGCTGAACGATGTTTCCTAAATCTTTACGAGTAGGTAATAGTAAAGCAAGGTGGTAAAGTCCTGTAAAGCCTTCGCGTAAAGGCTGTGCATTTTGTATTTCTATTAAAGAGACTAAACTTGTTTTGCCATCAGCCGTTAAATAAGCGATATCGGCAGTTTGCTCAAGTACTTTAAAGCCAATAATTGTTGTGTAATATTCGATAGAACGTGTTAAATTCGAAACTTTTAATTGGACATGTGATGTGTACATGTTTGGCTTTTTATGAAAATGTTTTCTCATGAGTAAATCTCCTTTTAATTGTACTTGTATTTTGTAATCAACTTACTTTATGTAACTAATATAGTATATGTGATTAAAAAAATCAAATTAAAAAACCACGTGTAATTTTAGTAACAAAAAAGACAATCGTAATAAGTTACGATTGTCCTTTAGTGAAAACTAATCATTGACTATTAGTTTTCTTTTGAGAATGGTTTGCTATCATAACCGGCAGTAAAGATTGCAGTTAAGAACGCTACGCAAATACCTAAAATTAAAATTAATTTCATGGAAGAAACCTCCTCATGTTTTTGCTATTTCTCTAATCAGTATAGCTCAAACTATTTTGATTTACTACCTAATATTGTGGCAAAAATGGTTCGAAAAAGAAAAAAATGGGAACATTAATAGAAGGGAGGCGGTTCAATGAAAAACAAGGACGAAATTGTAAATGGAAATATGGTTAATACATTTGAGGATTTAAAATTGCTTGGAAAACAGATGGAGCATTTGCGAGATGAGCAACAATTAGAAGAACATAATCGTATACCAGATCCGCAGCAATTTGATAATGAAGAGAAATTGGAAAAAAAATGATGTAGAATAGCACATTAGTTTGTGGCTAATGTGCTATTCTAAATTGTTGTTAATATTATATGAATTTTGACGAAAATTTATAGAAGAAAGAATATCATTTTACTCATTTAATGAATTTATCAAAGTGGAACTTCATAATCTTTTAAGTCTTCACGAAGCTTCGCCTTTAAAAACTTCCCAACGGATGTTTTAGGAATTTCCTTTAAGAATACAACATCATCTGGTAGGGACCATTTCGCAAAATCGTTTTCAAGATGCGCAATTAATTCGTCTTTACCTGCATGTGCATTTTCTTTTAATACAACGCATGCAAGTGGACGTTCTTGCCATTTTGGATGTGGTACCGCGATAACTGCTGCTTCAAAAACGGCAGGATGAGACATTAGGGCATTCTCTAAATCCACCGAAGAAATCCATTCGCCGCCTGATTTAATTAAATCTTTTGTACGATCTGTAATTTTAATATAGCCCTCTTTTGTTAAGACGGCGATATCTCCTGTATAGAGCCAACCATCACGGAATGAGTCAACTGTGCGCTCATCCTTATAATATTCGGAAGCAATCCACGGTCCGCGAATTCGTAGTTCACCCATTGTTTGACCATCATTTGGAACAGGACCATTTTCATTTACGACTTCCGTCTCAATTAAAGAAGAAGTTAAACCTTGCGTTACGCGTAAATCTAATAGTTCATCGGCTGAGTAATTGTCCATTTCAGATGTTGGGTGAGACATACTTACTAAAGGTGAAGTTTCAGTCATCCCATATGCATTCACATAAGGAACACCTAATTTTTCAATAAATGCTTGGATTAACCCTTTTGGTGATGCGGAACCACCAGAAATAATTTGGCGAAGAGAAGATAAATCACGCGCCTGTCTTTCTTGTTCAGCAAGTACGCCAAGCCAAATTGTTGGAACACCTGCAGCAAGCGTTACTTTTTCTTGTTCGATTAAATCAAGCAGTAAAGCCGGTGTGAACATAGGACCTGGTAATACGAGATTTGCCCCATAGTTTATGGCAGCAAAAGGTAAGCCCCAAGCATTTACATGGAACATTGGTACTACAGGTAATGCAACATCATTTTCCTTGAGAGCAAAGGATTCGGCAAGACCAAGCGCTATACTGTGGAGTACAATACTGCGGTGTGTATAAACAACACCTTTAGGCATGCCTGTTGTTGCAGAGGTATAGCACATACCTGCTTGCGAATATTCATCTATATCTTCAGGAAACTCGAAATTTTCATCTGCCTCCTGAAGTAATTGCTCATAGTTATGCACATTTGGGAAACTAGATGTTGGTACACCTAAACTATCACCCATTATGATAATATGTTTCACCGATTTTAAGTGTGCTAAAGCAGGTTCAACTAACGGGAATAAATCTTCATCAATTAATAAAATTTCATCTTCAGCATGATTAATGATGTATACAATATGCTCGGGGGCTAAACGAATATTAATTGTGTGTAAAATGGCACCACTACATGGAATCGCAAAATAAGCTTCTAAATGACGGTGGTGGTTCCAACCGAACGTACCAACCTTCGTACCACGTGTCATACCGATATTTTTAAGTGCATCTGCTAGACGGCGTGTTCGTTTTACATAATCTTTAAAGGCAATGCGATGTGTTATTGTTGGGCTTGTACGTGAGATAATTTGCTTGTTTGGAAAATAACGCTCTGCTCGTTTTAAAAATCCTGTCAAAATTAACTGCGTATCCATCATAGTTAACCAACTCCCCTATCAATGTTAGTGAAATAGAAAAAGTAATCCTCATGCTGATGAAAGAATTTTCTGTATACTTAATTATACTAAAATATACTTATATTTTCTAGTAAACTACAAAAAACCCTCCAAATTTCCTTTTGGAGGGTTTTTAAAGTTGACCCTGTGTACGGGTACTTTTTTTGAAATTAATGTGGCATGAAAACAAGTTGAATAACGAATAAAATTGCAAATATATATAGGAGCGGGTGAACTTTCTTTCCTTGTCCTTTAACGAGTTGTAGCAATGGATAAGAAATGAAGCCAAGCGCAATACCGGTTGAAATACTTGCTGTTAAAGGCATCGTTAAAATAACTAAGAACGCGGGGAAAGACTCCTCGAATTTATGCCATTCAATATTTTTTACGACACCAATCATTAAACTCCCGACAATAATTAGTGCAGGAGAAGTAATTGCTGCAACGCCAGAAATGGAAGCTACTAACGGTCCAAAAAATGAGGCAATAAGAAAAAGTACCGCAACCGTTAATGAAGTTAATCCTGTACGGCCACCAGCAGCCACACCAGCTCCTGATTCTAAGTAAGCAGTCGTAGGACTTGTTCCTAGCATTGAACCAGCAGTTGTAGCGATTGAATCTGCGAGCAATGCTTTGCGAGCGCGAGGAAGCTTGCCATCTTTTAAAATACCAGCCTGCTTAGCGACACCAATCATTGTCCCAGTCGTATCAAATAAAGTAACTAAAATAAATGAGAAAATAACGCCATATAAACCAAACTGGATAACCTGACTAAATGCTTCAACCGGGTTCCAAACTAAAATTCCTTCTGGCAAATGTGGTACTGCTACAACTTTATCAATATGAAGCTGACCTGTCATAAGGGCAACAATGGTCGTTGCAATCATACCGATAAATAAAGCCCCATTCACATTTAAAGCCATAAGAACGACTGTCACCGCTAGCCCAAAAAGTGCTAGCAATACTGAGCTAGAGCTTAAATCACCAAGAGCCACTAAATTCGAATCGTTTGCTACAATAATATTAGCCATGCGAAGTCCGATAAACGCGATGAATAAACCAATCCCAGCCGTAATCGCCAGCTTTAAGTTTTCTGGAATAGCTGAAATTAATTTTTCACGGAAAGGTGTTAAACTCAGTAATATGAAAATAATCCCGGCAATAAATACAGCTGAAAATGCTGTAATATAATCAATTTGCCCATTGGATGAAAGTACGACCGTATAAGTAAAATAAGCGTTCAAACCCATACCAGGTGCAATGGCAATCGGATAGTTTGCAAAAATTGCTAACCAAACTGTACCAATTACTGCTGAAATAATTGTCGCCATAAATACTTGGTCAATAGGCACACCGGCATCTGACAAAATAATTGGATTGACCACGATAATATAAGCCATCGTTAAAAATGTTGTTAAACCAGCAAATAATTCTGTTTTAACGGTTGTATTATTTTCCTTTAATTTAAACATAAAATCCTTCTTTCTAAAAACGAACATTTTAAAAAACAATTAATATATTATTCGTATTTTGTCCAAGATGCAAGTGATTATGCTTATTTTCCTTCGATTTAAAGAAGTTTAAATAAAGGTTATAATGGAAATATTCTAATCTTTGGAGGGATTTAAATGAATTTACAATCGAAACGCACACTTGCTAATGATGTGGAAATGCCACTTGTAGGGCTAGGCGTATTTAAAATGACGGACAAGGAAGAAGCAGTACAAGCAATTACAACGGCGCTTCATCTAGGCTATCGTGCAATTGATACGGCAGCACTTTACTACAATGAGGAAGAGGTAGGAGAGGCGATTCGTAATTCTAATATTGCACGTGACGAAATTTTTGTGACGACAAAAGTATGGAATAGTGATCAAGGCTATGACAATACGTTACGAGCATTTGAAACATCATTAAAAAAATTAAATATGGATTATGTCGATCTTTATTTAACGCATTGGCCTGTTTTGGATAAATTTGAAGATACGTATCGTGCGATTGAGCGTTTGTATGATGAAAAGTTAATTCGTGTACCGGGTGTATCAAATCATCACGAGCATCATTTACAGGCATTGTTAAATAATGCAAATGTGGCACCAATGGTCAATCAAATTGAGTTGCATCCATATTTAACTCAAGCGCCATTACGAACGTTTTGTAAGGAACAAAATATTGCAGTAACGGCATGGTCACCGCTAGGGCGAGGAAATGTATTGAATGATGCAACGATTCAAGCGATTGCTAAACAGTATGAAGTGACACCAGCGCAAGTGATTTTACGTTGGCATTTGCAACATGATGTAATCATCATTCCAAAATCCGTGACACCATCACGTATTAAAGAAAATACAGAACTATTCCATTTTGAATTATCAAATGAAACGATGGCACAATTGGATGCGCTTAATCGCGATGAACGATTCGGTCAAAATCCAGACAACTTTAAATTCGACTTTTAATTTTAGAATTTTTTGAATCTTCCCGTTCCTCTTGATCGTATATAAATTATACGAGGGGGGGATTTTGATGTTCAAGGATTTTTCGCCAAAGTTATTTTTTATAATTGCTGCAGTTTTTGTCGTTATCAGCGCACCGCTATTAGTTTTGCTATTTCCAATATTCATTGTGCAAACCATTTACTTTGATCCAGCAAGAATTGTGTTATATCCAAATCCAAATAATTTTTACTGGATAATAATCGCCTGCATTTTACTTATCATTGCATGTATTATTCCGATTATTAAACGCAATAAAGTGACGTATAGCTTGTTTGCCTTTTTCCTAATAGGTGGATTCGCAACTTTATACATTTCGTCAATGAGTTATTATTTAATTAGTAATGAGCAAATTGTAATAAAAAAATACGAGCAAAAGGGCGTTTATGCTTGGGAAAATGTTGAAGAAGTCGTTTATGAATATGTAGTAGGGGATTTTGGCTCGTATACATTTACGATGCGCGATGGGACGCAGTTTGTCATAGAGCAAAATGGTCAATATACGACTGATGAGCAACAAAAATTATATAATGCCGCAGTGAGCTATGATGTAGCATTTATTGAACGTGAAAAAAAGAGGGAGTCGCTTAATTAGCGATTCCCTCTTTTCATACTTAAACGTCTTTTACAACAATGAGTTTATTTAAAAACGGATGATCAAATTCAAGTTGGATGGCATGAAGCTCGTAACCGCCAGAGCTTATTTCACGTGCACCGTACATGATGTCGCCAACAATAGGGTGACCTAAATGCGCCATATGCACACGGATTTGATGCGTGCGACCTGTTTCTAATACTAAGTGAACAACGCAAGTGCCTTTATAGCGATTAATCACTTCATAGTGCGTAACGGCATGCTGTCCGCTATCTGAAACAACACGGCGTGAGCTATGATGACGGTCTTTACCAATGGATGCATTGATTTTACCACTGTCCGAACGAATATTGCCCTGTACTTCTGCAGCGTATGTGCGAGTTATTGTCTTTTCTTCAATCATGCGGTCGAAAATTGATTTTGCAATAGGATGTTTTGCAATGAGTAGTAAACCTTTCGTACCTTGATCTAGACGATGTACGTGTTCGGCATATTGTCCACCTTGATCTTGAATATGCTTCATAACATGGTTCATACATGTATTGCGGTCTGTTGCCTCATTAGGGTGTGTCGCCATTCCTTTAGGTTTCGAAACGATTAAGCAATGCTCATCTTCATAGCGAATCGTAACATCGCAGCTATCAGTCGGTATATAGTTTGATGTTGGCATTTCAAATGCGAAATTTAAAATCGTGCCTTCTTTTAAAGGATCTTTCCATAAAATCGGCTCACCATTTACAGTTACAGCCTTTGCCATGCGTAGCTCATGAACGATTTTTTTCCCTAAACGCCAATTTGAGCGTAGTAAATCTTCTACCGTAAGTCCTTCTTGTACAACTTCATATGTGAACATATATATTTCCTCCAAATGAAAAATCGTGCTCGATCAAGAACACGATTTTTCTTATTTCATTATTTTAAAATAACATCGTTGAAAAATTGATTTGTTGTTTCATCTGGTGCATCACCTGTTAAACGGGCAACTTCTTTACCATCTTCAAAGTAAATTAATGTTGGTGTTGCTTCAAGTGCATATTTGTCCCATTGTTCTGGGTATTCAAGCACGTTTAATTGATTGACTTTGACGTCTAGCTTTTTAGCGATTGGCATTAGTTTAGGCGTATAGTTTTTACAGTGTGAACATTCCGGACTAAAGAAGTAGCCGACCACGCCTTCACCAGACTCGATTTTTTTAGCCAATTCATCCGGTAAAATAATATTTTGATAGTTTTTATCACTTAATTGATCAATTGTGGATTGTTTTAAATCTTTTGTTCCGTATGGATTACCTTCTAATTTTGCTTCGTTTGATTTATTTGTCAAGATAATAATGGCAACGAATAAAATAACGATAATCCCGCCGAAAAGGGCTAATTTTTTCATATTATTTTTCCTCCTTAATAACTTTTAGCATATAAAAACTGATTGCTGCGATCAATACGAAAGCAGTTAGCGCTAAAAATGGAATGGTTATAAAGCCAAACCAGTTTATATACTGACCTGTACATGGAACGCGTCCGCATGCAGGTGCACTATCTTGCAGGAATGTAAGCTTTTGTAAGCCGTAGTGATATAAAGACGTTGCAGCGCCAATACATGCAAATATAGCTGTAGTTAAAGCGATTCGAGCATTTTTTTGGATAATAGCAATCGTAGAAATAAGGACGATTGGATACATAATAATGCGTTGATACCAACAAAGTTCACAAGGTTCATAGCTTCGAATTTCAGAAAAATAGAGTGAGCCAAGTGTAGCCATTAATGCAACAACCCATATCATCAATAGGGCATTTTCTAGTTTTTTTGTCATAAACAGACTCCTAATAATAAATTTAACCCTATTTTATTATAGTTTGAATTCGAAAAGAAGTAAATTGTTACGATTAGTGGGTATAAATAACAAAGAGATCTTTTTACAAATGAGAAGGAGAGATATTTTATGACAGATGCGTTAGACATTGAAAAGTTTGAAAAACCAATGATTATTCGCAATATGACGCTTGAGGATATTGATGCGATTTTAGAAATTCAGCGACTTTCCTTTCCTGGAATGGAGCCATGGCAACGTGCTCATTTACACAGCCATTTAACAATTTTTCCAGAAGGGCAAATTATCGCAGAGCTGGACGGGAAGGTAATTGGTTCTTGCTCGGCCTTACGAATTAATTTTGATGAATACGATGATCGTCATACATGGAACGACATCACGAATAATGGCTTTATTACGAATCATGACCCGATTGGCTATAACTTATATGGGATTGAGGTAATGGTCCATCCCGAATATCGTCGGATGAAAATTGGGCAACGTTTATATGAGGCAAGGAAGGAACTGGCACGGACCCTTAATTTAAAATCCATCATTATCGGAGGGCGAATCCCGAATTATCACATTCATAAAGAAGAATTGAGTCCTCGTGAATATGTAGATGCGGTAAGCCGGCACAAAATATATGATCCTGTATTAACATTCCAAATGATGAATGATTTTATTTTAATGCGTATTAATCAAAATTATTTGAGCGATGATGTAGCGTCAGGGAAATATGCGACGTTAATGGAATGGAATAATGTCGATTACAGGCCGCAGTCAAAGCGCCATTTTAAAACGAGCTATCCTGTCCGTATTTGTGTCGTGCAATACATGATGCGTAAGATTGAATCTTTTGATGATTTTGCAAAGCAGTGCGAATATTTCGTGGATGTGGGCTCAGATGCAGGTTCTGATTTTGTCGTATTCCCAGAAATCTTTACAACGCAATTAATGAGCCTATTAAATGAAAAGTCACCCTCACAAGCAGTACGAAAGCTGACAAAATATACACCACAATATATCGAACTTTTTACAAATTTAGCTGTGCGTTACAACGTAAACATTATTGGGGGTTCTCATTTTGTAGAGGAAGAGGATGAAGAAATTTATAATATTGCCTATTTATTTAGAAGGGATGGAACAATTGAAAAGCAATATAAAGTGCATATTACACCGAATGAACGGAAATGGTGGGGGATTAGTAGTGGTGATCGGGTAGAAGTGTTTGATACAGATTGCGGGAAAATAGCGATTCAAATTTGCTATGATATTGAGTTTCCAGAACTTGCTCGAATTGCAACGGATATGGGGGCCAATATTATTTTCACTCCGTTTTGTACGGAAGATCGTCAAGGGTATTTACGCGTACGCTATTGTGCTCAGGCACGCGCGGTTGAAAATCAAATTTATACGGTCATATCGGGGACAGTTGGAAATTTACCAGAAACGAAAAATATGGATATTCAATATGCACAATCAGGTATTTTTGCACCGAGTGATTTTGAATTTGCCCGTGATGGTATCGTGGGAGAGACGAGTCCTAATTTAGAAATGGTGCTCATTGGAGATGTGGATTTAGAAATTTTACGCCGCCAACGCCAAGACGGTACAGTCAAGCATTTAAAAGACCGCCGCCATGATGTGTACCGCGTGGATTATTTGAAATAAATATTAACGACGTAAAAGGGCATTTTGATTTCAGAGAAAATGCCCTCTTATGCGTGTTGAGTAAGTACTAATGCTATATGTAGGAAACAAATTAAAGTAAGATTCATCCAAAAGTATGAGGAAGAAAGCAATGCATCAAAGAAATGCTCAATGTTATGATAAAGGAAATAGAATAAAGGGCGGAATGCGAAGTGAATAATGATCATTCAAATATTACTATTTTAAAAGAAATCGCAGAATTATTAAATGACGAAACAGAAATGATTCCGATGCTAAATGGTGCATTGTCCAAATTTTTAAGCGGAACGAAATTTGATACAGGTTGGATATTCTTTATAGATAAAAAAGGAAAACCCGAGCTTATAGTAAAACAAAATTTACCCGATGCATTAGCATTTAATGAGTGTCAGCATTTAAAACGAGGTGGTTGCTGGTGTGTTTCGCGCTACCGAAACAATGAGCTCGAAAAGGCTTCCAATATTATAGAATGTCAACGAATTGAAAGTGCGATTGAAGCGAACATAGGTGACAACGATAATATTACGCATCATGCAACGGTGACATTGCAATCTGGACAAGAACGTTTTGGATTATTAAATGTCGCATCACGTAATACCGTTCGATTCTCGGAGGAAGAATTGGATTTACTCGAATCTGTTGCATTCCAAATGGGCTCTGCTATAAAACGAATTTATTTAACAAATGAGCAGCAGGAAATTGCCCTTGTGCAAGAGCGGAATCGTCTCGCACGTGATTTACATGATTCCGTTAACCAGCTCCTATTTTCAGTTACTTTAACCGCTCGAGCTGGCATCGAAATGAGTGAACAAGTGGAAATTAAAGAAACATTTAAAGATATTCAGCAACTGACACAAGAGGCACTAACGGAAATGCGTGCATTGATTTGGCAACTACGACCTAGAGGGTTAGAAAGTGGATTAATAGAAGCAATCAAAATTTATGCAGATATGCTCGGTCTTCATCTTTCTGTTAATGTGTCAGGTGTCATTCAATTTCCGTCGCGTGTAGAAGAAACTTTATTTCGCACTACACAGGAAGCGCTAAATAATGTTCGTCGTCATTCTGGTGTGATGTCAGCACAGCTTTATGTAACCGTTACAGCAACAGATGTATTGCTTGTCGTGAAAGATAAAGGGCGCGGTTTTTATATGGAAGCTCACAATGAAATACCATCACTAGGACTACAATCAATTAAAGACCGAGCTAATGCAGTTGGTGGCACAGCTGATTGGGTCAGTGAAATTGGAAAGGGTACTGAGCTTTTAATCCGTTTACCATACTAGGGGGAATTTATTATGATTCGAGTGTTAATTGCAGATGATCATCACGTTGTTCGCAGAGGATTACTCTTTTTTTTAAAAACACAAAAAGATATTGAAGTGATTGGAGAGGCAAAGAATGGGTTGGAGGCAGTAGAGCTTGTTGAACAATTAAAGCCAGATATCGTATTAATGGATCTAGTCATGCCAGAAATGGATGGCATTCAAGCAACAAAGCGCATTAAAAAGAAATGGCCAAAAATAGAAGTGCTAATGCTGACGAGTTTTTCGGATAAAGATCATGTTTTACCAGCAATGGAGGCAGGGGCATCGGGCTATCAATTAAAGGACATTGAGCCAGATGATTTAGTTGAGTCCATTCGCCAAATTATGCGCGGAGAAAATACTTGGCATCCAGAAGCATCGACGCAATTAGAAGAAGGGCTACGAGAGGAAGAAAATAAACCACATATTTTAAATCCGTTAACGCCGCGCGAGCAAGATGTTTTAGCAGAATTGACAAAAGGCAAAAGCAATCGAGAAATTGCATCTTCTCTTTATGTCACAGAAAAAACAGTCAAAACGCATATTTCAAACATTTTCACAAAACTTCAAGTGCAAGACCGTACACAGGCAGCACTCTATGCAGTAAAGCATAATTTAACCGCATCTAGTGAAGGGTAAAATATTCTTAATATATAAGTTAAACTAAAGATTCTATTCTATTGATGTAGTTTTCTATTATGCATTCTAATAAAGTACGTGCTTGTTTGGCTGGCTAAGCACATGAGTCACACAGCTTTGTTGCACAAATCTGTACGACTCATCTTTGTGCTTTGTGCAAGGCCAGCCTTTTTAAAGTTTGTCCTGCTGTAGCTTTCTTAATTTAGTGCGCCGCTACCGTGGGAGGCGGCGTCATGCTAAGTAAATCTTCATCCCGATAGGAAAAAACCATCCTATTTTTGGAGCAATTGGGGAGAAAGAATCAGACAAAATTTGCACATGACCGAACCTTTTAAGTACCAAAACATGCTGCAAAAGTGAGCTCAATCGGTATATGTTGCAAGTACGAATATATTACAAGACAGATTTTAGTGTTGAACTAATAGTGCAATATTTGATTCGAAAATATGAAACTAACTTTATATTAGGAAGAAAATAATTAGGAATTATATTGGTGGAAAATTGAATAGAAGTAGTTGATTGGAATGAAGGGGAGGCGACTCCTGCGGGAACAGCAGCAAAGGAACAAAGGCTAAAACCGTCACGTCCTGTGACAACGCCTTTGTGACCAACGTCGTGTTAGCCCGAAAATCCACTTGTTTCGAGATGCATCTCGAAACAAGTTAGTTGGAGCCGTGTCCGCGGAAAGCGTCCGGACTGGAATGGAAATCAACTCCCCCTTTTTAGGATGATTTTTATAAGAGGGATTCTTTAGTTCAATTTATATAGTAAACAAAAATGCCCAATTGAAGCTCAATGGGCATTTTTATTTTGCTAAATTTTAAAAGTGGTAATCCTCCTCGGTAGCCTGTACTAGCTCATGTGGTTCAATATGGACGAGCACCATACAATAAGGGTTAAAGTGCTTGACTGTGTGCTCAATTTTTTCTGTAATAGCATGACTTTCCCGAACATTTAGTTGAGGGTTTACAGTTACCGTCACATCGATAAAACTCATATTGCCATGAGAGCGTCCTTTTAAATCGACAAGAGAGATGACTTCCTCAACATTTTCGATGAGCTTCCATAATGTTTCCGCTTCATCAATATCAAATGCATCTGTCAATGTTTGAACGGCTTCCCAAAAGATTTCGATTGCTGTTTTAATAATAATGATACCGACAATTAACGCCGTAATTTTATCAAGGATGGGAACGCCAAAAATAGCACCGAATATACCGATAGCTGCACCGATACTTACAAGTGCATCGGATCGATTATCATAAGCGGCTGCTTTGACTGCGGAACTTTTAATGCGATTGGCTAATGCTAAATTATAGCGATAAACACCATACATAATGACCGCACTAAAAATAGCGACAAAAGCCGTTAAAAGTGAAGGTGCTTCATGAGTTTGATTCCACAAGTTTTGAATAGTACTTACAATTACTTGTAAACCTACGCCCATCATAATAAATGAAGCAACAAGGGAAGCAACTGTTTCTGCTCGTAAATGTCCGTATGGGTGATTCGAATCGGGTGGCTTTTGAGAAATTCTTAATCCTACTAGAACCGCAATCGATGCGATAATATCTGTTGTATTATTTAAACCATCTGCCATCAGCGCGGATGAAGTACCGACATAACCGACAATTAATTTCATTGCACTTAAAAAAATATAGGTGCCAATCGACAGCCATGCCCCTTTTTCACCTGCGCGTAAGTTTGTATAAAGTTCCAAAATGTTTCCCCCTAGCAAAACTTCTTTCCAACATAAAACGACACCCCTTTAAATGAAAAGGAGTGTCGATCAATTATTTGCTTTGTTCTTCTTCAACCAATAAATTAGATTCTGATAGCTTTGATACTTCCAAGTAAAGGATATGGTGACCGTCTAATTCTTTAACGGTAAATTGATAGCCTTGTTCTGTAAGCGTTTCTCCTTGCACAACATCGAAGCGTTGTGTCATGAACCAACCACCAATTGTATCAATATCATCATCTTCTATATCAATATCTAAAATATCGTTTACTTCTTGTAATAACATTTTAGAATCGAAAATATAGTGGTCTTCTGCAATTTCTTGTACATCAGGAATTTCATCATCGTCAAACTCGTCTTGAATATCCCCAACGATTTCCTCGATAATGTCTTCAATTGTTACTAAACCAGAAGTACCGCCATATTCATCCATTAAAATGGCCATATGGATGCGTTCGCTTTGAATTTTTAATAATAAGTCACTAATCGGGAGTGTTTCAATGACACGAATAACAGGCTGCATATATTCTTCTACTTTTTTATCGCCATTTGTAGGGTCTTTAATGTAAGCCGTTAGTAAATGCTTCATGTTTACAAGTCCAATAACATGGTCTTTATCACCATCTGTGACAGGATAACGTGTATATTGTTCAATCCCCATCAATTCGAAAACTTCACGTATCGTTTGATCCCGCTCAATACTAATAATCTCAGTTCGAGGTACCATAATTTCTTTCGCAATCCGATCAGAAAACTCAAAAATACTGTTTACATATTCGTATTCTGAATGGTTGATTTCCCCACCTTTAAAGCTGTCTGATAAAATCATACGAAGCTCTTCCTCTGAGTGGGCAACCTCATTTTCAGAAACCATTTTCAAGCCGAATAGTCCAGTTAATGCGCGTGCTGAACCATTTAACGTACGAATAAATGGATACATAATATTGTGGAATAAAATTAATGAACCTGAAAGTTTTAATGTTACAGCTTCTGCTTTTTGAATTGCTAGTGTTTTTGGTGCTAATTCCCCTACGACAACATGTATAAATGTTACAAGTGAAAAGGCAATAATAAATGAAAGAACAGATGTAACACTACCGCTTAAACCAATAAGTTCGAATAGGGGGCTAAGAATGACTTCAATTGTAGGTTCTCCAAGCCACCCAAGTCCAAGAGCGGTAATTGTAATCCCAAGTTGACAAGCCGATAAATACTCATCTAAATTTGAAATTACCTTTTTAGCACGTATTGCTTGTTTGTTACCATCAGCAACGAGCTGATCAATTCTTGTTGTTCTTACTTTAACTATTGCAAACTCGGTTGCAACAAAAAATGCCGTAGCGGCAATTAGGACAGCAATTGCTGTCAACCTAATGGTTAGCTCAACTATGTCTACGTCCAAATATATTCTTTACTCGCGGCGCAAATGAGCGTGGCAAATAAAGAGTACACCTCCTAAGATTAAAAATTTGTAATACTACAATGATAAATTATTTTGAGAAAAAAAACAAACTATGTATTCGCGTTTAGTAAAAATTGTTTCTGATTTATGGGAAAATATCGCTATTTAACTAGTGGAATAGTAATAATGTTCATACAAATCTAAAATATTTTGAAAAAAACTATTAATAATGCTTTTAAACAAGTTAATATTTGCAATATTGAATTATTTTTCTGTATATGATACTGTTAAATGGTAGATAATAGCAAAGAAGCCTTTGGAGAAAGCATTGAAAATAATAAAAATGCCAGCAAAAATGCCAATTCCATTTAGCAGGTTCCTTTGTTATTAACTTGAACGCGCATAAAAAAAGGGAGCACCTCACCATTGAGATGTTCCCTTTTTTAATGGAAATAAGAATTTATTTATCTTCATTAAGCAGATAATTCCACCAAAATAGAGGTAGTGAAATAAATGCAATCTGGGCATTCATTCATAAACGTGAAATAGCATAAGTTCATGAATCATCTTTTCGACAGTCGCTAATTGTTCAGCACTGGGCGTCGTTCCAATAAATTGAATGCGCCCATCTTTATAATACTCGGCATGATAACGCTGCTGTTGAAAAAAGAATTGAATAGACCATCCTGGGATTTGACTATTTTCGAATAATGGTTTATAGCTAAAATGTTGTATCATGAAACTTCCCTCCCTATTTAATCGTACTAGAAAGGGATACATTGTTGCAATATTTCAACGACATTTCATAGGGCAGTATAAATTATTAAGAAAGAAAGAGTGAGGTAGATGGGTCATTTTATTTCGTTGCTATTGTTATTAGGTGTCGTAGGGGCAGTTGTTGGAGCAGCAACAAACTATATGGCAATTAAAATGCTGTTTCGTCCGTACAAACCAATCTATTTTAAAAAATGGCGTTTACCATTAACACCAGGGCTTATTCCAAAGCGCCGTGAAGATTTAGCGATTCAGCTTGGCAAAACGGTTTCGGAGTATTTATTAACACCGGAAACAATCAAAAAGAAATTTTTATCAAAAGAAGTTCGGGAAAATGTGTTAACCTTTGCTCAAAGTAAAGTGGAACAGGAAATTTTTACGAATGATAAAACTTTAAATGATTGGCTAAAGATTGTTGGCTTCGATCATTTATCAAAAACAGCAGAAGGAAAAATGGATGTCATCATTTTTAATCAGTTTGAATCTGTAAAGCATACATTATCTTCAAAAGCGATCCGAGAGCTTTTACCTGCTGATTTAGAACAGGTACTTGATCGTAAAATTGAGGAAGCGGTGACTCAAATTTTAGAGAAGGGTGAGGACTATTTTTTATCACCTGAAGGAACGCTAACAATCAAAAATATGCTCGATGATTTTTTATCTTCTAAAGGATCATTAGGTGGCATGGTTCAAATGTTTTTAGGGGATTCGAATTCACTAGTTGATAAAGTGCAACGAGAGCTAGTGAAATTTTTACAAGCACCAGGCACGAATGCACTGCTCGTTCGTATTTTTACAGTGGAATGGGAAAAAATTAAAAATCGTGAAGCGATGGACTTTATGAAAGATGTAAACTTTGATACGATTGTTACGAGCATTCAAGATTATGCAAAACGTGAGCTAGCACTTGAATCTCGCTTAAATAAGACGATTGAAGATTACTGGCCAGATGGAAAGCAATGGGTAACAGATGACCTGCTCCCTAAAGTTTTAGATAAAGTATTTCTTGCGGCAGAAGGTAAAATTGAAGATGTGTTAAAACGTTTAAATTTAGCTGATGTCGTGCGTGAACAGGTCGATACGTTCCCAATAGCAAAGCTGGAGGAGCTCGTGTTAGGTATTATTAGTAAGGAGCTTAAGCTAATTACTTGGCTTGGTGGTATTATCGGTGGTCTTGTCGGAATTATCCAAGCAATTATCGTTTTTTTGACGAATTAAAATGAAGAGAGTAGGATTTATAAAATGGTAAATATTTATGATGATATTAATAAACTGCAAGCAACTTTCCGTCAAACAACAGAGTTTGAAAATTTAAAAAAAGCAGTAGAAGCTGTTCGTGAAGATGAAGCAGCAACGGCCCTATTTACAAACTTCCGTGATGTGCAAATGAAGCTGCAACAAAAGCAAGCAACAGGCGAAGAGATTTCTGAAGAGGAATATGTTTTCCTACAAAAAACGGCTCAATTAGCACAACAAGATTTGAAAATTTTAGCAATGCTAGAAGCTGAAATGGCATTAAGTACTGTTATTGAAGAAGTAAACCGTATTATTACACAACCAATTCAGTCACTTTACGACGGACTATAAAAAAGGGGTTCACACCATGGTGTGAACCTTTTTTTATGGAGGAAAGAAATTGACTTATACTAATTTTGCACGCTAAGACTTCCTAAATTGAACAGAGTAAGTTTATATTTTGGAAACTTATTTTTGTATTGTTGAATGTATTCCTGAAATTTTGGGTGTGCAGCAACTAAACGTGCAATATGCATTTCATCCGTATAAAGCAATTTATGGTTGAAATGTACTTCAAAGAAACGTTGGACATTTGCATATAAATTATTCAAAGAGAGGGCACCGAAAAACTCCTCGCGATCAAATAAATAAAGGAGTTCTCCCATTTCAAAATGGTTTGCATACCAGAATCGAATGGTTATATAAAAAGTATGTTCTTCACATTGATTAATATCATTTGTAAATGCTAATGGATATTTTAGTTAGAATGCTATTGAAATTCTGAGTTGTTTTCTCTTGAAATAAAGACATACTCATAACCCTCCTCTTATTGAATAAATTGTTTACCCTTCGCAATTCTTATAGCTTAATTCATATTCTAATTAGGAAATGTTAAAATTAGGTTAAAATATATTGATTAATTGCAACTATTTTTCTACCATAAGCATTCAGTGTCAAATTCACACTGTTTTTTGATACAATAGGGAGGATTTTACGAAATGAAAGTAGTGAATATAAATGAAAGCGATTCATATAAAAGAGCAATTTAAAGAGGACTGGAATCGTGTCTTCAACCATATTGCGAATCTATTTTATGAAGATTCGATTATTCAACTTGAGCATGAAGGTTCGGACATGACATTGCAATTTGACCATTCAACAGATACGCAACATACGATTTGTACATCGGCAACGCTTAAAGTTGAGGGACAAATGTATTCTAGCCAATATTCCATTGGTTATCCAACAGAAGGAACAGAAAAAGAACAAAATATTCGAATGAAGCGTGCCCTATCTCATGTTATGTTGGATGTATTGGAGCAATATTCTGGCATGACGCAGCAATGGGGTATTTTAACGGGGATACGTCCGACGAAACTATATCATAAATACCGAAAATCGGGCTTGGATAATGCACAGATTGCAACCATATTAAAAGAAGATTTCCGAATTTCAGATCAAAAAATTGGACTAATGGAAGCAATTGTTGAACGCCAATTAAAGGTCATTCCAGATTTAGATGAAATCGGTCAAGAAATTTCTATATACATCGGTGTCCCATTCTGTCCGACGATGTGTGCCTACTGTACATTCCCAGCGTATGCGATTCAATCAAATCGGAAGGCGGGGCGCGTAGATAAATTTATTGATGGCTTGCATATTGAACTACGTGAAATGGGTAAGTGGTTAACAGAAAAAAATATGCGAATTACGTCAATTTATTGGGGTGGAGGAACACCTACTTCGATTGAGGCACATGAAATGGATGCCCTTTACAAAACGATGTTTGAAGCTTTCCCAAATACCGATTCGATTCGTGAAATAACGGTTGAAGCAGGTCGACCAGATACGATTACACCGGAAAAAATAGACGTACTCAAAAAATGGGGCATTGACCGAATTTCAGTAAACCCTCAAAGCTATACGCAAGAAACGTTAAAAGCCATTGGACGTCATCATACAGTAGAAGAGACTGTTGAAAAGTTTTGGTTATCTCGCAATTCCGGCATGAATAACATTAATATGGATTTAATTATCGGCTTACCAAATGAAGGTATTGAGGAGTTTCAGCATTCATTAGATGAATCTGCTAAAATGCAGCCAGAAAGTTTAACTGTGCATACATTAAGCTTTAAGCGTGCTTCTGAAATGACGCGAAATAAAGATAAATATCGAGTGGCTGATCGCGATACTGTTGGCAAGATGATGGAAATGGCGACAAATTGGACAGCTGAAAATGGTTATGTACCTTATTATTTATATCGTCAAAAAAATATATTAGGCAATCTTGAAAACGTTGGCTACTGTAAGCCGAGTGAAGAATCGATTTACAATATCGTCATTATGGAGGAAGTTCAAACGATTTTAGGCATTGGGTGCGGTGCCTCGTCGAAATTCGTCCATCCAGAGACGGGGAAAATTACACAATTCCATAATCCAAAGGACCCTGCTGCTTATATTTTGACGTTTGAAGAGGCCATCGCGAAAAAAATATCGATTTTAAATGAAATTTATTCAAGTTAAGATCTGGATAAAAATATCAAATATGCGTTTTTGCTAGTTTAAAAATCGCATATTTGACTCTGGCTAACATATATGTTGGAGGTGTGTTATGAAAAAGTCGATAATAGTAATCGGGTTGACCATTATACTTTTTGGCGCATTTATATTCTTTAATAAACTATACTATCCTTCACTCCCAATAGAAAGTATGAGCAAAAAAGAAGTGTTAGAAAAAATAAATGATGCTGATAAAGAAATGGTTCAATTATCAAACGAAAAAGGAAAAAAATGGTTTATTGTAAGCGAACGAAATGTATCCGTAGCTGATGAAATGATCAAGGAAATGGTTATTCAAAATGGTTGGATTTTCAAACAAAAAGATGGTAGTGGACTCTTCTTTGAAAAAAAAGGGGAAAGTTTGATTGTAACCACACAAAAGTGGACGGGTGATTATGTGTTAGTTGAAATTCCAGTCAATTTTAATGAATAAAAAAGGTTTGTTCTCTATTGTGGGACAAGCCTTTTTTATTGAAATGTATACGTGTGCTACCGTCATGCCCAACATTGAAGTGGCAACAGAAGGTGTTCTTTAGATCAACCTATATAGTAGAAAAAAAGAAAAGGATTTATTGAAAATGAAAAAAATTTTAGCAGTACTTGTAGCCGTTTTACTTTTAGTAGCAGGTTGTGAGGAAACACCACAAACGAACGAACAAATAAAACCATATACGGGTAAGGAAATGCTCGTCCATTTTATTGATGTTGGTCAAGGGGATTCTATTTTAATTCAATCGCCGAATGGAAAGACGATGTTAGTTGATGCTGGTGTAAAGGGTGCGGGTAAAACCGTTGTTGACTATTTAGAGGTGCACGGCGTACAAAAATTAGATTATGTCGTAGCAACGCATCCAGATGCTGATCATATTGGTGGATTGATTCCGGTATTAAATTCAATTCCGGTCGAGCACTTTATGGATTCTGGAAAAATCCACACATCCAATACGTATGAAGAAATGCTAACGTTAATCCATGAGAAAAATATCCCTTTTACCATTCCACAGACGGGTGATCTAATTGAATTGGATTCTGAAGTAACAGTGAATGTTTTAAGCGCAGATGAAGATGCAGCCGACAACAATGAAGCGTCCATAGTGCTCCGAGTCGCTTATGGAAATATTTCATTTTTGTTAACAGGAGATGCCGGTATTGATATGGAAAAGGAGATGCTAGCAAACGGTCTTGATGTAGAGGCGACGATATTAAAGGCGGGACATCATGGTTCTAATACGAGTAGTTCCCAAACTTTTGTTAATGCGGTTTCGCCGTTAGCAACTATTTTAAGCTATGGACAAAATAATAAATATGGACATCCACATGCAGAAGTTATTGATGCGTTACAAAATGTAGGAAGTGATATTTATAGTACAGCAGAAGCAGGGACAATTGTTGTTAACACAGATGGAGATACGTATAAAATCAATCAATCCCAATGGACAGGTATTGGTGCAACGAGCGAAATTAAGATTCCTAACGTTATTGGAAGTGTCGAATTAGTAAGTAAAGATGTTCAAGCGGAAGTTGTTGTCGTAAAAAACACGGGTAAAGAAGCGGTAAATATGCAGGGATGGCAGCTTGTTTCAGTAGAAGGAAATCAAGTATTTAATTTCCCGAATATCGACCTTGCCCCTGGAACATCCATTTCGATTACGAGTGGCTCGGATGCAAAAACGGGTGAAAATGAATTAGAATGGACTAAAAGGCAAATTTGGTTAAATACAGGGGATTCAGCCCATCTAATGAATGCGAAAGGGGAAATTGTTAGTGAGTTACCATAAATATACGCTTGATCGATTTGATGGAGAATATGCCGTTTTTTTAAAGCGTCCAGATGAAACAGAAAAATTACTTATCCAACGTACAGAAATTTTAGTAGCACTGCAAGAAGGGGATATTGTACGCATTCAAGAGGATGGGGAAAAATACCTGATTGAGGTATTACAAGAAGAGATCAACGCCCAAAAAGACCGTATTCAGCAATTAATGAAGCAGCTACGTCGGCAATCTAAATAGATAGGGAATTGATTGAGGAAGATTTAGAAAAGTCGAAATGTCATGAAAATAATTCACTTTATTATGATAAAATAAGTACTAGAATATATTAATTTTAGGAGCTAGTAATGATGACAATTAAAACGATAATTTTTGATTTAGATGATACATTATTATGGGATCAAAAATCTGTAAAAACAGCATTTGAAAAAACATGTGACTATGCAAATGAAGTACATAGCGTGGACCCTATAAAGTTTGAAGAAGCGGTACGTGAAGCAGCAAGAGCATTATATGAGGGCTATGAAACATTCGATTACACTGTTTTAATTGGTATTAACCCATTTGAAGGCCTTTGGGGAACTTTCGATGATCCAACACCTAAATTCCAGCAAATGAAAGAAATTGTGCCGCAATATCGTGCACAAGCGTGGACAAATGGATTGGCTGCACTAGGGATTGATGACCCTGCATTTGGTATGGAGCTAGGTGAACGCTTTGTAGAAGAACGTAAAAAAGCACCTTTCTTTTATGAAGATACATTTGCTGTTTTAGATGAGTTAAAGGGGAAGTATCAGTTAGTATTATTAACAAATGGGGCCCCAAGCTTACAAAATTTAAAATTAGAAATTACACCAGAAATCGTTCCATATTTTGACCATATTATTATTTCAGGCGATTTTGGTAAAGGCAAACCAGATGCTTCAATTTTTGAATTTGTTATGGAAAAAGCACAAGTATCAAAAGATGATGGAATTATGGTTGGGGATAATTTAATGACTGATATTTTAGGTTCTTCCCGTGTAGGAATGCGCAATGTTTGGATTAACCGTGAAAATAAACCGCAAAATCCAGATGTCATGCCTACGTATGAAGTAACTTCATTAACAGAGTTATTAAAGCTTATTTAACAGTTGTAATCTTAAAATGAATGGAACGTATCCGCATTGTGGGATACGTTCCTTTTTTGTGGGCAGAGTGAATAAATTAAAAACAGTGAATTTTCTAATAATTTGTAGTATAATACTTTTATATACTTAAAAGGGAGGGTGTAGATATGTTTACGATTCAGCTTTGTGTTTGTGAAAATTGCGGGCGTTCGGATCAATCCGTAACCGTTGAAAATCATACAATTCATCAGCATGTAGCACAACTTTGTCCAACATGTATACATATTTTGTCCTTACCAACAAATGAAGTACGTTTTCTACAACTTGCCAGAAAGAAAAATAAACAAACATCCAATACAGAAATGCAAAAGATACACCAAAAACTATCCATGCTATTAGCTGTAGCAGGTCTGTTTGTAACGATTATCGCTGCAGCGGTAGTAGCGCAAAGTATGGAGATTCATGCCTATTCTGACTTATACGTGAATGAAACGGAAATTGATAACTATTTATCTTTCGCTTATATAAATGAAAAATTTTCTTCTTAATAATAATCAAGAAAAAATCAAAAACAGGGCTGTCCCAAAAGGGGCTTTAAAGCCAAAAACGAATAAAAAGTGAAAGGCAGAAACATTGTTAAATGAACGTTTCTGCCTTTTTAATTTCATATAATTTTACTCTAAAAGGGATTATGAGGAAGACCCTTTTTCAATTACGCTTAATAACAAAATTTTTTCTTGCAAAAAGCTTGCACTAGCTATATGTGCCGCTTGAGTCTATAAAATTGCGCGTGGCATTGTTCCTTATTCTCTTTAGGCCAAAATCAGCCGCATGCATCATTTCGCTAATAGCTCTGAAATGGTAACGAATTCATAGCCTTGCTTTGATAAATAATCAAGCACAGAATCTAATGAATCGGCAGTTGCTTGATGAATATCATGCATTAAAACAATGCTATCCCTTTTGGCATTTGTTTTTACGATTTGCAATGTTTTTTCAGGGTCATGATGTTTCCAATCAAGCGTATCAATTGACCACATGATGTTCGGAACTTCTAGTAAGCCCGTAATCGTTTTATTATAAGCTCCATAAGGTGGACGGAATACAGTCGTGTATTGATCTATGGCAGCCTTTACAGCAATGTCCGTTAATTGAATTTGGGTGCTTACTTGCTTTACAGTCAGTGTCGTTAATTTCGTATGATCATATGTGTGATTTCCAATTTCATGCCCTGCTTTAGAAACTTCCTTTACGATATCAGGATATTTCTGAACGTTTTTACCAACGACGAAAAATGTCGCTTTTGCATCATATTTTTTTAATGTTTGAACGATTTGTGGTGTTACTTTTGGGTTGGGTCCATCATCAAATGTTAAAGCGATTTGCTTCTTACTAGAATTGTTGTTAGGTTTTGTACTAGGCTTTGGATTAGTTGTGCTAGTATTTTTAGGCGCTTCTTTTAATCCAGTAACCGGAACATATCCTGACAACGATTTGCTCGTTACAAATGCCCAGCCATTAAATGTAGATAGCATAGTAACCTCAGTGCTTTTTGGTAAAGTGCCAATCGCTTTACTTGAAGGGCTTGCTTTATAACGAACGGATAATCCGGTTGGCTCTTGAACAATCATTTGTTTTTTTGTTGGCGTTGTAAGTGCAATTTTATTTACAAAACCAGCTAAATCACCGAAACGAACAAATGCCCATCCTGCTTCATCAATAGAATAAACTTCTACAACACTGCTTGAAGGGAGATTCCCTATAACTTCACCTTGAGGATCATTTATTAGTCTAACATTTGGTTCAAATTTAACGCTTGTTAGCATGTACTGTACGGTAGCTATTTGTAAAGAATTGCTCGGAACATAGCCTGTATAAAATGTATAGTTAATTTTAGCCCAGCCATTTGACTCAGATAGAACGGTGACGACACTATTTTTATCTAATGTAATCACTTCTTCTTGTAAACTTTCATCAAAGACAACAGTATCAGAAGTTGTCATTTTAATGGCACTTATTGTGTCGGCTTTAGTAAACAATTGAGGGAATGTAACGCATGCTGTGACAAGTACTGCCAACAGTAATACCACTTGTAGATTTTTCATAAACACCCACCCTTATAATCAATTGCGCCTCGGAATAATTGTGTCCAGATTTTTTTCGTGCGCGCTCGAAAAACACCTAAAAAAATCTGTAACATCCGCCGGGGCATTAGGCCAACACGATGTTGGTCACTCAGGCGTTGCCGCACGACGCGGTGTTATTAGCCTGAGTTCTACTACTTCAGTTAGGGTTGAACCCACACTGAATTTAGTGCATATTTAGCGTTCATCCTCCACTTATAGAAGTATCGAAATTCTGCTGAAGCAAGTTAGTAAATATAATACTAGTATACAATTCCTTTAAGTAAACACAAATCAATATTCGGAAAATACTTAATATTAACAATATGAAAGTGGGAGGGGGAGTATGAAGCCGTTGGGATGAATAAAATTGAAAAAAAAATCACCATTTAACGAAATGTCAAATGGTGATTTCCTATTTATTAGAGTGCTGTAAAAGGCTTAAAGTGTAATTGCTTTTACTTCATCAATATTTTCGAGTTGAGCCACATAATTTAAATCTTCTGTTGTTACGGCATTATCAACTACAAGCATCATAACAGCTGATCCACCAACTTGGTCACGTCCTACTTGCATTGTTGCGATATTAATTTCTTTTTCTGCTAATTTTGTAGCTACGCGGCCAATTGCACCAGGTTTATCTGTATTTTTAATGTAAAGAAGATTGCCATTTGGAACAACATCAACAACAAAGCCTTCTACTTTAACAATACGTGCGCCAAGACCGTTTAATAATGTACCAGCAACAGTATGTTTTTCTGTATCTGTCACGATTTCAACTGTAATTAAATTTGTAAACCCTTTAGCAGTTGTCGTTTTATGTTCATTAATTTTCATGCCAATACGTTCAGCTAAGTAACGAGCATTTACATCGTTAACGTGTGTACCATGGTTTGTAGATAATAAGCCTTTAATCGCGTTCGCTGTTAAAGGACGAACATCAAAGTTTGCTACCTCACCAGCGTAAGAAATGTTTAATTCCTGGATGCTTTCTTCTGTAACTTGAATTAGGAATTTACCTAATTTTTCAGCTAAAGCAAAGAATGGCTCCACTTGTGCAAGCTTTTCTTTTGGAATTGAAGGCATGTTTACTGGGTTTGTAACCGTACCTGATTTAAAGAATTTAATAATGTCGTTTGACACGTCAACTGCAACTGACTCTTGTGCTTCAACAGTAGATGCACCTAAATGTGGTGTTGCAATTACTTGTGGTAATGTAAGTAATTTATGATCTGTTGCTGGCTCTTGTATGAATACGTCAAGTGCAGCTCCAGCTACTTTACCTTCAACGATTGCATCATATAAATCATCCTCGTTAATAATACCACCACGTGCGCAGTTAATAATGCGAACGCCATCTTTCATAATAGCAAAGCGCTCCTTGTTAATGATATTACGTGTTTCAGGTAGTAATGGTGTATGCACTGTAATAAATTCAGCAGCTGCACAAACTTCATCAACTGTTCCTTTTGTTACGCCAAGTTCTTTAGCGCGTTCTTCTGTTAGGAATGGGTCGTATGCAATGACGTTCATACGTTGACCTTTCGCACGATAAGCAACTTCAGCACCGATACGTCCCATACCGATAACGCCCATTGTTTTATTTTTTAATTCTACACCTACATAAGATTTACGATCCCATTTACCATTTTTTAATGTGTTAAATGCTTGTGGAATGAAACGAGCAAGTGAAGTCATCATGGCAATAGTATGCTCAGCAGCAGAGTTTGTATTTCCGTCTGGAGCGTTTACGACAATAATCCCGTGCTCAGTTGCAGCAGTTAAATCAATATTATCCACGCCAACACCTGCACGACCGATTAGCTTTAAATTTTTTGCACCTTCGATGATTTCACGCGTAACAGTCGTTTGAGAACGAACAAGTAATACATCTACATCTGCAATTTTAGAAACTAATTGTTCAGGTGTTAAACCTGTATCAATAATAATGTTTAAATCTAATTCAGTCTCTTGGCGAAGTGGGAAAATTCCATCTTCACTTAGTGGATCCGCGATAAATACATTAATTGTTTTCATTTCTGTTTCTTTTAATTTTGTTACCATAATAAAATTCTCTCCCTTTAAATGTTTTAATTAAGGCCTGCACGATGCAGGTCACTCAGGCGTTGCCGTAGGACGTGACGTTTTTAGTATTTGTTCCTCCAGTTTAGCCAGAGTTCCACAATTCAGTGGGCGTTCAATTACCCACTGAACGAGGATAAAATAAAAAGCCTTCCACCCCTTACATGTTACTGTAAGGGGCGAAAGGCTATTGGAAATATAGTATCGCGGTACCACCCTAATTCGTTGCCATAATATGTGGAAAAATTATGTGCAACCTTATCTATATGCGTAACGTGCATGGGCCGGAATAACCTACTGAAATGTTCAGCTATTCTATTCAAGAGTGGAACATTGTCGTCGTATACACTGGTTCACACCACCCACCAGCTCTCTTTGCTATACAAAACGAAAAGTATGTCTCTATCACAATAGTTGTTCGTAATTAAATTTGATACCATCATAATACCGATTGTTCACCTTTGTCAACAGTAATTCACTGATTAATTAATTTAAAACTGTTTTTTTAGCAGTGAATCACCTTTAAACCGAACTTTTACTTGCGATAATACATCAATTGTTCGTATTTTGCGTTTTTGATGTAAGCGTTATCTTTGTTGGTATAACAGCATTAAATAGATATACAGAAAGTTTCGTATCGTTTTTTTTGCATTTTATATTCGGTTTCGCTAGTTTGCCATGATTTTTTGAAATTTTTATAAAAATATTGTTTTTGAAGGGGAAATCAAAAATTGCACGAATGTGTATAGTAATGCTTTCGTAAAGGAGGAGGGGAACGTATGAAGTATGATGTCATAGTTGTTGGTGCAGGTTTGGCGGGACTGACAGCTGCATGTCAGCTCATTGATGCAGGTAAAAAAGTATTACTAGTCGATCAAGAAACTCAAAATTCAATTGGCGGACAAGCATTTTGGTCGTTCGGTGGGCTATTTTTAGTGGACTCACCCGAACAACGAAGAATGGGCATTAAAGATAGCAAGGAGCTCGCGTGGCAGGATTGGATTGGTTCAGCAGGATTTGATCGATTAGAGGACGAGGATAGCTGGGCATACAAATGGGCAAGAGCTTACGTGGATTTTGCCTCTGGTGAAAAATATGATTGGTTGAAATCCCTAGGGATTCAGTTTTTCCCTGTAGTTGGTTGGGCAGAGCGTGGTGGCGCATTAGCAGGAGGACATGGAAATTCTGTTCCTCGCTTCCATATTGTTTGGGGAACAGGACCAGCGATAGTAGAGCCGTTTGCAGAAAAAATATTAAAAGCAGCGTCCAGTGGGCGAGTTGACTATATGCCTCGCCATCAAGTAACGGAGCTTATAATAGACGGAAATACCATTTCTGGGGTGCGAGGAAATGTTTTAGAAACGACTGTTATTCGACGAGGGGAAGAAAGTTCTCGAGAAGCGATTGGCGCATTTGAGTACTACGCAGATGCCGTAATTATTGCGAGTGGTGGTATTGGTGCGAATTTAGAACTTGTGAAGAAAAATTGGCCATCTCGATTAGGAACACCCCCTAAAACGATGATTTCAGGTGTCCCAGCGTATGTTGATGGGCACATGCTACAAATCACAGAGCAAGCTGGAGGGCGCGTAGTAAATCGAGACCGAATGTGGCACTACACAGAAGGGTTACGCAACTGGGACCCAATATGGAAAAATCATGGGATTCGTATTTTACCTGGACCATCCTCGATGTGGTTTGATGCAACAGGAAAACGCTTTTCTGCACCAAATTTTCCTGGATTTGATACGTTAAGCACATTAGAAGCGATTCAAAAAACTGGTTATGATTATTCTTGGTTTATTTTAACAGAAAAAATGATTGAAAAGGAATTTGCCCTA
Source organism: Solibacillus sp. R5-41 (assembly GCF_002736105.1). NCBI lineage: Bacteria > Bacillati > Bacillota > Bacilli > Caryophanales > Caryophanaceae > Solibacillus > Solibacillus sp. R5-41. Next base: position 3,667,597 of record NZ_CP024123.1, on the reverse strand, counting down.
TCTGGTTCAGAGCAAAATCCAGATTTAACGAATAAAAGCATCCCTCAAATTTTAAAACGCATGTTGCCAGGGCCACCAGCGCCCGTTCAAGCTTTTAAGGAAAATGGGGAGGATTTCGTCATTGCACACGGCTTAAAGGACCTTGTAGACGCGATGAATCGCTTAGTAGGGAATAAATTATTAGACTTTATGCATATTAAAGACCAAATTTTAGCCCGTGATCGAGAAATTGAGAATAAATTTTCTAAAGATGCACAAGTGACAGCTATTCACGGTGCACGCAATTATTTAGGAGATAAATTAATTCGAGCAGCAAAGCCCCATAAAATGTTAGATCCAACAGCAGGACCGCTTATTGCTGTGAGATTAAATATTTTAACGAGAAAAACATTAGGTGGACTACAAACAGACTTAAATGGTCAGGTATTGAATGACTATGGCAAACCGATTCCGGGCTTATTTGCAGCGGGAGAGGTGAGTGGTTTTGGAGGTGGGGGAGTTCATGGATATCGCTCATTAGAAGGAACTTTCGTAGGTGGATGTTTATTTACAGGATTACAAGTTGGAAAATATTTGAGTAAATAAAGGACTTTTCTATTTACATGTCGAAATGAATGGTTATTCATAAAAAAGGGGTGTATGTTATGAGTTACAAAACAATTCAACTTGAAATAGCAGAACGAAAAGCAACTTTATCTTTAAATCGACCACAAGCAATGAATGCCATGGATTTTACGATGATGCGAGAATTAGCCGAATGCTTTGAATCGCTACATAACGAAAAGGATGTGCAAATCCTTGTTGTTAAAGGGGAAGGCAAGGTCTTTTCAGCAGGTGGAGACGTAAAAATGATGGTTGCGTCAGAAGATTTTTCTGATTTTGGATTGATTATGGATACAATTACACGACTTGTAAAAGCTTACTATACGTTACCGATGATTACGATTGCACAAATTCATGGAGCTGCGGCGGGGCTTGGTTTAAGTTTAGCTTTAGGTAGCGATATTATCGTGGCAGAGCAACCGAGTAAAATCGCGATGAACTTCATTGGGATTGGCTTAATTCCGGATGGAGCGGGTCATTTCTTTATGAAGGAACGTTTAGGTACGGTGCAAGCAAAGCAAATGATTTGGGAAGGAAAAGTGCATAATGGAGAAGAAGCACTTGCACTCGGTTTAATTGATCATAATGTAGCGGAGGGGATGGCGGCAGTTGCTGTTGATCAGCTCGTTGGAAAATTATTAGCCTCACCGATTTTAGCTATGATTGAGACGAAGGGAATTTTACATCAGGCTAATTTATCAGAACTTGAGTTCATTTTACAAGGTGAAGCACTAGGACAGGGAAAAATGCGCCAAACTGTGGACCATCTTGAAGGAATTAAAGCCTTTGTTGAAAAAAGAACACCTGTATTTTTAGGGAAATAAAAAAAAAGTATCTCGTTTAAACACACGAGATACTTTATTTTGTAGTAAGTCAAAAAAATTAAGTTTGAATTTGTTACAGTGACCTATTATCATAATCACTTTTAAGTACTGCCATAATAATTTCATCCGAGTATGCATCATTGTAGTATAAAGATTGGCGTAAGATACCTTCTTTTTTAAAACCCACTTTTTCATAAGCTCTTATACCACGTAAATTATGACTAAATACCTCTAACTGTAAACGATTTAATTGGAGTTGTTCAAAAACAAAACTTAGAACTAGATTGATCGCTTCAGTTCCATAACCTTTTCCGGTTAATAAAATGGAGGCCATTGATATTCTGAATCCTGCCTTTTTATTCTCCTTATCAATCTCGGAAATTGATAATTCTCCAATCATTTCGTCCGTGTCTTTTAAACAAATAGCGAAATCATAGCGACTTGAATCATTATTTATATTTTCGATATGAGCCTTAATTTGCTCCAATGAAAAATTAAGCTTCGTTCCAGTCATATAACGTATTTCTTCATCCAGTGAGTTTTCATACATAATGGGTGCATCTAATGAGCAAAGAGACCTTAAATATATTCTCTCGCTTTCTAATTTCATAGTAATGTTCTCCTTAATTCACTAATCAATTATGCCGAAATGTAATTAATTTCGTTTAAACGTGGAATAAAATTAACTTGCCCGCTGAATTAACTAAACGATGCGTTTTTTCAGTAACGCCATTATCGTCAATCTGTTTCTGTCCTTCAATTTTTGCAGTTTCATCGTTTGCAAAAGTCCATACTTCATCAAATAAAGTTTCTCCAGTTTTTTCAAATGCAGTAAAACGATAATTTTCCATGTAAACCACCCTTTTTAAGCAAGATAGGATTTATTATACACGAAATTATTTGATAATTCACGAGCAATATACAAGAATTAGTAAAAAAAGTAGAATTTATGGCATGTCCATGTGCGGAGTTTTAGTGTAATTTATCGTAAACTAAGTAGAAAGCATGTTACAATAAATAGTAATAGAGTATAAAGGAGCGATTGCTTGTGAATGAAATTACAAAACTCCAGCCTGGTGAACAAGTTGACCAATTTTTATTAATTAAAGAGGCAAAAAAAGGAGTCACGACGGTTGGAAAGCCATTTATGTCTCTTATTTTGCAAGATCGTAGTGGAGATATTGAGGCCAAGCTTTGGGACACAAATGAAGAGCATGAAAATTTATACCGCGCACAAATCATCGTAAAAGTAGGCGGTGAAATTCATGATTACCGTGGGAAAAACCAGCTTAGAATTAAACAAATTCGCCCTGTAAGAGAAGATGAAGGTGTTCAAATTAGTGATTTATTGCCAACCTCAGCAGTTCCGAAAGAGGAATTATACGAGCAGCTAACACAATTCTTTTTTCAAATTCAAAACCCAAATATTTCACGTATAACACGTCATATTATGAAAAAGCATTACGACAGTTTAATCATTTTCCCTGCTGCTACAAAAAATCATCATGATTATGCATCGGGTTTAATTGATCATGTTGTATCAATGTTGAAATTAAGTAGTGCAATTTGTGACTTATATCCGACATTGAACCGTGATTTATTATATGCGGGAGTCATTTTACATGATATCGGTAAAGTGATTGAGTTATCTGGACCTGTTGGCACTGCCTACACAGTGGAAGGGAACTTGTTGGGGCATATTTCTATTATGGTCAATGAGATTGGACTAACTGCAACAGAACTGAAAATTGAAGGCGAAGAAGTAATGTTACTTCAACATTTAGTGCTTTCTCACCATGGGAAAGAAGAATGGGGTAGCCCGAAAAAGCCAATGATTCAGGAAGCGGAAATTTTACATTATATTGATAATATTGATGCGAAAATGAATATGCTGACGCGTGCGCTCGATAAAGCGAAGCCAGGCGAATTTACAGAGCGCTTATTCCCATTAGATAACCGTTCGTTTTATAAACCGACGATTTAACTTGATTCAGCAGGGGTTCAAACCCAAGCTGAAGTAGTAGAGGCAGTCAGCAAGCTAAAAAAGGACATCCACGATTTATATGCGTGGATGTCCTTTTCACATTTGATTATTGGTTATCTTGTTGGAATTTTACCATGAAGTCTGCTAATGCTTGGCAAGTTTCTACTGGTACAGAATTGTATGCAGATGCGCGGCAGCCGCCTACTGAACGGTGACCGTTTAATCCAACAAATCCAGCTTCTTTTGCTTCAGCTAAGAATTTCTTTTCTAAAGCTTCATCTGCTACACGGAATGTAATATTCATTAATGAACGAGATTCTTCCGTTGCATGACCATAATAGAATCCGTTTGAATGATCGATTGCGTCGTAAATTAATTGGGCTTTTTCTTCATTGCGTTTTTCGAGTACTTCTAACCCGCCTTGTTCTTCTACCCATTTCAACACTTCACCAAGCATATAAATACCGAATGTTGGTGGTGTATTGTATAAAGAATTGTTAGTAACATGCGTATCGTATTTTAACATTGTTGGGATGTTAGGGTTTGCTTTTTCAAGGAAATCTTTACGGATAATAACAACTGTTACACCAGAAGGACCTAGGTTTTTTTGAGCGCCCGCATAAATCATCGCGAAATTTGAAACGTCCACTTTTTTAGATAAAATATCAGAAGACATATCTGCGATTAATGGTACATCACCCGTTTTAGGGAATGCTTTCCACTGTGTACCGAAAATTGTATTGTTTGAAGTTAGGTGAACATATGCTGCATCTTGTTCTACTTGAATTTCTTCAATTGTTGGTATGTTTTTATAATTATTTTCTTTTGTACTAGCTGCTTCAACCGGTGTACCGAAAAATTTTGCTTCTTTGAAAGCTTTTTCTGACCAAGCCCCTGTTTGAATATAGCTGGCTTTTTGATTTTGAGTTAGGAAGTTCATAGGAATCATTGTAAATTGAAGGCTTGCTCCACCTTGTAGGAATAGCACTTCATAGTTTTCTGGAATGTCATAAATTTTGCGTAAGCGAGCAATTGCCTCGTTATGTACCGCTTCAAATGTAGCGCTACGGTGGCTTAACTCCATTACAGACATGCCTGTACCTTTAAAATCAACAAGCTCTGCCTGGGCTTTTTGTAATACTTCAAGTGGTAATGCAGATGGACCTGCATTAAAGTTATATGCGCGATTAGTTGTTAATGTCAATTGAAACACTCCTTGTGTAATTAATATTTACCTACCTTGATAATATACTCTTTTCATGAATGTGTGGGAAAATTCTTGAAAGTATTTTTAGAAAGCACAAAAAAGAGAAGAAAGAATGTTAAATATACGAATTTATGTACATATATAAAATGAAATGTTCGTGTTTTGGGAGTGAATAATCCTATGAATTTTAAAAATAATTTAAAAAATGGCGAAAAGGTGAATATTCATATATTTCACACTGGAAATGAAATGCATACATTATGGGATTATCTTGTTATAATTTTGATGAATACATCGTAATTATGAGGTGGTCAAATGACTGAAACATTTCAAGCTATTGCAACAGTAGCTGAGAAAAAAACACAAATGGTTCGTACGTCAAAATTAGGATTTTTAATACTCGCATTTTATGGGGGCCTATTCATTGGGTTTGGCATTATCACATTCATTGTAATTGGAGGATTGCTATCACCTACCAATGTACCGAGCATGAAGATTATTCAAGGATTGGCATTTGGTGTAGCGCTTTGTATGGTGACGCTTAGTGGAACGGATTTATTTACAGGAAATAATTTGGTCATGGCTATTGGAACGTTAGAAAAAAGGACGAGCATACTGGATTTAATCAATGTATGGTCATATAGTTATGTTGGAAATTTTATAGGTTCTATTTTTTGTGCGTGGCTATTTTTTATGTCCGGCATGGCAGTAGGGGAGACCGCCAATTTTGTCGAAAAAGTTACAACGGCAAAAATGTCTGCCCCTGCGACGGAACTTTTTTTTCGAGGTATTTTATGTAACACACTTGTTTGTATAGCAGTTTGGTGCACTTACCGCTTAAAAAGTGAAGCTGCTAAAATTATGATTATCTTTTGTTGTATTTTCCCGTTTATTATGTCGGGCTTTGAGCACAGTATCGCAAACATGACTTTGTTTACGTTAGCATTTTTTATCCCACATGGAGAGACAATCACCCTTAGCGGTGCCATTCATAATTTAGTGCCGGTCACTGCTGGAAATATCGTGGGAGGTGCAGTCGTTTTAGGGTTAGGATTATGGCTGGCTGAGCAAGGGAAGAGGAACGAAGGCTGAAGCTGTCATTTCCTGTGAATATGCCTTTGTGACCAATATTGTGGTAGCCCAAAAACAGCTTAATCATAATGAGTTGTGAGTGAAATAAGTACCTTAAGCAGCATTGGCTTGTTTTCGTTTTGTAAGTATGACAGTATAGAGTAATCATTGAGTGGAGGTTAGGATAATGGAGAAATTACCAAATTGCCCGAATTGCGGCTCAGAATATACGTATGAAGATGGACAAATGTTCGTTTGTCCAGAATGTGCACATGAATGGTCACAAACAGAAGAAGCCATTGAAGAAGGGCTAGTAGTTCGTGACGCTAACGGAAATTTATTAGCAGATGGTGACACTGTAACGGTTATTAAAGATTTAAAGGTAAAAGGTAGTTCATCTACACTTAAAATTGGTACACGTGTGAAGAGCATCCGCCTAGTAGAAGGCGATCACAACATTGATTGTAAAATTGATGGTTTCGGTGCAATGAAGTTAAAATCAGAATTTGTGAAGAAAAACTAAAGAGAAATTCATAAAAAAAGACACAGCAATATTTGCTGTGCTTTTTTTTTTATCAATTATGCCTAGGCATAATTGCGTCCGGAATCTGATTTGTGTACGCACAAATCAGATTCTGTGACATCTGCCAGGGACTTAACTTCTCTCAGCTAATATTTGGATTAGAAACTAAATTCCGTATTCAAATCGACACCTATAGAGGTGGAGACTGCTGATGAAAGAAGTGAAATTTATTCAGCGCTCATGTCTTTGAAAGCGTTTTTCAAGTCAGCATCTTTTACTTCAATATCTGCTTCTTTAAGTAACTTATCCAATGTTGTAGCCCAGTCGCCTTTAGAAGCTGCGATTGATTCACGGATTTCTTCTTTCTTCTCTTCTAAAGTTCCAAAATCCTTTACATCGCGCTTCTCAGTTACTTGGATGATGTGGAAACCATGCTGTGTTTTAACTGGTTCACTAATTTTATTCACTTCAAGTGCATAAGCAGCGTCATTGAATTCAGGAACCATTTTTCCAACTGTAAACCAGCCTAATTCGCCGCCTTTTTCAGCTGAACCTGGGTCTTTTGAATATTCTTTTGCTACTGCAGCAAAATCCTCACCAGCGTTTAATTTTTTAGCAACTTCTTTAGCTGTTGCCTCATCTTCCACTAAAATATGACGAGCATTTAACTCTTGTTTAGCTTGGTCATAATATGATTGAATTTCTTCATCCGTTACTTCAACATCAGCAACTGCTTTTTGTTGTAAAAGGCTGAAGCGGATATTTGTTTTTAAGCCTTCTTCAGTTAAATTACTTTGCGCTAAAGCGGCGTCTAAGCCATCGCCAAGTTGTTCTTTAACAGCTTTGAACTCTTTTTCAATTTCTTCTTCAGTTACTTTATATTTCTCGTTTAAAATCTTCTCAATTACTACTTGTTGTAATAATTCATCACCAGCGATATCTTTAATTTGATTGTAAAAGTCTTCTTGAGTAATGTCGCCAACATTTGTCGAGACAATTACCTCATCGCCAGGATTACTACATGCAGCTAAACCGATTGATGCAGCTAATGTTAATGCAAAAAGTGATTTTTTCATTTTTTATTACGCTCCTAACTTTCTTTGAATGCATTAGTTACTATAACATAAACGAATTAAAAACAAAATGGTTGCATACAGTAATGGCCTAAGTTTTACCAAGCAAGGTGCATACGATAGATGATAGATGGGAGGTGACGTGATGGGTGGCGGAGGCTATAATGGTTCTGGCTCAGGCTTTGCACTATTAGTCGTATTGTTCATTTTATTGATCATCGTAGGTGCAGCGTTTATTTACTAATCTAAAAAATGGATAGATATAGCAAATGTATGTTGGTTCCATTAATTTGAAAAAAGTTGAGGAATGACCATTTTAATTTACATTGGTAAATGAGAGAAGTAAAAAAAGGTGCCCGCTTTAGCGTGTGCACCTTTTTTATTTTTATTCAGAAAAAAACGCTGAATGAAAAAAATGCCGCGACGGATGTCACAGATTTTAATGTGAGTTAGTTTAGGATGTTAGCCTAAGTTCGTCGCATCAATGAGACAAAGGCTAACTGACCTGCATCGTGCAGGCCTAAGCACAATTTAAAATATGGACAAGAGTTAGCCAAGGTGTAATTGATTATTATACAGCTATTAATACTTCTACATATAGGCTAATCAATAAAATCGTAATCAGTACATTGATTGTTCGGAATATTTTTGGCTGCTTTTCTTCAGGGATTTCTTTTTGAATACAAAGAGCAGCTGTCATCCGATTAATTTGGAATAAGTATAAAATCGAAAATAGAATGACAATGAGTAATAGCAATTTATTCCTCCCCCTTACAACTTGAATAAAAAATTTGCATTAAAGACTAACTATAAATTTAATGGTACAAGAATTTCATAACCTCTAGGTGTTTCCTCAATTATAGCATTCTTTGGTGCGGACAATAAATGTTTGACATATAAAATATCCATTAAACAAACACTACAATGAAAAGCCAGTAAAAAGCTAAAATAATGGGCATATTGTGGAATGTATAGGCCCCCAATAAAAAGAATGGTGTTAAATAAAATAAACGGTGTAAGTAATGTAAATATATATAACTTTTTAGGAATGCTCTGTTGCAATTGCATATGAACAATCGGGATGAAAATGTATCGTATTTTAAATCTAAAAACAATCGAGTTTCTGTATTTAAATAAAACGAAATAGTGAATCGCTTTATGAATAGGATAGATGAATGGGGTGAAAAATATGATCAACCATAAGTAATGGTCTTCATGTCGAGACATAAATTGAAAGCTTAAAGTTATATATGAAAAACAAAACACTAAAACAAAAACAATGCAAGACAATATATATAGTCTTGCTGTACCATAATCACGCTCAATATTAATTGTTTTCCAACAGTGCACGAATATCCTCCTAATAGGTTGCGTAATAAACTGAATAAAAAGTAATTCTAGTGTAAACGCATGTGTATGTTTTCTCATCATACTACATAAAGTAGAGACAGTCGTATAATTTACCTTAACGAAAAAAAGAGTGTATGAATACACCCTTTTTCTCTTCCATTAAATAGAGGCAGTATGTTTCACTTCTTTAAAGGTATCTTTAAAATCTTGGAAGGAGCGTTCGAAAATTTCGATAAAATCCTCGCCGTAAATATTACGAATAACAGCCATGACATCTAAAAACTCAGGGAATCTCCCGTAAATCTCTTTTAAAGGTAATGAACCTTCTAATATCGAATGTTCTGTATCATGGTAATGTTCATACATACGTAAAATCAGCTCAGAGCCTTTAGGTGTAAGCTCTACGTAAGTATTACGTTTATCATCATCACGCTTTGAAAATGTTAATAAACCACGCTCTTCTAATTTTTTTGAAAAGTTGAAAGCAGTCGATACATGCATGACTCCGAATTTAGCAACATCAGAAATGGAGGCACCTTTTAAATGATATGAAATCCATAAAATATGATGTTCATTAATATTTAAATCGAAAGGCTTAATCCATGTTTGCCAATCCTTTTCAACAGCTTTCCAAAGAGCTTTAGATAACTGTGCAATACGTTGGCTATATAACATAGCCTCTTTCTGTGTGTATAATTCATCAGACAAAGCAATCACCTTCTTCTTTCATTATATGTTTTGAAAATATTATAGCAATAAAAGAATAAAGTTTAAAGTTAGAAAAATTAAATAATTAACAATTGGCTAAAAAATGTTAAAAAAAGATATTATAGTTATTTAATTTGAATAAAAAGTAAAAAATAGTAGGTTTTATTACCTATGAATTCAATACGTCTGACTGAGGTTCATTTTTGTCTGAAGGGATAATTTTCTCGATTTCACTAATAGAATTCTGTAATTTCTCAATTTCTTGTTTTAAAGTTAATGTTTCTGGTTCGATTTCTTGTTTGAACTCGGTCAGACTTACCTTTAAATCATTTATTATACTAGGCATGTTATTTTGTGCTTCTGAAGTGAGTGTTGTTAGCGATTTTTTCACATTGATAATTTCAGATGTTAGATCGGATAGTTTTAATTTTGCGCTTGCTAAATTCGTTGTGATATTTTGGCGAAGCTGTGTACCAGATTGGGGAGTGGATAATAATATAGCCGCCGCTCCTCCAACTAATCCAGCAGACAAACCGATTAAAAATGTTTTTGTATTCATTATGATTCTTCCTTTCCTATTAATTTGGACATTTACCTTAATTAATTTCCATAAACTACTTATATTAAACCATGAAATGAGCAAATGAAAAAGAAGCTACGTAGCTATTAATTTATAGCTACGTAGCTTCAATAATTATGCATTTGATAAAGAAGTTTTGAAGTTTGAACGCTTCACTAATTTTTGGATGATAGGGTAAATGACAATAAACGCCCCAGCGTTGAATGCAACTGCTGGTAATACAACACTTGAAAATAAAATTAAGAAAGGCGCACCTACATCTGTCCCCATTGCAAATAATGCAACAGATAAGAAAATTGTGCCTGAAATTAATGTACCAATTCCAACAGAAATCGTTGTTACGACCATATTTGTAGTCAGCTTTTTAAGCACTAATACTATTGCTAAAAATACAAATGCTGTTACGGATTTATCAATAATATTCGGTAAGAACCCAGCAGGGAAAGTAGTAAATAGTCCCGAAAGAACGCCAGCACTTAATCCGAGTAAGAAAGTTTCCTTAAGTGTTGGGAAAAGTAAAATCCCAATAAACATCATCGTCAAAATGAAATCTGGTTTCATGCCTTGTACGAATCCTGGGATCACAACATATAGTGCCGTCCCAATTCCAATTAAAAGCGCCATTAAAACTAAATTTTTTGTATTCATCTGTCTCGTCTCCTCTAACTTTTCTAAGCTAATTTGGTTCTCCTAATGTGCACTCATTGCCATTAGCGAAAACTTATTCATGATTGTACGCAAAAACTATGAAAATTGCAATAGGATGATATTTGTAATCCTATTAAGAAACTAGTAAAGTCTAGAATTTATAAATTTTCTCTAATTTGCCCAGCAATTTCTGTTAAAATTTCAGTAGGGAATTCAGCTTGTCTACTATTCCATTCTACTTTTAAACCATCTTTTTCATCATAGCGTGGAATGAGATGCAGATGGTAATGGAATACGGTTTGTCCAGCTGATTCACCATTATTGTTCATAGTATTCATGCCAGTTGGGTTAAACGCTGCTTTAATAGCATTGGCGACTTTTGGTGCCGCTGCATATAAATTACGAGCCACTTCTTCAGGCATTTCAAATAAATCTTTGCAGTGCGTTTTAGGAATTAATAATGTGTGGCCCTTCGTTAATGGCATAATGTCCATGAACGCGTATACATGATCATCTTCATATACTTTTAAGCTTGGTATTTGACCGTTAATAATTTTACAAAATAGGCAATCACTCATCGAGCTCGACTCCTTTTAAGAAAGATTTTCTCTATTTTACCATATGTGAACTGAATATTTGTGGCTTTTTTGATAAACTACATTATATAAAGAGGAGTGACGACTGTGACAATTTTACACGTACAAAATGTAACAGGTGGATATACGCGTAAGCCTGTAATTCAAGATTTATCTTTTGAAATGAACAAAGGGGAATTGGTTGGATTAATTGGTTTAAACGGAGCGGGGAAAAGTACGACGATTAAACATATTATCGGTACATTATTGCCGCGAGCAGGCGAAATTCGTTTAAATGGTGTGACACTAAAGGAAAACATGGATAAATACCGTTCGAGTTTTTCTTATATTCCTGAAACGCCCGTATTGTATGAAGAATTAACATTAAAAGAGCACCTAGAATTGACAGCAATGGCTTACGGTTTAGATGAAAAGACATTAGCCGAACGATCTGAGGTACTGCTGAAAGAGTTCCGTATGGAAAAACGATTAAACTGGTTCCCATCGCATTTTTCAAAAGGTATGCGTCAAAAAGTGATGATTATGTGTGCGTTTTTAGTCAATCCGAGTCTGTACATTATTGATGAACCATTTGTCGGACTTGATCCGCTTGGCATTCAATCGTTGTTAGATCAAATGGACGCGAAAAAACGTGCTGGGGCCGCTATTTTAATGTCGACGCATATTTTATCGACAGCAGAAAAGCATTGTGACCGCATTATTTTACTTCATGAGGGACGTGTTCGTGCACAAGGTACGATGGACGATTTACGTAAAGCATTTCAAATGCCTACTGCAACCCTTGATGATTTATATATTGCGATGACTAAGGAGCAAGACAATGAACAGCATGCATAGTGTTTGGACGAAGCGGTTTGAGCATTATATAGGCGAAGTTATGAAGTATATGCGTTTCGTATTTACGGGGCATATTGCGATTGTCTTTGTCTTTATAATTGGCGCAGGGGGCTATCAATATAGCGAATGGCTAAAAGTTGTGCAAAATGATTTTCCTGCTGAGTGGCTAGTGGCGATCCTTGTTGGCTGTATGCTTGCACTGAGCCGTCCTATAACATTATTAAAAGAACCGGATCAAGTGTATTTATTACCGCTTGAATCACAAATGCCACAGTATTTTAAAAGGGCGAAAAATTGGACGTTTTGGTCACAATTATTAGCACCAGCAGTTGTATATATCGTAACGATTCCATTATTAAAAGAAGTTACTGAATTAACAATGTCGCAAATTTGGCTAGGGGTATTGTTCGTTGCTTTGTTGAAATTTTTAAATGTCCGAAGTGAATTTGCGTATCGTTATGTGAACCGCGGACAAGCTATTTTGATGGACCGAATTGTTCGAGCGGTTATATCTATTTTAGCAATTCAAACGGTTTTGACAGATGGCATTTTTGCCATTGTGTTTTTAATTATGCTCGCATATTACGTTGGTACATTGCATAAAAAAATGAAAAATCAACCTGTGCCTTATGAGCATTTTATTAAGCTTGAGCAAAATCGAATGTTGCGCTTTTATCGCTTTGCAAATTACTTTACAGAAGTTCCACATTTGAAAGGGTCTATTAAGCGAAGAGCTTGGCTGGATATTGCGTATAAATGGATTCCATATAAAAAGGGAAATACACAAGCTTATCTTGTATTCCGTACATTTATTCGAACAGATGACCACTTTTATTTATGGGTTCGTTTGACAGCCATTTCAGCGATTATTGCGATGTTTGTTAACATTCCATTTGTAACATGGATTGTCGCTGGAGCTTTAGCATTTGCCACGACTTTGCAATTAAAATATGCATTGTTATCGGCAGGGGAATTCCGTATGGATATGCTGTATCCAGTCCCGCGGGAAACAAGAAATCAAGCAGTTACGAAATTGCTTCGATTACTCGCTGTGAAACAGGCTGTCATCGTAACGGTTTGTGCAATGATGCAACCGCAATTTTTTATAATCCCGATTGTTATATTGCTAGTAAGTGAGCTAACAATTAGATTATCAAAATAAAAAGAGAGCCGTTAGCAAAAAAAGGCACTGACCTAATAACATGAGACAAATAAAAACACCTTTCATTGAATAACGGGGGCTTAAACCTGAAATAATCAATGTGGAGGTGTTTTTCTATGGGAACAAGAGTCAGTTATCCAGTAGAAGTGAAAATGAAGGCAATTGAAATGCGAATGGCTAACGTACCGGTAAAAGAAGTAATGGAAGAATTGGACATTCGAAACTATACGCAGTTGAAGCGATGGATGCATTGGTATCGAAATGGTGAAATGCACCGTCTTAAACAACCAGTTGGTAAACAATATGCCTTCGGCAAAGGACCGGAATTTGAAAGCGAGACAGCCAAGCTACAGGCAGAGAATCTGGAGTTGAAACAACAGATTGAAGTTTTAAAAAAGTACGCGGAATTGGAAGGGAAGTGGCGCCAAAAGTAGTACTTCAATTAGTTGAAGAATTAAAAGATGTTATGCCAATTGGTGAAATCTGTCGTCATTTAGGCTTAGGTCGCTCGTCATACTATCGTTGGAGAAAGGATGTGGATCAATCCACACAAAAGGAGATTCGAGATCAGCAGATTGGCGACTTGTGCAAACAGAATAAATTTCGATATGGTTATCGAAAGGTTGCTAATCTGTACCCAGGAGTTTGTAGGAAGACTGTGCAGCGTGTTATGCAAAAATATGGTTGGCAATGTAAAGTAAAGGTGAAGAAACGGAAGCGTACCGGGCAGCCAGCATACGTCGCACCGAATTTATTAGCACGCAATTTTACAGCATCTAAGCCCATGGAGAAGCTAGTCACGGATATTACGTACTTGCCTTTTGGTCAATCGATGATGTATCTTTCTAGTATTCTCGATGTCTACAATGGCGAAATTGTGGCACAAACTACTGGTATCAAACAAGACACAGATTTTGTGTTGGATACGCTCTATCAATTGCCTAAGCTACCAGAAGGATGCATTCTGCATAGTGACCAAGGCTCCGTTTATACATCCTATGCTTATCAAAAAGCAGCCAAAGAAAAAGGAATTACCATGAGCATGTCCCGCAAAGGCACGCCAGCTGATAATTCCCCAATCGAATCGTTTCATTCCACGCTAAAGTCTGAAACGTTCTATCTCGACGATATCTATCGCACAACGAATGCACGTGTGATACAGATTGTCGAAGAATACATTACTTATTATAATAATATCCGTATTCAAACGAAACTAAACAGCCAATCGCCGGTTCAATACCGTCAATTGGCTGCATAATAGGGTGTTTTATTCTTGTCTCAAAAAGGGTAGTCAGTGCCAAAATGCTAATGGCTCTTTTTTCGAATGCCTGTATTGAGTAGCTGTAAAATAAAATCGGCTTGCTGCATATGCAACTGCATCGCATATTGGCTTGCTTGCATTAAAATACTCGCTTTCGTGAAATTCATCATTTCTTTTGCGATGTCCGCAACGTCGCCCCTTAAATCCAATCAACTTGCATTCTTACAAAGTGTTATCAGCTAAGCTTGAGGGGGTTCCCATTTTTATGTAGGATTCATAAGTTCCATTTATATATTTATCGTCATTAAAATTTTAGTAAATATAGAAATAAATTTAAGTTTTTCTTCCTTAACATATGTTTTTTCCTTGTAACTCCGTTGAAATTATCATCATAAGTTGAGGAAGGGGGATTTCATAAAAGTGTAAATTGACAACGGTCCAAAGTGCAATCCCATAAGAAAACGCCGTCTTGCACTGGAAGCGGCGCTATCAATCCAGAAAGCTAGAAGCCTAAGCGTATACAGAGGAATTCAGGCTAAACCCGCCACGTCTTGTAGCAACGCCTGAGTGATTAACATCGTGTTGGCCTGGCCTTGCACGGAGCACATGAGCCGTACAGATTTGTGCTACAAACCTGTGCGGCTCATGTGCTTAGCTAGCCTAATAAGGACATACTTTATTAGAATTAGAATTCACTTTTATCAAATTTAAAGAAAAAACCCACCAATAAGTAGCCCAGTAACAATAACAAAAGCAGGGTGAATTTTATATTTCTCTAATGCAAAATAACTACCAATAACTAATAACACCGTGGGGATGATATTGTTTAAATTATATGATGTTTTCAAAAAATCAAACGTAAGCGTCAATAACAGGACAGCGATCGCCGGTAATACAAAGCTTGATAGGCGCTTTACACGAGTAGAATGCCGATATTTATATAATAGATTTAATAAAACAAGCATTAAAATTAGAGAAGGGGCAATCGTCGCAAAGAGCGCAATAATACTACCTGTAACACCTGCAACAGAATAACCAATATAGCCAGCCATTTTAGTTGCTATTGGACCAGGTAAAGAATTAGCCAGTGCTAATAATTCACTAAACTCTGAATTTGTCATCCAGCCATATTTTGTAACAACTTCGTGCTCAATTAAAGGGATGGCAGATGGTCCTCCACCATATCCCAGTATATTTGGGAAGAAAAAAGCTAAAAATAAATGGAAATACGTCATGATGCTTTTTCTCCTTTAACAGGTAATGCGAAAGCTAAAATAAGTAAAATGGAAATGACAATTCCTGGGTGAATATTCAGTGGAACCATCGCGACAAAGCTCACAATAAAAATTAAGCCCGCAATTTTTATGCCGAGGGAAGTTTTTGCTTTTTTCATAAAGTCCCAAGTGAGAGCACCCATCATGACCGCTACAATCGGAATAACACCATTAGTCATGCCATTAACAAATTTGGAGTCGTTAAATTGATTTAACGAGCCGAGCAAAATAATCATGAGAACAACAGTAGGCAGTACAGTTGCAATCAATGCGGTAGCGAGTCCAAGCCACCCACCAATTCTATAGCCGATATAGCCAGCCATTTTAGTAGCAACTGGTCCAGGTAATGTATTGCCAATAGAAATGACATCTGAAAACTCTTCATCCGTCATCCATTCAAATTTCGTTACGACTTCCTTATGTACGAGCGGAATCGTCGTTGGACCACCACCGAAACCTAAAATTCCAGATCTGAAAAAAGCAATAAATATTTGAAGCTGTATATGCAAGTAACAACCCTCCTTAAAAACTTTGTATATCTAAATATTCTGTAAATACTAATTTTATATAAAAAAGCTACGAAACTCAATCGTAGCTTTTTATACATATGAAATTCGGGGTCAATACCAAAATCTGTCCTTGCAATAAAAAATGTAAGTCAATGTAAGGGGAATCTACCTAAGAATTCACTGCTTCCCACGGTAGCGGCGCAATAAATTCAGAAAGCTCCATTAGGATACATTTTATAAAGGCTGGCCTTGCACAAAGCTGTGAGGCTCATGTGCTTAGCCAGACAAAACATGCAGGCACTTTTTTAGAATCCGTATTAGAAAAATTACTTCTACAGAAGATTATCAGAATCCATAATAAAAAGCATACATTCGCAGCGCTAATCTTTTGGTGTAGCGCTGTAAGTCGTCATATAAAATGACGTGTCGAACATGGATTGGATGACCGAAGCTTTCCCTTCTAAAATAGGTGCGATTTTCGCTTTATAATTTTGGCCATTTTTCCAAACATCAAATGACGCAGGACCTACCCACTGGATGATGAGCAAATACGTATCGGCTTTAATTGGACGTAAAAAACGATAGGCGATGACCGTACTATCTGTTTTCAGCGACGTAATGACATCCGATACTGCGTTCTCGAAAACAGGTCGACCATCTGACAAAATCGGCATATTGTAAAAAGTAAAATAACCTTTTTGTTCGAATTGCCCTTTTTGATCCAGCACCTCAAAATTACGTGGGACGGCAAAAAAAGATTTTTTGGGACTTTCATGAAGGACAACTGAATTCCCATTTCCATGTAATAAAATGAGGGATTCTTTGTGATTTTTAGCAATTAATTTTTCCATAAAATCAGGTGTTCCAGATGTGATATAAAAATTCAATATGACAACCTCCTTTTGCTCTAATAGTTCCATTTATATTGAAGTTCAACCTATTTGTCAAAAAGAGGGGGTTAGAAAGAACAATTTTATGACATTTGTATGAGAAAACTATACAATACTAAACGAACAGTTTATAGTCGATAATGGATATCACTGACATTATAGAGAAAGAAAATTAAATTATAAATCTGAAGGGGTTTGGATGAGTTTATGACTAAATTTAATGATACGTTATTACGTGCTGCTCGCGGGGAGGAAGTAGAACATACTCCGGTTTGGTTTATGCGCCAAGCAGGTCGTTCACAGCCAGAATATCGTGAAATCAAAGCAAAATATTCATTGGAAGAAATTACGATGCAACCTGAGCTATGTGCTTATGTCACACGTCTACCTGTTGAACAATATGATGTAGATGCAGCGATTTTATATAAAGATATTGTGACACCATTACCTGGTATTGGTGTTGATGTGAAAATACAAGCGGGAATTGGTCCGGTTATTTCAAATCCAATTCGTACAGTTGCAGATGTTGAGAAGCTGGGTGAATTTAACGCAAAAGAACATACACCTTATGTTCTGGAAACGATTAAAATGCTTACGCAAGAACAACTGAATGTACCGTTAATTGGCTTTGGTGGTGCACCATTTACATTAGCGAGCTACATGATTGAAGGCGGTCCTAGTCGTAGTTACGCAAAAACGAAATCCTTTATGGTATCTGAGCCAAAAGCTTGGTTTGCATTAATGGACAAGTTAGCAGACATGATAATTGCGGATATTACAGCTCAAGTAGAAGCAGGTGCAAAAGCCATTCAAATTTTTGACTCATGGGTAGGTGCATTGAATGTTGATGATTATCGCATTTTTATAAAGCCTACGATGACTCGTATTTTTGGTGAGCTACGAAAATTAAATGTACCGTTAATTCAATTTGGAGTAGGTGCATCTCATTTAGTGAATGAATGGCATGATTTACCGATTGATGTTGTTGGTTTAGATTGGCGTTTACCAATTCGTGAAGCGGGAGCGCGTGGTGTAACCAAAGCTGTACAAGGTAACTTAGATCCGACATTACTGATTTCAGATTGGAACGTATTAGAAGCTCGTGCGAAAGATATTGTGGATCAAGGATTAGCACATGAAGGCGGACATATTTTCAACCTAGGCCATGGAGTATTCCCAGAAGTAAGTCCAGCTGTATTAAAACGCTTAACGACTTTTGTGCATGAATATAGTCGCGAACAAATTGCGAAGCGCGGTTAATTGATCGATTTATCAAAGGTCGTTTAAAACTTTATAGAGGTGAAAAGGCATGAAACAAGTACGTGGTTTATTAGTAATGGCATACGGTACGCCGTATAAAGAAGAAGATATCGAACGTTATTATACACATATTCGTCACGGTCGCAAACCGTCTCAAGAACATATTGATGATTTAGCAGCGCGCTACCGTGCCATTGGTGGAATTTCGCCACTTGCTAAAATGACCGTTGCACAAGCGGAAGCGTTAGGCGCACGTTTAAACGAGGTACAAGATGAAGTTGAATATAAAGTGTTTATTGGATTAAAACATATCGAGCCTTTCGTAGAAGATGCAGTAGAGGCAATGGTAAACGAAGGAATTACAGAGGCGATCTCCATTGTTTTAGCACCTCATTTCTCGACATTTTCAGTTAAATCATATAATGGCCGAGCAATAGAAGCTGCTGAAAAATTAGGTGGCACTTTAAAGATTACTTCTGTGGAAGCATGGTATGATGAACCTAAATTTATCGAGTTTTGGAAGCAAGCCGTTAATGGTGAGCTAGCTAAAATGTCAGATGAAGAACGGACAAACTGCTGTCTAATTGTTTCGAATCACTCATTACCAGAAAAAATCAAATTAGCTGGTGACCCGTATGAACAACAATTAGTTGAAACGGCAAATTTAATCGAACAAGCCTCCGCAATTGAAAATGTTGTCGTTGGTTGGCAATCAGCTGGTCAAACACCAGAGCCATGGTTAGGACCGGATGTACAAGATTTAACGAGAGAATTATTTGAACAAAAAGGGTATAAAGCATTTATTTACACACCAGTCGGTTTCGTAACAGAGCATTTAGAAGTTCTTTATGATAACGATTTTGAGTGTAAATTAGTTTGTAATGAAATCGGTGCTAGCTATTATCGTCCAACGATGCCAAATACGCATCCGTTATTTATCGATGCGATGGTGGATGCGATAAACAAAAAACTAGTGAATTAATATAGAGAGTGATGATGAAGGTGACATTAAAAAGACGAAAGGTTGTTATCGTTGGCGGTGGAATCACAGGCTTAACGACGGCATTCTATTTACAGCAAAAAGCGAAGGCGCAAAATTTACCTTTAGACGTAGTATTAAGTGAAGCATCTCTACGTTTAGGAGGAAAAATCCATACAGTACGAAAAGATGGGTTTATTATCGAACGTGGCCCCGAATCGTTTTTTGATACAAGTAGCAGTGTCCGCGATTTGGCACGTGATTTAAATATCGAACATGAAATGATTCAAAATAAAAATGGTCGAACATTCATTGCGATTGGTAGCGAACTTCATCCCATCCCGAGTAATTTATTGCTCGGGGGGTCACCTGATATTTCCTCGTTTATGACATCGAGTGTCCTTTCTTTAAGTGGTAAGATTCGTGCGGCAGGAGATTTGTTTTTACCGAAACTCCCTCATGAAGCGGATGAACCAATAAGTGAATTTTTCCGACGACGTTTTGGTCAAGAGGTTGTAGAAAATTTAGTAGAGCCTGTACTTGCAGGTACCTTTGCAGGAGACGTCGATCATTTAAGCATGCACTCAATGTTCCCGCAATTTTACCAGTTAGAGAAAGATTATCGTAGTTTACTTTTAGGGATGAAAAAGACAGGACGAGGAATTTATGCGTTAGATGATACACATGGTGAACTGCATTATGAGACATTTAAAAATGGACTCGAAACATTAGTGGAAACATTAGAAAAAGAATTGGCTGATCAATCAATTTTAAAAGGAATCAAAGTCGATGCCATTGAAAAATTACCAGATAGCACATATCAAGTTAATTTAAATAGTGGTTCACCAATTCAAGCAGATATGGTCGTTGTCACAACCCCGTTTAATGTGACGAAAAAAATATTTAGTGATTCAGAGGCAATCCAACAAATCCCGAATATGAACTATGCAACGATTGCAACGGTGACGATGGCATTTAAAAAAGGGCAAATGAAAAAGCATGCAGATACGTTAAATTTCTTTGTTTCCCGAAATAGTGATTTTGCCATTACGACTTGTACGTGGAATAATCGTAAATGGGATGATGTTGCGCCAGAAGATTATGATTCTTTGCGTGTTTATATAGGGCGTGTAGGGGACGAGTCCATTGTAGAGCTTTCGGACAGTGAGATTGAGAAAATTGTCTTGCAAGATTTACGAAATGCTGTTGGATTAACGAGTTCGCCCATTTTTACGGTAGTTGCACGTTGGAAAGAATCTATGCCGCAATATACGATTGGTCATGAGGCACGCATGAAAAAAATGGACGAGCAATTTCATAAGGAATATCCAAAAATTCATCTTGTAGGGAGTTCGTACAAAGGGATTAGTGTGCCCGATTGTGTTGCGCAGGGAAAACGAGCGGCGGACAAAGTCATTCAAGAACTTTTTGAATCACCGGTCACTCCGTAATTCCTACTTTCAAATCAATTGTGCCATAATTTTAATTTTGCTTGGGCCAGCACGATGCAGGTCATCCTGGTGTTGCAGCAGGACGCGACGTTCTTTGCCAGAGTGCCCCTATTTAGCCGGCGGTGGGATGTTCACTAAAAAGGCTATACTTGCATTCATCTCGCCACCTATAGAGGTGAGAGAATATTTGCTGATTGAAGATAATTTCGAATGAAAATGCTGTACTAAAGGACAAACTCTTTTAGTACAGCATTTTTTTAAGTTTCATCGTGCAGCCTAATTTGTTCACAATTTTATCTCACGCCTTTCATGCAAATTTCACAATTATTTAGTACGCTTAATAGCGAGGTGGCGAAATATGAAACGAACTCATTTCATTTTGTTTTCTCTATTTGTATTTATACTTACTGGTTGTTCAGATGACCGTTTCGAACGTATTGACCCACATCAATCATTCGTCGCATCGGTTAATATAATAGAGCCATCAATTACATTTTTTGATCAATCAGCGAATGAAATTGCTTTGTGGCCTTTAGAAAAAGCGTATACAGGTGCCATATTAGTTGGAAAAGATGCCATTTTATTGTACGGCCATCAACTGAAAGATGCCGATTTATATGAGCTTTCTACTGGGAAGCTTTTGAAAGAAATCAGTACAGGATTAGGTGTAACGAACGCCTATTTTGATGCGCAAACTGAAAAGATATTTATAACGAATAGTAAAACGAATGAACTTACAAGTTACACGATGAAAGGGGAATTGCAGCATACAGTAAAGCTTCATAATTATCCAATGTCAATGTTGGTGAGTGATGGTAAGCTGTATGTGATCAATTACAAAGACACGATTCTTTCAGTTATTTCTACTGAAACAATGGCCATCTTAGACGAATGGGTGATACCAAAATCATCGCATGGCCTGGTCATTCCTACTGGACGAGATGAACTATGGGTTGGTGGACATGGTGAAGGAAATAGCCCCAATAAAACCGTCGATATTTATGCACAATCTACAGGTGAAAAAATAAAAGAAATACTAATGCCGTTAATGCCAGTTGGCTTTTCACAAAGGGATGATGAAATTGCTGTTGTTAGTCATGGTGAAAATATATTGTACGTTGTGAATACGGATGGAATAATTGAATGGCAGCTTGAAATTGGTGCGAATCCGTTTGCCGTAGCGCATTTTAAAGATTCACTCGTTGTAGCAGGCTATGACGATCATTCGATTTATTTTATTAATAATAGAAGAATTCAAAAAAAGGTCCATACAGAAAAAGGACCATTTCACTTGCTTGTGAGGGAGGGATAGCGGATGGTAACAATATTAATTGTAGATGATGAAGAAAATATGAGGCAGCTAATTGACATTGTACTATCCCAATCAGGCTACACGATAAAAATGGCTGCGAATGGGACAGAAGCGTATCATATCCTGACAAAGCAGCAAGTTGATTTAGTATTGCTCGATGTGATGATGCCAGGGGAAGATGGATTTGTTGTATGTGAAGCGATTCAAGCAATATGTCAAGTTCCCGTAATATTTTTAACAGCACGCGATGCAAATGAGGATAAAGTAAAAGGGCTAACTATTGGCGGTGATGATTACATCGTCAAGCCCTTTACGGCGAATGAATTAATAGCACGAATTCAAGCGGTATTACGAAGAACAGGCATTGCCACTCAGCAGGTGGAAGCGAACTTTTTGCAATGTGGTGTGATCAAAATGGATGAGATTTCTCGAAAAGTATTCATTGATGATGATGTGGTGTCGCTCACTTTAAAGGAATTCGAGTTGCTGCATTTATTTATGCAAAATCCAAATACCGTGTATTCGCGTGAGCAGCTATTGGAACGAATATGGGAACTGAATTACGCGGGTGGAACACGTACAGTAGATACCCATATTAAAACATTGCGTATCAAGCTAGGGAAAAAATCGAAAGCAGCAAGCGAGTACATTCAAACTGTGTGGGGAATTGGGTACCGCTTTGAAAAAACGACATGAAAAAGTTGTCCTCGAAAATTTGGCTGCTAATTGTATTATTTTTAAGTGCGACGGTTGTTTTCATGTACATATTTACAGACTTTCTTTATGAACACTTTTATGTTGAAGATACGAAGATAAAGATGGTAGAAGTCGGCGAAAAGCTGCAAACGATGTATAAAGGTGGAAAAGTAACGGACGAACTAATTGATGCGATTGACAATTACGCCGCCTATTCAAATATTCCTATTTTTGCGGTGAGAAATCCACGTGAGCTGAGTGCGTGTGTCCCGTTTGATGTTGATTATGATGCGTTAATTGGACCGGCAGAACGTCAGCAACTAATAGCAGGAAATGCTGTAATAAAAATTGGTTTTGAAAAACGTTTTGAACGCCAAATTATTTCAGTCATCTTGCCATTTACCGACCAAAATCGTTTGGAAGGAATTATTTATTTATATTATCCGTTAGCAAAGATTTCGGAATTGGCTAAAGAAGAAGTAGTGCTGCTTATAACGGGCGCGGTAATGTTTTTATTAGTTGCGACATTTTTTGTGTACCAAGGAATGCGAAAAATTTTACGGCCATTAGCTAATTTACAACAGGCAGTGAATCACATGGCCCAAGGAGAGTACGCAACAAGAGTTGATGTGACATCAAAGGATGAAATCGGCACACTTTCCACCGCCTTTAATCAGATGGCCCAATCCATTCAACGGGAAGATGAAGCACAAAAGTCATTCCTTGCAACGGTATCACATGAGTTGCGTACACCAATTAGCTATGTAAAGGGATATAGTGAAGCAATTCAAAATGGGTATATATCAGATCAAAAAAGAGATGAAGCGATTGGGCTCATTGCACGTGAATCTGCTCGAATGGAGCGATTAACAAATGAGTTGATGCAGCTTGCAAGAAAAGATGAAAAAATCCCGTTATCTGAAACTGAGCCACTTGTGCTAGCTGAAACGATACGGGATGCAGTGTCATTGCTACAAAATCAGGCAATAGCTAAACGTATTCAAATTGAACAAAGCCTTGAAGAAGAATTGATTGTCATGGGTGATGAAGAAAAAATAAAGCAAGTTTTTATTAATGTTATCGAAAATGCAGTACGTTACTCTCAGGAAAACGCGGCTATTTTAATCCATTCTAAAGAAATTGGAAGTGATGCAGTCATTACGGTAACTGATAGTGGAATTGGTATTCCAGCCGAAGATTTACCACATATTACAGAACGTTTTTATCGTGTCAATAAAGCGCGGAGTCGATCGGATGGAGGCAGTGGCTTAGGTTTATCCATTGTCGAACAAATTGTTAAACAACATCATGGCAAACTAAAAATTGAAAGTACATTAGCAAAAGGAACGGACGTAATTATTACGCTCCCAATAATGGAGGAATCATAATGAAAAAATGGATGTATAGTTTAGTAGCAATTCCGGTATTATTATTTGGCTGTGGAGGCGAAGAACCAGAAGTAGATACATTAGATAATGGTGTAATGCCAGTGGAAGTTGTTGTTGAAATTCAAACACCGGAGCATTTAAATGTAAACGAAACAATTCAGCTTGCTGCACGTGTTACACAAGGCGATGAAGCGGTAGATGATGCTGAGGAAGTAAAATTTGAAGTGTGGGAATCGGGCTTACGCGAGGACGGTCAAATGATAGACGGAAAACTTACAGAAGACGGGGTTTATGCGGTCGATTATACATTTGATCAGGACGGTGTGTACTATATGTTTGCCCACACAACAGCGCGCGGATTACATGTGATGCCAAAGCAAGAGTTAGTAGTTGGGAACCCGGATATGAGTAAAGTTTTAGAGGATGGAAGCTCTAGTTCAATGGACCATGGAGCTGGGCACGACGAAAATAAGGATTCAGAGAAAAAAGATAATCATTAATAATTGCAATTCAATAAAATCGGTGTATAATAATGACCAGATGACCGAAATGGTTTTCTGGTCATTCTCGTTTATTTATTATTTATGGAGGTGGGTAAGTGGATCGACGTCAAGAAATTTTACAGTCTGCAACGAAATCTTTCACGTTATTTGGTTATAAAGCAACGACAATTGAGCAAGTTGCTAAAATTGCGAATGTTGGAAAGGGAACGGTTTACACGTTTTTCGCAAATAAAGAAGAACTTTTCCAAGAAGTAGTACTCAATTTAATTGATGAAATGAAGAGTGAAACAGATAAATCGATTGACTCCAATGCGAGTTTTATGCACAATGCTCATACTTCATTAATGAAAATGCTTCAATTTAGAGAACGCCATTTATTATTTGCCAAACTCGTAGAAGAGGAAAAAGAACTACGAACGCCGGCAGTAAAACAGATGCTTTTAGAAATTGAACGAGAAATTATTTCTTATATTTCTGCCCGAATTCAAATTGGGATTGAAAAGGATGAAATAATAGAATGCAATAAAGAACATGTTTCTTATATGCTATTTAAAACCTATCTTGCTTTCATCGTAGACTGGCAATCGACGCATGAAGAACCAATAAAAGAAGAGGATATATTAGCTTTATTTAAAGAAACAATATTCCGTGGTTTAGCAAAAAAATAAACCACTTGGGGATATTAAAAAGACGCAATTACGCCGTGGTGTAATTGAATTTTTTTTCACTAGTTTGACCAGATGACGTTTTTGGTCAACAAGTACTAAATGGAGGAGAATAAATGATTAAAGCAGAGTGGTTAAAATTACTTAAAACTCGAAAAATGCTCGTGGCAACAATTGCTGTATTATTCGTTCCAGTGCTTTACGCGGGAATGTTTTTATGGGCGTTTTGGGATCCATATGCCAATTTAGAAAGCCTACCAGTGGCAATTGTTAACGAAGATAAAGGTGCTACGATGGAGGGTGAGTCGCTACAAGTCGGCGATGAACTCGTTGAAAACCTTGTAAAAAGTAAGCAATTTAAATTTGAAGAAATCGATCAATCAGATGCAGAAAACGCATTAAAAGATCGGAAATATTATATTTTAATTAAAATTCCAGAAAACTTTTCACAGCATGTGACAACGTTATTAGATGATTCACCTCAAAAGTTAAAAATTGAATACATTCCAAATGAGGGCTTTAACTTCCTAAGTGCTCAAATTGGGGAATCAGCAATGGAAATGATTAAAGCAGAAGTAAATGCACAAGTTTCTGCGACGTTTGCTGAAGAATTATTCAATTCCATTACAACTTTAGGTGATGGTTATACTGAAGCGGCAGATGGTGCAGGTCAATTGGATGAAGGTGCACAAAAAATTGTCGACGGTGCAGATGATTTAAAAGGGTATTTAGAACAATTAGCTTCAAGCACGATTGAATTATCGGATGGTTCGACTGAATTAACGGAAGGTGCACAAAAAGCAGCAACAGGGGCAAATGAATTAGCAACTGGTGTGGCAAAAATTGCAGATGGTAGTAATCAGCTTGCAGCAGGTGCAACAACCGCATCACAAGGTGCAGAGGCATTACATCAAGGGCTTAACAAATATGTTACTGGTGTTGATCAAGTTGCAAGTGGACAAAAAGAGCTTACAACAGGTCAGGCAAGCCTATCTTCTAATTTAGCAGCATTATCTCAAGGAACTGCCAATATGGATGATAAAATACAAGCATTAGCGGACGGTTCTGCAAATATTACAGGTGGTATTAATCAATTAGAGCAGCAGCTACAAGCGGTTATTCCATCATTACCAGAAGAAAGTCAAGCGGCATTAAAAACGACTTTAGCCCAATTACAAGCAGGTAGTTCGCAAGTGAGTGGTGGATTAAACCAACTTCATACGGGGACAAATGGACTTGATGATAAAATTACAGCACTTAGCGAAGGTGCAGAAAAACTAAATGAGGGTCAAAAGCAACTTGCAGCAGGTGTTGAAGAGCTTACAAACAATTCTTCACAATTGCTTGAAGGGGCAAATTCTTTAGCAGCAGGGAATTCAACTTTAGCGGAAAAATTACAACAGTTAAGCCAAGGTGCTGGCGATGCGTCACAAGGAGCAAATGAACTTGCATCTGGACTTAATACACTCGCAACAGGTTCGAATAAATTAAATGACGGTACATCGTTATTAGTAGAAAAATCGGGCGAATTAGCAGAAGGATCTTCATCTTTAGTGGATGGTACAAAAGATTTAGCAGATGGAACAGCGACGTTAACGGAAAATTTAACAGAAGCAAGTAGTCAGATAGATATTAATCCGACAGAAGATACGTATAATATGGTCGGTTCACCAGTGGAAGTTGAAAAAACAGCGGTTAACCATGTACCAAACTACGGAACAGGGTTTGCTCCTTACTTTATTTCATTGGGTCTATTCGTAGGTGCGCTATTAATCTCAATTGTTTTCCCATTAGTCGAGCCAGCCATTATTCCAAAAAACGGTGCAAGCTGGTTTGTGAGTAAGGTGTCTGTATTAGCGGTCGTAGGGATCATTCAATCAATTATTACGATTGCAATTGTTGTAGGAGTATTAGGTTTAGAAGTTGGAAGCATGCCTCAATTTATTATTACAACGATTTTAACAAGCTTTACGTTTTTAGCTTTAGTTCAAATGCTTGTGTCAATATTGGGGGATCCAGGTCGCTTCATTGCAATCTTAATTTTGATTTTCCAATTAGTAACAAGTGCGGGAACATTCCCACTTGAATTATTGCCAGAGCAACTTCATATTTTCAATACATTTTTACCGATGACGTTCTCAGTTCAAGGCTTTAAATCTGCCATTTCAATGGGTGATAACACATTCTTACAATTTAACTGGGCGATATTAGGTACGTATTTATTAAGTTGTTTAGCAATTACGTTTAGCTACTTTACGTTAATTCATAAAAAGCGTTATTCAAAGCATCAAGTAGAAAGTAAATAATACAAATAGATGGAAATGTCCTGTTGCTATATTGCGGCAGGACGTTTTTTCATTTAAACGGATAGAAAGTCGAAAGTGGCGGTTAGAATTTGAAATTTGATGGATAGAACTACCATACAGGAGATTTATTTTCTGAAATGCTCATGCAGAGTTTCAAAATAAAAAAACCACGAGTTTTGAGCGGGCTCGTGGTTTGAATGTAAGCTGTTATAGGTTCATCTTTATCAAAGATGAAAGTGTTAGCAAATTATAATGTCTAACGATGTATCAACGATTATTAAAGAGAGTTGCATTTTTCACAATTGTTGCTGTAGCACTCGCTTTGTTCTTCAATTTTATCACCGCATTGTACACAAATTTTATCTGGTAAGTTTTTGAAAAATTCGACTACGTTTTCTAACATTGTGGCTCCTCCTTTTTTTAAGTCTGTTATATGACTTGTGTTGATATTAATCATTGTATTATAACAGTTTTATTTCGTCAACACAAAATGCCTAATTTGCGTTAAAATAAATATGGAGAAATTGTGAAGGAGTGAGGAACCATGTATTTTATCGATAACAAAGGAATTACAGATCCACGTATCAACTTAGCAATTGAAGAGTATGTTTTGAAAAATATGGATATTGAAAAAGATGATTACTTATTGTTCTATATTAATCAGCCATCAATCATTATCGGAAAGAATCAAAATACGATTGAAGAGATTAATACAGATTACGTTGAAGCAAATGACGTAATTGTCGTTCGCCGTCTTTCAGGTGGGGGAGCTGTGTACCATGATTTAAATAATTTAAACTTCAGCTTTTTAACAAAAGATGATGGTAACAGCTTTAATAACTATAAAAAGTTTACGCAGCCTGTAGTAGATGCACTTTCAAAATTAGGTGTTAATTCAGAGCTTTCTGGTCGTAACGATATTTTAGCAGAAGGCAAGAAAGTTTCTGGAAATGCACAGTATTCTACGCGTGGTCGTATGTTTAGCCATGGTACATTAATGTTTAATTTAGATATTGATGCGGTAGTAAGCTCATTAAAAGTGAAGCAAGATAAGATTGAATCAAAAGGAATTAAATCCGTTCGTTCTCGAGTTGCGAATATTATTGATTTCCTTCCTGAAAAGATAACAGTGGAACAATTCCGTCTGGAAATTTTAAAATCCATTTTTGATGGTGAAGAAAATATTCAATACTATGAATTAGCAGAAGCAGATTGGGCGGAAATCCATGAAATTTCGAAAAACCGTTATCAGCAATGGGATTGGAACTACGGAAAATCACCACGCTTCAATATTCAAAAATCACAACGTTTCCCGTCAGGCAGCATTGATATCCGATTAGAAGTAAGTAAGGGAATCATTGAAGAAGTAACGATATTCGGAGACTTTTTTGGTGTTGGTGACGTAGAGGAAATCGAACAATTATTAATTGGTACAAAATACGACCGAAATGCAGTTGAAGAAAAACTCGGTAATATCGACATTCCGAACTATTTCGGTGGTATAACAAAAGAGGAATTTTTACAATTAATTTATTAACAAATATCTTCATTCAATGGGTGTACAAACACCCATTGAATGAAGATAAAGTCTCCGACGGATGTCACAGATTTTGAAGGGAGTTAATTGTGCAAGTACAATTCCAAATCTGGACGCAATTTCGCCAAGGCGTAATTGATTAGAAAAAGTACGCTCATGACTTTGAGTGTACTTTTTTTTAGTGTACTATTGAAAGGGAAAGCTTACATTAAAAAGAGAGGTGATTTTATGGAAAAGCACCGAATTTTCGTTGTTGAAGATGATGTGAAAATTGCATCATTATTAGCAGAAACATTAAGGAAATACCAATATGATGTGGCGATTGTGCAAAATTTTGAACAGGTGATTGAAGAATGTTTAGCATTTAATCCACACCTTGTCCTACTCGATATTAATTTACCTACATATGACGGCTATTATTGGTGTCGTAAGTTACGTCAATATACGAAATGCCCGATTTTATTTATTTCAGCCAGGTCTGGAGAAATGGATCAAATTTTCGCACTTGAAAATGGTGGCGATGATTTCATTACAAAGCCGTTCAACTATGAGATTGTACTAGCTAAAATTCGCAGCCACTTACGTCGCACATATGGGGAATACTCAATACGTCAAGAGGAACGGACAATTAAGCAGGGTCAGCTAACACTGTATCTAGAAAGAATGGAATTACAAATAAAAGAGTTAACGGTACCCCTTCAAAAGAAGGAATGTGTTATTTTAGGGCTTTTAATGGGACATGCGCCAAAAGTTGTGAGCCGCGATCAATTATTAGAGGAATTGTGGGATGATCAAGCATTTGTTGATGAAAATACATTAAATGTAAATATGACGCGTGTACGAAAGAAATTATCGGATTACGATATTCTTTCTAGCATTGAAACGGTTCGTGGAGCAGGTTACCGTTTTGTGTTAAATGCGGAGGAAATGTAATGGCAATCAAATTATTTTTGAAAGAACATAGTTCTTACGTATTATTTCAATTATTTATGACGGTTTTTTTAATCTCGTTGTTTTGGCTTGAAGGATTTCGTAGCAAGGAAACCGCAATTTATGCAATTGCTATTAATATGCTGTTAGTTACTTCATTTCTAATTGTGAGATATATGCTAAGACGTCGCTATTTAGCAAAAATTACACAGTTTCCGACAACGGTGGAGGATGCACTTCAAAAAAATGCAAAGACGGCGGAATATGCGTTAACAGAGCGCTATTTACATGAATTATATAAGCTGTATCAGCATGAGGTCCAATCGTTATATGCAACGCAATCGAGACAGTATAAATTTATGAATCAATGGGTGCATCAAATGAAAACGCCTGTATCTGTATTAGAGCTTTTATTGCAACAGGATGAGGAGCTCGATAATAAGAGTGTTCAAGAAGAAGTAGATCGCCTGAAGCGTGGGCTGGAAATGGTATTAATTAATGCGCGATTAGAAAACTTTGAAGAGGATATGCAAATTGTTCAAGTACCTTTAAAGTCGATTGTAACGACGACGATAAATGAAAATAAACGCTTATTTATTGCCAATCGAGTGTTTCCAAATGTCGATGTGGATGAGGATTTATATGTCATGAGTGATTCCAAATGGCTCCGTTTTTTAATTGATCAATTCATTACAAATGCTGTGAAATATACATTTGAACCGAATAAAAAAATTTATATTTCAAGCACGGAGTCGGATCATCAAATTATTTTAACGATTCAAGATGAGGGCATTGGCATACCAAAATCAGATTTATCAAGAGTAACAAAAGCATTCTATACAGGGGAAAATGGTCGTAAAACAGGGGAATCTACTGGAATGGGATTATATATTGCGAAGGAAATTTGCGATAAATTAGGACATCAACTTGTCATTACTTCAGAAGTAGACCAAGGTACAAAAATCGAAGTTGTTTTTAATTCATAGGGGGAAAAGCTATGCAAGGAATTGAAATCAAAAATTGGGTATTAGCGGTTGACGTTGAAAAGACAAAAATGGCATATGAATTTAATAGCTTTCGATGCATGAGCGAAAAATGCCGTAATTTTGTAGCAGCGTGCGGCCACAGTATGGAAGATGTCGTGCTACAATTTGCGGGACAGCTCGGCATTGATTTATCCAAACCAAGTCAGTTAGACAGTCATCTAGTAAATGATAATTCAGCGATTATGTATTGTGGGAAATATCATGTATTAGGAGAAATCAAAATAGGGGAAATGGATGCCTGGGATATTGTGCTGGGAGAACATTGTTTTTCATTGACTGAAGAATTGGAAATGGTGCCAATAACGATGGATGGACCGATAATTGAAATAAGCTTTGAAGTGGTATTGCCCTGGGTACTTACAAACACGAATACACTATAATCGAGGGATGCAAATGTCAATTTTACAAATTAATGAAGTGACGAAAGTGTATGAAGGAAAAGTAACGAAGCGTGCACTCAACCAACTAAGTTTTGAAGTTGAAAAAGGTGAATTTGTCGCAATTATGGGACCATCGGGTAGTGGCAAAACAACATTGCTTAACATGATTTCTATGGTGGATATGCCCACGTCAGGCGAAATTATTTTTGATGGATTGAAACCACAAACGTTTAATAGTGAACAGCTTGCCTATTTTCGTCGCCGGCAGCTTGGTTTTGTCTTTCAAGATTTTAATCTATTGCCGATGCTTTCTGTGGAAGAAAATATCATTTTGCCATTAACACTTGATGAGCAGCCCATTGCAGTGATGGAGGAGCGCTTGCAACGTTTAAGTGAAAAATTGGATTTAAAAGCGATATTGCAAAAACGACCAAATGAAATTTCAGGTGGTCAGGCACAACGAACGGCAATTGCAAGGGCACTAATTCATGAGCCAATGATTATTTTAGCAGATGAGCCGACGGGAAATTTAGATTCAAATGCATCGCGCGAAGTTTTACAGTTGCTAGGAAAAGTAAATAAGGAAAATGAAGCAACTATTTTGATGGTGACACATGACCCGATTGCAGCGAGTTTTTGCGACCGCGTGTTATTTATTAAAGATGGCGAATTTTTCAATGAAATTTATAAAGATGATCGCCAACAAACATTTTTCCAACGGATTTTGAATGTACTGAGTTTATTAGGAGGACACGTCGGTGACTTTTCTTCAATTCGCTTACCGTAACGTTTTCCGTAATTTCCGTAATTACGCGGCATTTTTTATGGCGAGTTTCTTTTCTGTTTTTGTTTTTTTCATTTATTCCATGATTATGTTTCATCCGGAAATTGAAAGAGGTTTTTTAGGGGAAGTTTCCATAGCAGGAATGGTGTTTGCAGAAGTCATATTAGTGTTGTTTTCATGGTTTTTTATTTTCTTCTCGATGCGTGCATTTTTAGAGGCACGTGCAAAGGAATTTGCGATTTTTTTGCATTTAGGCATGAATCGCAATCAGCTGAGTAAATTAATTTTCATTGAAACGATGACGATCGGTATCCTTTCAAGTATTTCAGGGATTCTTTTTGGTTTCGCATTTTCGAAATTCTTTTTCATGATTGTGCGTGAAATATTAAACTTGTCTGAATTGCCATTGTATCTTTCGTGGGAACCGTTTGTGTTAACGTTATTTGTTTATTTAAGTGCATTCACAGTCATTTCAGTCATTAGTATTGTATTCACGCCGAATATTAAAATTATTGATGTGTTAAAAGGACCTAAAAATGACGATTTTTCGGATTCCTATTCAAAAAAACACGCATTATTAGGCGTGTTACTTATTCTGCTTGGCTATTTTTTAGCATTAAATACAACAAAATCATCCATTTTTAGTTACACACTGCTCGTACCAGTTTTTGTAACGGTCGGGACGTATTATTTCTTTACGGATACAACGCTTTACATTATCGATAGCATTAAAAGACGCAAGCAATATTATTGGAAAAAGTCACGGATGCTGGCGATTGCAGAGCAAGTACAACTTGTACGGGGAAATTCACGAATGTTCTTTATCGTGACGCTCGTATCAACAATGGCCTTTTTGACAGTCGGTATACTTTCGGCAATGTCTTCTTACACTTCACAGTACGATAAAATAAATCCACTTGCAATGGTTTATAAAGGGGAAATGGACAATCCGTATGAAGAAGGTCATATTTTATCGTTAATTGAGAGCCTTGAGGAAAATGGCATTAGCTATCAAATGACGAGATTTTCAGTAAAGAGACAAACCTCCTCTTTCACATCAAATCCCGTCGAAGTTTTCCGAGAAACGGATATTAATCACCTATTGTTTTCGTACAAGTATCCGCTCGTCAGCTTAAAAAGCGGAGAAGCGATGTTTATTCCTTATTCAGAAGACTCGATAAAATACTTAAAAAATAAAGTTGTTGAAACAAAGTTGATGGAAAATAATGTAGGATTAACGATTAATAGCGTGTATCCTAAAATGTTTTTCCCTACGGCCATTATTAGCAGCAATTCAATTATTATTAGTGATGAGGATTTTGAATTGTTAACAAAACCGTTTGCTTATTCACCAACTGTTGAACCTGGGTATCATCTTTTTGCTTTTGATATTCCGAAATGGATGGAAACAAAAGAAATTGGTGTAGGCATTCATCAAATGGTCGCGAGAGAATACGTATTAAGTGATGTGTATTCACTCCCATTTTATTATGAAAATATAGGATTAAATTATTCTTATATATTGGCAACATACTCTTTATTTACGCTTGTAGGAATTCTCGTTGTTGCTGTTTTTTTACTTGCTTCAGGAAGCTTTGTGTATTTCAAACTATATGCAAACTTAGATTACAAGAAGAAACAATTTGAAATGTTAAAGCGGATTGGTTTAACGGATCGTGAAATGAAAAAGTTAGTTAACCGTTTTTTAAGCATTCAATTTTTCCTTCCATGGGGGCTAGCTCTTCTGCATAGTGCCTTTGCTTTCCTTGTAATCCAAACGGTATTACATGATGTTATGAACCTTTCCATCGTAAAAGAAGGAGTAATTTCCATTTCATTGATTGCGTGTATTCAAATTGTCTATTTCTTTTTAATACGTTGGCGCTATATTTCACATATCCGATCATAACGAGAAAAGTGCAGGAAGTAGATAAAAGTGTTTATTTTTAATGGGTTAATGTAACGAACGAGGAAATGGTGTTGTTTTATTAATATACTTATTTTATAATGTTAATTAAGTGAATAGTTATTCATTTTACGCAAAAGGGGATGGGTGTATTGAATTTAGTTGAAAAAATTAGACAACAGGCTCTCGAACAACCAGAAAAAACAGCGTATTATTTTTTAGGACAAGGCACTTCTTATGGTGAATTTGAGCAAACGATTGCTCGATTTGCCGCGGCCTTACAAGATTTAGGCGTACAAAAAGGTGATCATATTGCATTTTTACTGGGCAATACACCGCATTATTTAGTTTCGCTCTATGCAACGATGCGAATTGGTGCGACGGCGATACCAATTAATCCAATTTACACGCCGGACGAAATTTCATACATTATTAAAAATGGTGATGTAAAAGTTGTGATTGCGCTAGATATGTTATTACCACTTGTGGAAGCAGGGGTGCAAGGATTCCCACAGGTGACAAACTATATCGTATGTGAAACAACGCCAGATGTAGCAGAGAAATATGCTGCCTTAAGTGATGCAGCAAAGGCAAAAACAAAATTATTTACACAAGTTCTTGCAACGACGTTTGATACGGTGGAACCAGTAGCCGTTGAACCGGATGATACAGCGATTATTTTATACACTTCTGGTACGACGGGTCACCCAAAAGGTGCGATGCTCACACACGAAAATATATATTCGAATGCACGTGATGTTGGCGAATATTTAAAAATGACGTCGGATGATCGCGTCGTTACAACGTTGCCAGTATTTCATGTGTTTGCATTAACGGTTGTAGTAAATGCGCCCTTAATGAAAGGTGCAACGTTATTACTTGCGCCGCGCTTTAGTCCAGCAGAAATTTTTGAACTGACAGCTGATTATAAAGCGACAATTTTTGCAGGCGTACCGACGATGTTCAATTTCTTATATCAATATGATGGTGATGTAAATGCTTTTTCAAGTGTACGTTTAGCTATTTCAGGAGGCGCTTCATTACCAGTGTCATTGCTTCATAATTTTGAAAAGAAATTTAATGTTCGAGTGTCTGAAGGATACGGTTTATCAGAAGCATCACCAGTTACATGCTTTAATCCAACTGATCGCGAGCGAAAAGCAGGGTCGATTGGGACGTCTATTTTAAATGTTGAAAATAAAATTGTTGACGAAAATGGTGAAGAAGTTTCAGTTGGTGAAGTAGGGGAATTGATCGTCCGTGGAGCGAATGTGATGAAGGGCTATTATAAAATGCCTGAAGAAACAGCCGCAGCCATTCGCAATGGATGGCTGTATACAGGCGATTTAGCGAGACGTGATGAGGAGGATTATTTCTATATTGTTGATCGTAAAAAAGATATGATTATTGTCGGTGGTTATAATGTTTATCCACGAGAAGTTGAGGAAGTACTCTATTCGCATCCAGGTATTGTTGAAGCGGCCGTAGTTGGATACCCGGATGCCAATTTTGGTGAAGCTGTACATGCATACGTTGTTTTGAAAAATCCAGAAACAAAAGTGGAGGATATTTTAGAATACTGTGCAAATCATATCGCAAAATATAAAATTCCAACAGTTATCGAAATTATCGAAGAGCTCCCAAAAAATACAACGGGAAAAATTTTGCGCCGTTCATTAAAAGAAATAGTAAAACAATAAAGATTGCCGCAACCCACCATTTGAACTTTTGGACAATGGTGGGTTTTTAATTGTTAAACATACCTTAAAGATTCTAAAGTTATATTTTTGTAATAGTATGAAAATATAAAATAATCATTTCAATAACAAATGTTTAATGGTAAAATGTTTATTACGAAATCCGAAATAATTAAGGGGTGTTTGAGTATGAAAACGTGTTTAACAAAGGAACATTTATATCAAATTCAATCTATTACGAATCCAGTTTTAGCACCAAATGAGCAAGAAGCGGTATTTGTTCGCACGCAAATAAATGAACAAGAGAATAATTACAATGCCCATTTATTCCATATCGATTTAGCATCAAGAGAGATAGTACAGTGGACATTCGGCAATGAAGTGATTGCAGCCCCTGCTTGGTCTCCAGACGGCAAAAAAATTGCCTTCTTATCGAATCGCAATGAAAAAAATCAATTATTTATAATGCATCGTCAAGGTGGCGAGGCACAGGCAATTACAACACTACCAAATGGTATTCAAGACTTTTTATGGAGCCCTTGTGGGGAAAAAATTTGGATTGCTAGTTCAGTAAAAAAAGGTCTTACAATAATGCAAGAAGAGGAAAAAGATGAAAAAAAACTTCTGAAGCCTTACGCAGTAGATAAGTTGAAATATAAAGCGGATAGCGTCGGATTATTACCGCAAGATCGTTTTACGCAAATTGCAGCTGTTAATGTTACGACGAAGGAAATTACATCAATTACCGCAGGGGATTATTCTCATTCAATTCAAGGCATTTCGCAGGATGGTCAATGGTTAGTCATCAGTGTGAATCGTGCTGAAAATACAGATGATGTATTCCGTACACCGCTTTATTTGATGAACGTTGAAACAAAAGAGGAAAAAGTGCTTGTAGATGCAGATGGAAATTATGGTGGCGCTGAGTTTTCAATGGATGATCGCTATATTGCGTATAGAGGGGCAGACCAAGCTTTCTTAAATGCTACTCATGGGCATATTTATGTATATGATCGTGAAACGGGTTTGACACAAAAGCTAACAGAAAGCTTTGATGCACCAGTTGGCGATTATTCAGTTGCCGATACGCAACAAAATGTGGATGCGCCAGCTGTTAAGTGGACTGAAAATAATGATTTGTATTTCCAAGTATCAATTAGTGGTGATGTCCGTCTTTATTATGCAACATTAGACGGAGCTATTTATCCAGCTTCACCAGAAAATGAGCATATTCATGGCTATGCGATTTTTAAAAATGGCAATCGCGCGTTAATAACTGCCTCTAATGCTACGTTCCCAGGTGAGCTATTTGATTTTGATATAACGACAGGCGAGCGGAAGCAGTTAACGAGATTTAATGAAGCCTTTTTAAATGATGTCCAGCTCGCAACCCCAGAAGCTATTTCGTATGAATCAAAAGATGGCACAATCATTCATGGGTGGATGATGAAACCAGCACAATTTGAGGAAGGCACCAAATATCCATTAATTGTTGAAGTTCATGGTGGACCACATACTT
This sequence comes from Solibacillus sp. R5-41, assembly GCF_002736105.1. Taxonomy (NCBI): domain Bacteria; kingdom Bacillati; phylum Bacillota; class Bacilli; order Caryophanales; family Caryophanaceae; genus Solibacillus; species Solibacillus sp. R5-41. The sequence goes on along the minus strand of NZ_CP024123.1, from coordinate 3,630,138 downwards.
TATACGCGAATACATTTTTCCACGAGCTGCAATTATTAGCTGCACAAGGCTATGGTGTACTGTATGTAAACCCTCGAGGTAGTCACGGTTATAGCCAGGCATTTGTTGATGCAGTGCGCGGTGATTATGGTGGCGGAGATTATGAAGATATTATGGCGGGTGTCGATTACGCATTAGCCAATTATTCATGGGTAGATGACAGCCGACTTGGTGTAACGGGTGGTAGCTATGGTGGTTTTATGACGAACTGGATTGTAGGACATACAAATCGATTTAAAGCAGCCGTAACTCAGCGCTCAATTTCAAACTGGATCAGCTTCAATGGTGTATCAGATATTGGCTATTACTTTACAGAGTGGCAAATGCAAGCGGATATGAATGATGTGGAAAAGCTATGGAAGCATTCACCATTAAAATATGCCGCGCAAGTCGAAACACCATTACTTATTTTGCATAGTGAACGTGATTTCCGTTGTCCAATCGAACAGGCAGAGCAATTTTACATTACATTAAAGCGAATGGGGAAAGACGTAGAATTTGTCCGTTTCCCAGAAAGTGACCACAACCTTTCACGAACAGGCACGCCAAACTTACGCCTGGAACGCTTAGAACAAATTATAGGCTGGTTTAAGCGGTATTTATAAGGTTATAAATAGGTGATGTGAAAATTTGAATATAATGCAATTTAGTTGGAGTTGTGCCCGCGGAAAGCGTCCGGACTGAAATGGGAATAAATCCTACGTTTCAGTAACGAACTATACTTTTTATATAAACACATGCAACTAGTAGGCAATAAATTCGTCTTAACTATTGAAATAATGCTGGAATTTTGTCCATCATGAATATGAGTATGTTAAAATGGTAAAGAAAATTTAAGCTGAAAGTGAGAAGTAAGATGTCAATAATTTATGGTTTGATTGATTTTATTTTAAATATTGATGAGCATTTAGTTGAGATTATTCAACAGTTTGGTAATTGGTCTTATGGGATATTATTTGGGATTGTGTTTGTAGAAACGGGTATTGTTATAATGCCGTTTTTACCAGGTGACTCTCTCTTATTCGCAAGTGGTACAATGGCGGCTTTAGGTGCATTTAATTTAACGACGTTATTAATTGTATTTTTTATGGCTGCAGTCATTGGGGATACTGTCAATTATCACATTGGTAAAAAAGTCGGGACCTCGATTCCTGAGAAAAGTTTTATCGGGCGATTTATTAATCGTGAACGCATGGAAATTGCACAAAATTTCTTTAATAAACACGGTGGTAAAACGATAGTAATTGCTCGTTTCATGCCATTCATCCGCACATTTATTCCATTCATAGCAGGTGCGAGCCGCATGAATTATAAATATTTCATTTTATATAATGTGCTAGGTGCATTTTTATGGGTAATGAGCTGTACTTTATTAGGCTATTTCTTTGGAAATATCCCGATTATTAAGGACAATTTCTCAACGGTTTTAATTTTAATTATCGTTATTTCAGTATTGCCAGCCATTATTGGAGCATTCCGTGCGAGAACGAAAAAAAACTAAGTAAAAATTTACTTAGTTTCACTTGTTTCAGCAGAATTCCCCTACATCTATAAGTGGGCGATGAATGCTAAATATTCAATTTTATTCAGTGGGGCCAAACCCTGGCTGAATCAAGTGAATGCCCCGGCGGATGTCACAGATTTTTAAGGGTGCTTTTTGAGCGAGCTCGAAAAAAATCTGGACGCAATTACGCCTTGACGTAATTGATCTAGTGACTTAACAACACATGAAAAAAGTGTTGTTAAGTCACTTTTTATTTTCCTTTAAATTGAGGAGCGCGCTTTTCTGAAAAGGCATTTAATGCTTCAATTCTGTCCTCAGTGGGAATAGTAAGTTCATAGGCTTTACGTTCAATTTGCAGTCCTGTTTGGATATCTGTTTTTATCCCTTGTCTTATTGCAAATTTTGCCTGTTGTATCGCGATTGGAGCATTGCGTAAGATGGAATTCGCAAAGTCAGCTGTTACATCATGTAAGTTCTCTGCTGGTACGACTTTTGTTAGAATACCGTAGTTGAATGCTTCACGTGCATTCATTCTTGCCGCTGTCAAAATAAGCTCCATCGCCTTCGCTTCACCTATGAGACGGGGTAAACGCTGCGTGCCACCAGCACCTGGAATAATGCCAAGGCTCGTTTCGGTTAAGCCTAATGTAATATGATCTGCAGCAATACGGAAATCACAAGCTAGTGCAAGCTCCATTCCTCCACCAAATGCATAGCCATTTAAAACACAAATCGTTGGTTGAGGTAATTGTTCAATTAAAGAAAATACTTCCCCGAAGCGATTTAAATTTCGTTTTACTAATTCATCAGGAAGAGTTTTGCGTTCTTTTAAATCTGCCCCAACAGAAAAGGCCTTTTCACCAGCACCCGTAATGATGACAAGTCGAATATGTGGGTGGATTTGGATTGATTCAATGACCTTTCTCAACTCATCAAGCATTTCGAAATTAAAGGCATTTAGCATCGCAGGGCGGTTTAACGTAATATATGCAACAGACTCTTTTTGCTCGTATTGAATAATATTCACAATTATTACCTCCATATTTTTCTTTTTATTATTAGTATAGTACAATGTTATCAGATGAAATGACAATACTTTGAATATAGGATTTTACTAGTAAAAAAGACTATTTTATTGTGATATACAAATTTATGTTATGAAGTGAGGAAATGATATGGGAGTATTTATTGGAAGACAACCAATTTTTAATGCTCAAGAGCAAGTGGTAGCATATGAGTTGTTATATAGAAATAGTGAAAAAAATTCATTTCCAATGGTCGATCCGGATACAGCAACCGTGGATGTTTTAGTGAACTCATTTTTATCGATTGGGATAGATGAAGTGACAAAAGGCAAGCCCTCATTTGTAAATTTCACAAAAAATTTATTGATGGATACAACGCTTGATTACATAAATCCTTCTCGAGTAGTAATTGAAGTATTGGAAGATGTTCCTATTACGGAAGAATTAGTTCAGCGCATCATTGAATTGCGAAAACGAGGCTTTAAAGTAGCGCTCGATGATTTCGTTATGAATGAAAATGTTCATATTTATAACGAACTATTTGCAAACATTGATTATATAAAAATTGATTTTATATTAACACCATTAGCGAAACGAATGGAAATAGAAAATAATATTAAAACGCATTTCCCATCTATCCAATTATTAGCGGAAAAAGTAGAAACACGCAATGAATATGAAGTGGCAAAACATTCGGGCTATGTTTTATTTCAAGGGTACTTTTTTGAACAGCCACAAGTTATTAAATCGACGGAGATTCCCGCTAATACTCTCCAATATTTCCAAATTATTTCTCTTTTGAGGGATGAAGAGCCGAATATGGATGTATTGGCAGAAAATATTGAGCGTGAAATTTCATTAACTTATAGGTTATTGCAGCTTATTAATAATTCATCAAAACGAACAAAATCAAAAGTTCGCTCTATTAAACAAGCGATTTTGCTATTGGGATTAACAGAACTACGAAAATGGATTTATTTATTAGCTATGCGTGAAATTAATGTAAATATCAAGGATGATGTATTTATTGAGTTAATGCGTGCTTCATTATTTAGAGCAAAAGTATGTGAAAAAATTGCTCGAGTAAATTATAAAGATAACTTCTCAGAGTATTTTTTAATCGGTTTATTTTCATTAATTGATTCGCTATTAAAACGTCCTATGAATAGCGTGTTGAGACAATTACCATTATCAGAAAATATTGTGGAAACAATTAGCGGCGTCGATACAGAAATGCAACCATACTTACAATTTAGTATTGCCCTAAGTAAGCTAGATTGGCCTCGAATCAATGAACTTGCAGAAAAATTAAACATTCCAAGTGAATCCATTCTCCCGATTTATAAAGAAGTAAAAGATTGGGTGGCCGATGCTATTGTATTTAATCCATAAAGCGAGATAGAGAAAGAAGTGACGAACTAAAATCCAATTAGTTGGAAAATCAGATGTAGCTTTTACCTACTTCATCTTAATAAAGTTCTCATTAAGGCAGGAATTTGCTATAATTCTAAGGGATTTGCTGAGAAGTGAGGATATGTATGACAGAATCAAAAGTTAGTTCGCAAAGTTCAAATAAAAATACAGTTTTAGAATATTTATTTGTACTTATTGGTGCTGCTATCATTGCACTTGGATTTAATGTGTTTTTATTTCCAAATCAAGTAGCATCCGGTGGAGTTAGTGGAATTAGTACGATTTTGAATGGTCTATTTGGCTGGAACGCCGGGATTATCCAATATGCATTTAATATTCCATTATTTATTGCTGGAGTACTGATTTTAGGGAAAAAATTTGGTTTGAAATCGTTAGTAGGGACGTTGGCATTGCCTCTTTTTGTAATTATTACAGGTAATTGGGAAGCGTGGACACTCAACCCTTTACTCGGTGCTATTTTTGGTGGCATTGTTGTAGGTTTAGGAATTGGACTCGTATTTAAAGGAAATGCATCAACAGGTGGAACGGATTTACTTGCTCAAATTATTACAAAGTTCACGGGATTAACGTTAGGGACAAGTGTTTTATTCATTGATGGGGTTGTTGCAGTGAGCGCCGCAATCGTGTTTGATTTAGAAAAGGGATTATATGCACTCATCGGTTTATATGTAACAACAAAAACAATCGATATCGTTCAATTAGGCTTTAGCCAATCGAAAATGGTCTACATCATTACGAATTATGAAAAAGAAGTTCGAGACGCAATTTATGAAGAAATTAATCGAGGTATTACGAAAATCCCGGCAATTGGAGGATATACAGGCGAAGCTCGTCCTGTATTAATGGTGGTCGTCTATCAAACAGAGTTCACAAAGCTGAAACAAGTGCTGAAAAACGTTGATCCGAATGCGTTTGTAATCGTTTCGGATGCGTATGAAGTATTAGGTGAAGGTTTCAAAAGTGTATAAGTTTGGTATACTAGAAAATGAAATAATAATTCATTTTTGGAGGGGTTCAGAATGAAAAAAAGTTTACTTACATTAGTATTTGGTTCGGCGCTATTTTTAGCTGCATGTGGTGGGAATGATAAAGACTCATCTACTGGCGAAACTGCACAACCTACTGGTGAAAAAATTGTCATGCAAACTTGTGCTACTTGCCATGGTGGTAAATTGCAAGGTGCAGGTGCTCCAGCATTAGATAAATTAGGTGCAAAATATTCGGAGCAAGAGATTTTAGATATTATTAATAATGGTACTGATAAAGGAATGCCTCCTGGTTTACTCCAAGGTGCTGAAGCCGAAGCAGCAGCAAAATATTTAGCTGGATTAAAATAATACTAAAAAACGGTGGGGTACTTTTGTACTGCATCGTTTTTTATTTGGATATATAAGACAACTTTAATGTAGTAAATGATATAGACATGCTAAAATACTAACTAGATGCAAAGTAGATTGGAGCGTACCTATTTATGATTCAAGTAATTACAAAAGACGTTATGGAAAAGTTTAATTTGCAGCTTGTAAGTGGACAAGAAGGAATTGGACGATACATAACGATGGGTGATATTTCAAGACCTGGACTTGAGATGGCGGGTTACTTTACGCACTATCCTGCAAATCGTGTGCAGCTTTTAGGGAAGACGGAACTATCATTTTTTGAAATGTTACCAGCAGCTGAAAAAAAAGACCGTATGAAGCAACTTTGTTCGCACCAAACACCAGCAATCATTATTTCACGTGATATGAGCGTGCCTCAAGAATTAATTGACGCATCCAATGAAAATCATGTACCCGTTTTTATTACGCCGATAAATACGACAAGATTTTCAAGTCTCCTAACGAACTTTTTGGAAAGTAAGCTTGCACCAACTACGGCTATGCATGGTGTGCTTGTTGATGTATACGGAATTGGTGTATTAATTATCGGCAAGAGCGGTGTCGGGAAAAGTGAAACTGCGTTAGAGCTGATCAAAAAGGGGCATCGACTTGTAGCAGACGACAGTGTAGAAATTCGTCAGGAAGCAGAAAATATGCTCATTGGTAGCCCGCCCCCATTATTAGAGCATTTACTCGAAATTCGAGGCATTGGGATTATTGATATTATGACCCTGTTTGGTGCAAGTGCCATTCGCCCGTATAAAAGAATTACGCTTATTGTAGAATTAGAAAATTGGGATCCTGAGAAGTTTTATGATCGTCTAGGATTAGATGAAGAAAAAATGAAAATCATTGATACGGAAGTAACGAAATTAACCATTCCAGTACAGCCTGGTCGAAATGTTTCGGTAATTATTGAAGTAGCGGCAATGAATTATCGCCTGAAAAAAATGGGGGTGAATGCTGCCGAAGAATTTTCACGTCGATTAGATGATATGATTGCCGCAAATGATGAGATGGATGATTTCTAACTTGATTAACTGGGGTTCAGACCCCGGCTAAAATAGTGGAACTCTGGCTAAAAACGCCGCGTCGTGCGGCAACGCCTGAGTGACCAACATCGTGTTGGTCCAGAGCTTCCGGCGGATGTCACAGATTTTTTCGAGGTATAATTGATTCGAATTTATGCTGAGGTATAAATGAATTTGAAAAGTTGAAGGGAGAATATGATGGTCACACAATTATTAACGATTAACCCTGTTGCATTTCACTTAGGTCCAATACCGGTGAATTGGTACGGGATTCTTATTGGGGTAGGAATTGTCCTCGCTTATTTCCTTGCACAAAGAGAAGCGGTTCGTTTAGGACTGGACGATGAATTTATCGCAGACTTTTTAATTTGGGCAGTACCAATCGGCATTTTGTCGGCGCGTATTTATTATGTCGCAATGAAATGGGATTATTACGGTGCTAATCCAGGTCGTATTATCGAAATTTGGAATGGCGGTATTGCGATTCACGGTGCATTAATTGGTGCATTTATTACAGCTTATTTCTTTACAAAAAAACGGAAAGTAAGCTTTTTACGCTTAGCGGATATTGCCGCACCGAGTATTTTAATCGGTCAAATTATTGGGCGTTGGGGCAATTTTGTTAATCAAGAAGCATATGGTGGCCCCGTTACACGTGAGTTTTTAGAAAACCTTTTCCTACCGAATTGGGTTATTGAGCAAATGTATATTAAAAGTGAAAATACATATGTGCACCCCACTTTTTTATATGAATCGCTATGGAACTTAATTGGTTTTGTCATTTTGATTGTTTCACGTAAATTTAACTGGCGTCGCGGGGAAATGTTCTTCTTCTACTTAATTTGGTATTCATTTGGACGTTTTTTCATCGAAGGTTTACGTACAGATAGCTTATATTTAGTAGGCGATTTACGTTCGGCACAGGTCGTATCCATAATCGGTATTGCGGTTGGTATTATTGCGATTGTTTACCGTCGAATAAATGTTAAACCAGTAGTACGCTATTTAGATAAAAAATAACAATGGAAACCGTTTGCAATTTTGCAAGCGGTTTTTAAAAAGAAAAAAGGAGCAATTCGATGAAAACGAAAGCATTATTATTTGATTTTGATGGAACTTTACTCGACACAAATGACTTAATTATCCAAACATTTATGCAGATTTTTGACGAAAAATTTCCCGGGCAATATACGACACAAGACTGCTTAAAGTTCATCGGTCCGTCATTAAAGCAGACTTTTGACGAACTAACACCTGGTGAAACGGATGAAATGATTGCCAAATATAAAAAGTGGAATGCTGAGCATCACGATCAGCTTGTAAAAGGCTATGATGCTGTATTAGAAACGCTTGAACAATTACATGCTATGGGCATAAAATTAGCTATCGTTTCAACGAAAGGTAGTGAAGGATTAGCTCGTGGGATGAACGTGTTAGGGGCAGGTCATTTATTTGATGTTATTGTAGGATTAGATGATGTCACACATGTAAAGCCTCATCCAGAGCCGATATTACTTGCACTGAAAAAATTAGGTGTAACGAAGGAAGAAGCCATCATGATTGGCGACAATTCACATGATATTGAAGGCGGTAAAAATGCAGGGGTACGAACAGCAGGCGTATCTTGGGCAGCAAAAGGAGAAGCGTTTTTACAGCAATTTAATCCGGATTATATGCTCCATCATATGCGTGATTTATTAGCAATTGTGAAGGAGGTCTAATCATGAGAAGGACTGAGCGCTATCGAGTTCAAGGAGCGAATTCGCTTTGGAACATTTATAAAACAGTGTCCTTTTGGAAGGTGATGAAGTGCTTTATCATTATTCAAATTGGACGTTTCGTGCCTTTTTTGTTGATGAAAAATTGGCTATATCGTAGTTTTTTAGGGATGGGTATAGGTAAGCAAACATCTCTTGCGTTAATGGTCATGCCTGATACGATGTTCCCGGAACGTATTTCAGTCGGTGATAATACAGTTATCGGATTTAATACGACAATTTTAGCACATGAATATTTGATTGAGGAGTACCGTCTCGGCGATGTTGAAATCGGGAGCCGCGTCATGATTGGAGCAAATTCAACGATTTTACCTGGCGTGAAAATTGGAGATGATGCGATCATTTCTGCTGCAACGCTTGTGCATAAAGATGTTCCAGCTGGTAGCATGGTAGGTGGAAACCCAATGCGTATAATTTTCACAGCAGAGCAACAAGCAGAACGAAAAAAACAAGACCAACCAGTTTGGCATAATGAAAAATAGAATTTACTTAAAAAAGCAAAACCTTTTGACTGGTTTTGCTTTTTTATGTTCAGAATAGAAATTGTCTACTGCCCCGCAAGATAACTACATTTCCATTTAAACTAGGCGTACTTTTATAGGATTCAGTAATGTATAATATATCAGAAGATTAAAATAATTAAAATTTTGTGAATACGTTGACTATATGCGAAACTAACAGTAAAATACTTTCATACACTAGTGATTTAACACTCTAATATAGTAAAGTGTATTTGATGGGTTTTTATACCAATTCGTTGGTTTTTGAAGTAAAAGATAAAAGTTTAGGATGTGTCAAAATGTCATCGATAAAAAAGTTTGAAAAACCACTTGGGATGCGCGATACATTTCCCGAAATATATGAAAAATTAGAACTGATTCGTACTACAGGACGTAATCTTTTGAAAGCGCGCGGATACGAATTTATAAAAACGCCAACTGTCGAATATTTCGATACAGTAGGAAAAGCGTCGGCGATTTCCGATGCAACATTATTCAAACTAGTTGATAGTCAGGGCAATACACTCGTCCTGCGCCCAGATATGACAACACCAATTGCACGTGTTACGACTTCGAAATTATTAAAGGAAAAAATTCCACAACGTTTAGCTTATTTTGCAAACGTATTCCGAGCGCAACAGCAAGAAGGTGGACGCCCAGCAGAGTTTGATCAAATGGGTATTGAGTTAATCGGGGATCAGTCGGTCTATGCAGATGCTGAAGTAATTATGACGGCCATTGATTTAATTAAAGCATACGGAATCACTTCATTTAAAGTAACGATTGGGCATGCAGGCGTATTAAGCTGCATTTTACAAGATTATACTGAAAGTGCAAAACAAGCGGAGAGATTAAATGAATTGCTCGTTCAACGCAATTATGTAGGATTTGAAGAAGCCGTACTTGCTTTTGATTTACCGAAAACGAAATCGGATGCGTTGTTAGCCTACATTGAAGAAGCGATTAGTCTTCCATCTATGAAAATGATAGAGCGATATGTACGTAAAAACGACGCACTCGAATATATGCAAAATTTATTACGTATTTTAGAACAAGCAGGATATGAGCAGTACATTGCTTTTGATTTTACACTTTCCAGCCATATGAGCTATTACACTGGCATGTTATTTGAAATATTTGCAGCAGGTAGTGGATTCCCTCTAGGTAACGGCGGAAGATATGATGGACTGCTAGAACATTTCGGCTCAAATGTAGGTGCAACTGGTTTTGGGTTAAGAGTAGACCGACTTTACGAAGTGATGCCAAAAATCGAAGTAGAAAATAATCAAGTACTCGTTCTATTTGCCGTCGACCGATTTGCAGATGCACTTACGCAGGCGAATTTCTTACGTGAACAAGGAAAGCAAGTAACATTCCAAGCATATGAAGGAATTATCGACGTCGACGCATTAAAAATACAATTTGAAGTAGTGAATGAATTTCAAAGTAGGGGGAGTGGGAAATGACAGAGTTAACAATTGCAATGCCAAAAGGGCGAATTTTCGACGAAGCATATGAAATGTTAATTCAAGCAGGCTTTAACCTTCCAGAAGAAGTGGAAATGTCGCGCAAATTAATGATTGAAATACCCGAAGAAAAAATTCGATTTATTTTAGCAAAACCAATGGACGTACCCGTTTATGTGGAACATGGTGTGGCGGATATCGGTATTGCCGGTAAAGACGTATTACTGGAGCAACGTCGTACTGTGCATGAACTTTTAGATTTGAAAATTAGCGAATGTTACATCGCATCTGCAGGTTTACCAAATACGAAATTAAGTGAAATTGCTCCACGCATCGCAACGAAATATCCGAATATCGCAATGAAATATTATAAAGGGATTGGCGAGCAAGTAGAAATTATTGAACTGAATGGTTCAATTGAATTAGCACCGATGATTGGCTTAGCTGACCGCATTGTAGATATCGTTTCAACTGGTAGAACATTAATAGAAAACGGCCTAGTAGAGTATGAACAAATTGCAGAAGTTTCATCACGTTTAATCGCCAATCCAGTGAGCTACCGAATGAAAAGTGAGCGTATTCAAGATTTAGTAACGCGTTTAAAAAAATGTGTGAAATAAAAGGGAAGGGTGGAAGCATGAAAATTACAACACTAACGGGTGTAATTTCTTTAAAACGTCAGCTTGATAGTGGCAATGAGGAGCAATTAAAAACCGTGCGCCAAGTGATCGCGGACGTCCGTACAAAAGGTGATCAGGCGGTCAAGTATTATAGTGAAAAATGGGATGGCTTTGCACCAAAAAACTTGAAAGTGAGTGCCGCTGAAATGAATGAGGCAGTCGCTGGCTTTGATGCACAATTATATAAAGATTTAGAGGAAGCAGCACATAATATTCGTTTTTACCATAAGGAACAAAAACGTGATGGCTACAAGCTACCATTAGCAGATGGGTCTTGGCTTGGACAACGCATCACACCACTTGACGCAGTAGGGCTTTACGTACCAGGTGGCTCAGCAGCATATCCATCCTCGGTTTTAATGAATGTCATTCCTGCACAAGTAGCGGGTGTAAAACGTATTGTCATTACTTCACCTGCAGGCAAAGATGGCAAGCTACCAGCAGCTGTGTTAGTAGCAGCATACATATTAGGTGTGACAGAAATTTATAAAGTTGGTGGCGCACAGGCCATTGCAGCCCTTGCTTATGGTACGGAATCAATTGAACCTGTCGATAAAATTACAGGTCCAGGCAATATTTTTGTTGCATTGGCGAAACGCGAAGTATTTGGTGAGGTCGCGATTGATATGATTGCAGGCCCTTCAGAAATTTGTGTACTGGCAGATGATTCTGCGTATGCCGATGAAATCGCAGCCGACTTACTATCACAAGCAGAGCATGATGCATTAGCGTGCGCGGTACTCATTACGACGAGTGATGATTTAGCTGATGCAGTGGCAGAGCAAGTAGAAATACAATTGCGCAAGCTTCCACGTGAAAGCATAGCTCGTCATTCAATTGAAAAGTTTGGTCATATATATGTAGCTGAATCACTTGCAGAAGCAGTAAGTGCCGTCAATTCATTAGCACCTGAGCATTTAGAAGTCATAACAGATGATGCAGAGAAAGTTTCACAAATGATTACACATGCAGGCGCAATTTTTATCGGACGTTATAGTTCGGAGCCAGTAGGAGATTACTTCGCAGGTACGAACCATGTGTTGCCAACGAATTCAACAGCGCGTTTTGCAAGTGGCTTAAATGTGGAGGATTTTATAAAACGAACAAGTGTTGTTTATTATAGCGAAAAAACATGGGCACAAAATGCACCGAAAATTGCCCGCTTAGCAAGATTAGAAGGACTAGAAGGACATGCGCGTGCAGTAGAGTCACGTGGTTGGGACAAAGGAGAATAAAACATGGCACGTTTTGCTAAAATTGAGCGTAATACAAATGAAACGAAAATTGCAGTGGAACTAAATTTAGATGGTACTGGTCAAGCCGAAATTAAAACAGGCATTGGCTTTATGGATCATATGCTTGATTTATTTATTAAGCATGGTCTATTTGACGGGAAAATCATTGCGAATGGGGACATATGGATTGATGACCACCACACAGCAGAGGATATTGGTATTGTGCTTGGTCAAGTTTTCCGTGAAGCATTAGGGGATAAAAAAGGTATTAAGCGCTATGGCACGGCCTTTGTTCCGATGGATGATGCATTAGCGCAAGTTGTCGTAGATTGTTCAAACCGTCCACATTTTGAGTATCGTATTGAACCGACATTAAATGCGAAGGTGGGCACATTTGATACAGAACTTGTGCATGAGTTTTTATGGAAATTTACATTAGAAGCCCGTATTAATTTACACGTTATTGTACCTTATGGACATAATACACATCATGTTATTGAGGCAATTTTTAAAGCACTAGCACGTGCACTTGATGAGGCGATTCAATTAGATCCACGCGTCAAAGGAGTGCCTTCAACAAAGGGGCTGTTAACGTGAAAATTGGTGTAATAGATTATGGTATGGGCAATTTATTTTCTGTCGAGCAGGCATTAAAGCGTTTAAATGCGGAAGTCATTGTGACGAGTGATAAAGCCCAGCTTAATCAGGCAGACGCTCTTGTATTACCAGGTGTTGGCGCATTTCCAGATGCGATGAAAAGATTACAAGAAACGGACTTAATCGACTATATTAAAGCAACGAAAAAACCGTTTCTAGGCATTTGTCTTGGGATGCAGCTTCTGTTTGAGGCAAGTGATGAAGTGACGCCAACAATTGGCTTAGGCATATTCAAAGGGCGTATTGAGCGGTTTAAAGGGGTATCGCGTATTCCGCATATGGGTTGGAATGATTTAACACTTCAGCAAACACCGAATTGGTTACAAAATAAATCGTTGCCAAAAGATCGATTCGTCTATTTTGTGCATTCATTTTATGCATCGAATATTGCCTTGGAGCAATTAGTTGCAGCGGCACATTATGAAGGTGTAACCGTGCCAGGAATTGTGGCGAGGGATAATTTTACAGGCATGCAGTTTCATCCAGAAAAATCAGGACAATTGGGTATTTTCTTATTACGTGAATGGGCTAATGGAGTGGAGGCAACAGTATGCTAACAAAACGAATTATTCCATGCTTAGATGTGAAAGAAGGACGCGTTGTAAAGGGTGTGCAATTTGAAGGACTTCGTGATGCAGGTGATCCTGTTGAGCTGGCGAAGTTTTATGAAGAGCAAGGTGCCGATGAACTCGTGTTTTTAGATATTTCCGCATCACATGAAGGGCGTAAAACGATGGTGGATGTAGTACGCGAAACAGCGACTAGCTTGGCGATCCCATTTACAGTAGGTGGTGGCATTCGCACGCTGGAAGATATGAAGCGAATTTTACGCGCTGGTGCAGATAAAGTATCGGTCAACACTTCAGCATTAGAACGACCAGCGTTAATTAAAGAAGGCTCGGATTATTTTGGTGCACAATGCATCGTCTGTGCAATTGATGCACGATTTTCAGAAGAAGATGGCACATGGATGGTCTTTACACATGGCGGGCGCAAGAAAACGACTTGGCAGGCCGTAGAGTGGGCTCAGGAAGCGGTTCGTCTTGGGGCTGGAGAAATTTTATTGACGTCAATGAATCAAGACGGTGAAAAAGCGGGTTTTGATTTAGCGTTAACAAAGGCAGTACGCGAAGCAGTTACGGTTCCAGTCATTGCAAGTGGCGGTGCGGGCAATGCTGAACATTTTAGAGCGGTGTTGCAAGATGTGGATACAGATGCGGCTTTAGCGGCCAGTATTTTCCACTACAAAGAAACAAGTGTCGCCGAAGTGAAAAGTTATTTAAAAGAAAAAGGAGTTCCTGTACGATGAACGTAAAATTTAATGAACAAGGCTTAGTTCCTGTCGTTGTCCAGAATGCACAATCAAAAGAAATATTAACAGTAGCTAATATGAATGAAGAATCTTTAGCGAAAACGATTGAAACAGGCGAGACATGGTTTTTTTCTCGTTCACGCGCAGAGCTTTGGCATAAAGGTGCAACGAGCGGAAATACTCAGCAAGTTGTCTCCATTAAAACTGATTGTGACCAAGATGCGCTTGTTGTAGAAGTGATTCCTGCTGGACCAGCTTGTCACAACGGAACAACGTCGTGCTTTACAGAAAGCATCGTTGAAAATTCACGTTCAGGCTCAGTGGGCATTTTACCGAAGCTTGTAGAAATTATTAAGCAACGTGAAAATGATATGCCAGAAGGTGCATACACAACGTATTTATTCGATAAAGGCATCGATAAAATTTGTAAAAAGGTTGGGGAAGAGGCAACAGAGGTTGTCATTGGTGCCAAAAACCGCGACAAAGAAGAAGTGAAGTGGGAATCCGCCGATCTTTTATATCACCTTTTAGTATTGCTTCAAGAGCAAAAAGTTGATATTTACGAAGTGCTAGAAGTTTTACAAAAGCGGCATGAGGGGAACCTCCAAATTTAAGGGATGAAAATCACCGTAAAAGACGTGAAGTTGAATTTATGACATTAGTGCTGAATATGCTATAATAAAACCAATTATTTAAGGAACGTGAAATTGTGCGTTCCTTATTTCTTTGTTTCGTCGGAATACTACGACCATAATAATTGAAAGTAAAAAAGGAACGGAAAAGAACTTTCTAGTTTCGGAGGAATATGATTGGAAAATAAACGATTACAAGCTAAATCAACTAATATCGTGTCATTTATGCCGAATGGCGATTACTATTACAGCAAAGCTTTAAAGGCAATTGACCGTGATGAGATGGATCAAGCATATAAATATATAAAACGCGCGGCAGATTTAAGCCCAGATGATGCGAATGTGTTACTACAATACGGTATTTTAGAAATGGAATTACAAAATTTTGAACATGCATACGAATTGATTCATACAGCGTATAGTAAAGAGCCAAATGAAGCGGAAATTGTTTTTATGCTAGCTGAAATTTCCGGATGCCTTGGCTTGATGCATGATGCAAAAAAATTCGCTGCGCAGTATTTAGAAATGGAACCAGGTGGCTCATACAATGAAGATGCCTTGGAAATATTAGATTTCGTACACTATGTTTCAGATGAAGAACAAGATATAGATGAGCATGATACGGCTAAAATGATTGCACAGGAAAAAGCGAGACGTTTAATGGAGCAAGGGGATTTTCAGCAAGCTATTGAAGTACTTGAAAATGTCATTGAAGAATATCCACAGCTTTGGACTGCTTATAATAATTTAGCGCTGGCATATTTTTATATCGGTGAAGCCGAGCAAGCAAAAGCATTATTACATGAAGTTTTAAGAGAGAATCATGGCAATTTACATGCGCTTTGTAACTTAACGGTGATTGCTTACTATGAAAAGGATGAAGCAGAGCTAAAGGGATTTGTAACGTTACTAAAAAAGATTCAGCCGTATGACTGGGAAAATCGTTACAAACTTGGTGCAACACTAGCGCTAATAGGGCAATATGAGGAAGCCTTTAAATGGTTACGTTCGATGGATAAAAAAGGCTACGAAGGTGATACTGGATTTTATTTTTGGCTCGCACAATCAGCCTTTTTCTCAGGCCAGGAGCAATTTGCACAAGATACATGGAAAATCTTATTGGAATTAGATCCTACAAAAGAGGGATTAGAACCGTGGGCAAATGGTGAAACGGCAAAATACGGAAATACGATTGAGAATAATAGAGAATTCCTTATTCGCCAATTATCAGATGATAATGAATCGGGACGTCTATTCGGCTTGTTTTTATTAAAAAGGTCAGCGCATAAGCAAGAAATTGTCGCGCATCCAACAATTTTGAATGTATCCAATTTTACGGAATTAGAAAAGCTTTCTTTAGCGTATGCATTACAATACGAATTCAATGTAAAAGCAAATGCAGAAAAGACTTTCCTACGATTTATGGAAGTAGCCGAAAAAATTGTCGATGGCAATGAAATGATTTCAACTGAAGTCGCGCAAATTTTAAGTACTTGGTTTGCGATTGGAGAAATTGCTTTTAATGAAGGATATGATTTTAAAAATACGTCAGCTTTAGCGGCAGCAGTCGAATATTCTTACTATGAAGCATTAGAAAAAGATATGACAAAAAAGGCCATGGCCGAAAAATATAGCATCACTTCAGCAACACTTACAAAATACAACGACATACTTTACGATTTCATCCCAACCGAACTTGAATAAGTTCGTTTATTTGAATTTCAAGAATGTATGGCATACGATATAAAAGAAGTATTGTTAAATCGGTAAAAGATTATAAAGAAATCCACAAAAAAGGCAATGTCTCCACGATTTGAGTGGGATGTGTCTTTTAAATCGAAAGAGGAGAATTATCATGACAGAAGAGAAAATTTATGATGTAGTCATAATTGGTGCAGGTCCAGCAGGGATGACTGCCGCAGTGTATACATCTCGCGCAAACCTTTCAACATTAATGATAGAACGTGGTATTCCGGGTGGTCAAATGGCCAATACAGAAGAAGTAGAAAACTACCCAGGATTTGAAACGATTTTAGGCCCTGAGCTTTCTACAAAAATGTTCGAGCATGCGAAAAAATTCGGTGCAGAATATGCATATGGAGATGTTACTGAAATTATTGATGGTGAAGAATACAAAACTATTATTTCAGGTAAAAAACAATATAAAACTCGTACTATCATTGTTTCAACAGGCGCAGAATATAAAAAACTAGGTATTCCAGGTGAAACAGAGCTTGGTGGACGTGGCGTAAGCTATTGTGCAGTTTGTGATGGTGCGTTTTTCAAACAAAAGAACTTAATCGTTATCGGTGGTGGCGATTCAGCGGTAGAAGAGGGTATTTTCTTAACACGTTTTGCCGACAAAGTAACTATTGTACACCGTCGTGATAAATTACGTGCACAAAAAATTATTCAAGATCGCGCATTTGCAAATGAAAAAATTGATTTCATTTGGAATACTACAATTAAAGAAATTCATGAAGTAGATGGTAAAGTAGGTAAAGTAACTTTGGTATCAACAGTAGATGGCGAAGAACAAGAAGTCGTAACAGATGGCGTATTCGTATATGTAGGTATGTTGCCATTAACAAAGCCATTTGGACCATTAAATATTTTAAATGAATTAGGCTATATTGTAACAAATGATAAAATGGAAACAGCTGTACCTGGTATTTATGCAGCAGGAGATGTACGCGAAAAAACACTACGTCAAATCGTAACAGCAACAGGCGATGGCAGTATTGCTGCACAATCAGCGCAACATTTTATTGAAGAGCTGAAAGAAAAATTTAATTTAGTCTAAATTTTAGAAATATTTAATGTGAATGTAATCAAACTGAAATAATATTAGGTTAAACTAAGAGTGTAATTGTTTAACCCCCTGATATTCTAATATTTTTAAGGTTGTTTCCATGTAAAGAAGCGTGGAAGCAACCTCTTTTTGTTGTAGAAGTGGAAAGTAAATAACTCGTTCACCAATAAAATTTAGGAATGGCAATCAACCCCACGTTACATTAAAGAAATAATTGGGTACGCACGTTCTTTTACGTAATGCATTTGACAAGGTATAATATATGTAGGATCAAATGAAGGATTGAGGTGTTAATATGCAACGTATTACAAACTTATTGGCAATTAAAGATGGAAAAGTATTATTACTACAAAAACCAAGAAGAGGATGGTTTGTTGCCCCAGGCGGAAAAATGGAGCAAGGTGAATCCATTTATGAATCAGCAGTACGTGAATTTCAAGAAGAAACGAACTTAACACCAAACTATGTTCATTTAAAAGGCACTTACACAATGGTCATAAAAGATGGCGAAAACGTAGTAGATGAATGGATGCTTTATACATTTGTCGCAAAAGACGTGGAAGGTTCGCCATTCGAAGAAACGCGAGAAGGTATACTCGGTTGGCATTCTATTGACAGTTTAAAAACATTACCAATGGCAGCCGGGGATCGAACAAATTTATTATTCGCGGCATTAAAGGACGGTATGCAATATGGTACATTTGAATATACAAAGGATTTTGAGTTAATTAGCGAAAAAATCCAAAATTCAATGGAACAATAAAAAAGGAGATGAATTTTGTGGGTAATAGTTCAAGCTATACACATGAGCTAGTTATTATTACAGGGATGTCCGGAGCGGGTAAAACAGTAGCTGTACAAAGCTTTGAAGATTTAGGATATTACTGCGTCGATAATTTACCACCAGAATTATTAACAACTTTTTTAGCCTTAATGAAAGATTCTGCAAAAAAAATTACACGTATTGCCGTTGTAATGGATTTAAGAGGACGCGAATTTTTTGAATCCCTTATTGAATCACTTGATACATTGTTAGAAGAAGAGGAAATTTTGCCTCGCATTTTATTTTTAGATGCAGATGATGCAGCACTTGTCCGTCGATATAAAGAAACGCGTCGAGCACATCCACTTGGACCAAAAGGGTTACTACTTGAAGGGATTCAACTTGAACGTCAACTGCTTTCTGAAGTAAAAGAACGTGCACAAATCGTAGTCAATACTTCAAAAATGAAGCCGCGTGAATTACGAGAGCGCATTACGACAGAGTTTTCGAATATGAGTAGTCCAACATTTTCAATTAATTTGATGTCTTTTGGCTTTAAGTATGGGATTCCGATTGATGCTGATTTAGTTTTTGATGTCCGATTTTTAAAAAATCCATATTATGTAGAAGAGCTCCGTCACAAGACAGGATTACAAACAGAAGTTTCCTCCTATGTTTTAGCCACAGAAGAAACGCAACAGCTCATTATGAAACTAACAGATTTATTTTCATTTATGATTCCGCAATACCGTCATGAAGGAAAATCACAGCTAGTCATTGCATTTGGCTGTACAGGTGGTCAGCATCGCTCTGTGACACTAGCGGAATATTTCGGCAAGCTCATCGGTAATAATCATCACGCAGTTATTACGCATAGAGATATCAATCATAGAAAGGATTGATGTAATGAAAAAAAAGAAAACACGTATTGTAGTCATTGGTGGCGGTACAGGGCTATCAACGATATTACGCGGCCTAAAACAACACCCATTTGATATTACTGCGATTGTAACCGTAGCAGATGATGGTGGCTCTTCAGGGCGATTACGCGATGATTACGATATTCCACCGCCAGGAGATGTCCGAAATGTTATTGCGGCATTGTCGGATGTGGAGCCTTTGGTGGAGCAAATGTTTCAATACCGTTTCTCTCAATCAAATGATTTAGGGGGACATTCATTAGGAAATTTAATGCTGACTGCTTTGACGGAAATTACCGGTGATTTTAATCATGCCATTGCTGAGATGAGCAAGGTATTAAATGTACATGGTAAAGTCGTGCCAGCTGCAAATAAAAAAGTAACACTCCATGCGGAATTAAACGACGGTACAAAAATTGTGGGGGAATCTAAAATTCCATCTGGTCATGCACCAATAAAGCGTGTGTATTTAGAGCCGGGTAATGTGAAACCATTGCCCGCTGCGATCCATGCTATAGAGCGTGCACAATATATTTTGATTGGTCCTGGTAGCTTATATACGAGCATTATCCCTAATTTACTTGTGAAAGGAATTGGGGAGGCTGTCGTGCGCGCAAAAGGAGAGAAAATTTATATTTCTAACTTAATGACGCAGCTTGGGGAGACAATTCATTACACAGCATCACAACATATAGAAGCGATTCATGCACATGTGGGGCGACCATTTATTGAGGCTCTGCTTATTAATGAAAAGAAATTACATCCGTCGATCTATGAAAATTATCGGGAAGAAAATGCTGAACCTGTGCAATTCGATGTCGATAAATTAGAGGCCATGGGTATCAAAGTTATTCAAAAAGAGATTGCCATTATTCAAGATGGTGTCGTACGTCATGATGCAAAAAATTTAGCGGATTGGCTCTGCGAATATGCAGGGCAAAATAAAAATCAATAAATATCTAATAACTAAACTTGTAAGCGTTTGAATACATAGTTTGCTAGGAAAGGGGGAAAACAACACATGTCATTTGCATCAGAAATGAAAAAAGAACTCACACAAATTGAAGCGGATGACAATAGTTTAAAGGCAGAAGTGTCCGCCCTTATTCGCATGAATGGATCATTAAGCTTTGCTAATCGCCAGCTCAGTTTAGATGTGCAAACGGAGAACGCCGCGATTGCAAGAAGGCTTTATACCATTGTGAAAAAATTGTACCCATATACCGTAGAATTACTTGTTCGAAAAAAAATGCGTTTGAAAAAGAATAATGTTTATATTTGCCGTATTCGTGATGGGGCCCGTGAATTATTAGCTGATTTAGAAATACTTTCGAATTCTTTTGAACTTAATCATACCATTTCAAATGTGCTAATACAGAAAAATAGTCAGCGGCGTGCTTATTTACGAGGAGCATTTTTAGCAGGAGGATCGGTCAATAATCCAGAAACATCTTCCTATCATTTAGAAGTGTATTCTTTATATATAGAGCATGCAGAAGCATTAGCAGATTTGATGAACTGTTATGATTTAAATGCGAAAACGATTGAACGAAAAAAGGGCTTCGTTACGTATTTAAAAGAAGCTGAAAAAATTTCTGATTTCTTAAATTTAGTAGGTGCACACCAAGCGATGTTAAAGTTCGAGGATGTTCGTATCGTTCGGGATATGCGTAATAGTGTCAATCGTATCGTCAATTGTGAAACCGCTAATTTAAATAAAACAATAGGTGCTGCATTAAGACAAGTAGAAAATATTCGTTATATTGATAATGCAATCGGTTTAGATCAGTTACCTGAAAAATTACGTGAAATTGCAAGATTGCGTGTGGAATATCAAGATGTTACATTAAAAGAACTTGGTGAAATGGTATCTACTGGTATCGTAAGTAAATCTGGTGTGAATCACCGTCTACGAAAAATTGATGAAATCGCCGAAGCTATACGTCGTGGGGAGCATGTAATCAAATAAAATGTGAACGATTTCATAAATCATGTGTTCAATTATTGTTCTTTTTGGATAATTTAGATAAGATGAAGTATATATAGTAAGGAACGGTTGTGAAAGGGAGTATTTCATATGGTAGAAAAGCAAGTTGAAGTAAAACTAAAATCAGGCTTACAGGCTAGGCAAGCAGCATTATTCGTACAAGAGGCGAACCGATATAAATCGGATGTTTTTTTACAAAAAGATCATAAAAAGGTAAATGCAAAATCGATTATGGGCATTATGAGCTTAGCCGTTGGAAAAGGAACCATTGTCACATTAAGAGCAGAAGGCCATGATGAAGAAAAAGCACTAAATGCACTGCAAGTATTAATCGAAAAAGAAGATTAATCATAACTAATTACATGACACAAACAAATGGATTACTCTATTTGTTTGTGTTTTTGTTTGTGGATTGAAAAAACTGCCCACACAATCGTGTAAAATGATTGCGCGGACAGTTTATTCGTGAAATGGCGGAATCGACCGCTTTACTTATTTACTTTTTTAAATCATTACGCTCGTAAATTTTATCGATTAAGCCGTACTCTTTCGCCTGTTCAGCAGTCATGAAGTTATCACGATCTGTATCGCGAGCAAGTGTTTCGTAATCTTGACCTGAATTTTCAGCCATAATACGATTTAATTTTTCACGTAAGAATAAAATACGTTTTGCTGCAATTTCAATTTCAGTTGCTTGACCTTGTGCACCGCCTAAAGGTTGGTGAATCATTACTTCTGAGTTAGGTAATGCAATACGTTTTCCTTTAGCACCTGCAGATAAGAGGAAGGCACCCATTGAAGCAGCCATACCGATACAAATTGTTGAAACGTCCGGCTTGATAAAGTTCATTGTGTCATAGATAGCCATACCTGAAGTAATTGAGCCACCTGGAGAATTAATGTAAAGGTGAATATCCTTATCTGGATCTTCTGCCTCTAGGAATAAAAGCTGTGCAACGATTGAGTTTGATACGTTGTCATCAATCGCACTTCCTAGTAAAATAATACGGTCCTTAAGTAAACGTGAATAAATATCATAAGCACGCTCACCGCGATTTGTTTGTTCAATAACTGTAGGAATTAAATTCATTGTAAAATCCTCCCCTGTTAAAAGCTAAATTCGTATACTTGTGCTGAAATTGGTAAGTATTTCAGCTGTATACTTATAATACACATGTTAGTCAAGGATGGTCAAATATAAAGCTTAATTTTCGTAGTTGAAAAGTATGCCCACCCTTTGTATAATAGGAATATCGTCAAATTCAATGGCACATTGTCATTACCATTTAATATTTTGGTAGCATGCTGCTTTTAAGCGCTATGCGTTTCCTCCTTATTAATTATAGTAAGCCCTCGTGGTGTAATGGATAACACGTAAGATTCCGGTTCTTGCGCTGGGGGTTCGATTCCCTCCGAGGGCGCCATGTTACTTATTAAGATATGTTAAAGATTGTATGTGAAACCCTCTAAATATTGAACTAGCAATATATAAGGAGATTTACTCTACAAAAACCTTTTTTCTGAAAAGCTTAATAAATAGATAGACAATGAAACAACACTACACAAGTATTACACTTTTTGTAAACCAAACATTACAACTCACCCTCCAAAACTTCAGCGGAAAAATCACAAATTCAAATATCTTTATAAAAATAATTGAAATTGCTTGAAAAAACCTTCAATAATTAGTACATTAATAAATGTTGTATTAAATGAGCAAAAAATCGACTTTTTTCGACATCGCACAAACGCTACGTATCGTTTTCTCGTAATTGAGCTATGTAGCCATTCTATTATGCCTTTCATGGGCGCCATTTTACTGTTTTAATATACTTATATATTCCGATTGTGGAGGTAGTGTAATAAACTATCGCCAACAATGGGGGAATGAAGGTTTAATGGGGTAAAATAATCACTGTACCGATTCATTTTATCCCAAACTCATTCTTTTTAAACTTAAAATAAAATTTTGAGCGTAACACATCTAATTGTGTTGCGTTTTTTTTTTTTTGATGTATAAATGGAATAAAGCTGTATAAAATGAATATTCAGCAAGGGCTTTAACTGGAATGGATGAATAATTATTTATAAAATGTAAAAATACTGCTCGTTTAGTTTATAAAAATGCATGAATGTGCAATAATAATCATTATTTTTAAAATTTAGTGTTGTATATTAATTGTGAAATTAATATAATAGGTGAAGCTAATTAAAATCAATTATTAAATAATGAAGCATTAGGAGGAGTATATTATGAAAAAGAATAAATTATTCAAAATAATCGCACCATTTGCAGCCGTAACGATGATTTTAGCGGCATGTGGAGCGGATAAGGATTCTACAGGCGCGTCAACAGATGATGCTGGAAAAATTACAAAAATTGTTGCGGGTACTGAGGCAACGTATGCACCATTTGAATATTTAGATACCAAAGGAAATGTAGTTGGATTAGATGCAGAAATTTTAGCGGCTATCGGTGAGGAAATGGGCATCGAAACAGAAATTGAAAATACAGGCTGGGATGCCATGATGAGCCAAGTTACTACTGGTGGAATTGATATGGGCGCAGCAGCCATTACAATTACAGATGAACGTAAAGAAACGTATGACTTCACAGATCCTTATTATGAAGCTTCATTATTAATTGTGACAAAAGAGGATTCGAAAATTGAAAAGTTAGATGAACTAAAGGATTCGAAAATTGCTGTGCAAATGAATACTACGGGTCATATTGCAGCACAAGAATTACAAGGCAAAGGTAGTAAAAATATTTTAGCGTATGAAAACTTCTCGGTAGCATTAACAGAAGTACTTAATGGTTCAGCGGAGGCTGCAATTGGTGATAATGCAGTTATTTTAGAATACATTAAAAATAACCCAGACTCAGGATTGAAAACAATTGAAGATGATTCATTTGAAGTAGATTACTTTGGATTCATGGTGAAAAAAGGAAATAAAGAATTGTTAGATGTTTTAAATGAAGGTTTAGGAAAGATTAAAGAAAACGGTAAGCTAGCAGAAATTACAGGAACAGAAATTGAGTAACGTTTAGGAGGTGTTTCAGATGGATTTTTTTAGATGGGATATAATCTGGGACTACCGTGAATTATATTTAAGTGGTTTTTTAACGACAATTATTTTAACGCTATGCGGTTATATCGGCGGGGTTATTTTCGGATTGTTACTCGGATTAGGTCAAGTTTCGAATAAAAAGTGGATTTATTGGCCAGCAAAAATTTATATTGACGTATTTCGTGGTACACCAATGCTTGTACAATTACTATTAATTCATTTAGCAGTAATCCCGACAATATTTGGTGAATCAATGAGCTGGTGGGTATCAGGGATTGTAGGGCTAATTTTAAATAGTGCAGCCTACAATGCAGAAATTTTCCGTGCTGGAATTCAGTCTATTGATAAAGGTCAAATGGAAGCAGCTCGTTCACTCGGGTTAACGCATTCTCAAGCGATGCGTAAAGTAATATTACCGCAAGCTTTCCGCCGTATGATTCCACCACTAGGTAATGAATTTATTGCATTATTAAAAGATTCTTCACTTGTGACAGTTATTGCAGGGGCAGAAATTTTATATGTCAGTAAGGTCGTGGCGGGCACATATCAACGTTTCTGGGAGCCATATTTATTTGCAGCATTCCTTTATTTAGTTTTAACCTATACAGCGACGAAGATTATTGCAATGGTTGAAAAGCGTGTCGACATTAATTATAATCCTCGAAAGAAAAGGGGCACGCATAAATGATTAAAGTACAAAATTTACACAAGCATTTTGGCAAGCTCGAAGTATTAAAGGGTATTGATTATGAAGTTCATGAAAAAGAAGTCGTATGTGTCATTGGTCCTTCAGGTTCGGGGAAAAGTACGTTTCTTCGTTGTATGAACTTGCTTGAAGAAGTGACAGATGGTGCTATTTATATTGAAGGTGTAAAAATTAATGACCCGCAAACGAATATTAACGATATTCGCACAGAGGTAGGCATGGTGTTCCAACAGTTCAACCTGTTTCCGCATATGTCAGTAATTGATAATATTATGATGGCACCAATGCAAATTCGTAAAATAAGTAAAGTAGAAGCCGAAAAGCTAGCGTTAGAATTGCTTACTAAAGTAGGGTTACGTGAAAAGGCGGATAATTTCCCGCAGCAGCTATCAGGTGGACAACAGCAGCGTGTCGCGATTGCACGAGCTCTTGCGATGAAGCCGAAAATTATGCTGTTTGATGAGCCGACATCTGCGCTTGATCCAGAGATGGTGAAAGAAGTGCTAGAGGTTATGAAAGATTTAGCAAAAGAAGGAATGACAATGGTTGTCGTGACGCATGAAATGGGCTTTGCACGTGAAGTGGGCGATCGCGTATTATTTATGGATGGTGGCTATATTGTTGAAGAAGGTCACCCAAATGATGTATTTGGTAATCCGCAAAACGAACGTACACAAGCGTTTTTAGGCAAAGTACTGTAATCATTCAGCGATATCTGGATACAATTATGTTAAGGCATAATTGATTATACACCCAAAATTAAAATGTAAAAAAAGCTGCCTTGCTAGAATAAGGCAGCTTTTTTGTTATAGAATTTTTAATTTGGCATATTTTTTGCTTGTTGTGCTTGACCAAACATGTTTAGCATTGTGTTCATATCTGCTTGTGAAAGTTGTGCGACTTGGTAAATACCTTTTTTGTTTTGATAAAGCGAAACTTCGTAAGCCATTTCGATACAGTTAGGGACAGAATCCTGAAGAACGCGACGTACAACCGGATTTGTAGATTCAAGTGCCGCAGCAGTTTTCCCTTTTGCACTATTTTTATGACAGCCAAGCATGAAACCAGAAATAACACCATCACAAATTTCACTAGCAGTTTGAATCGGTTTTTTCGGCTCACCAGGTTTCAATCCATAAGTGAAATCATTGCCCATTTGCATATTGTAGCTTCTTGTCGGATGCTGTGGATCTTTACCAGTTTTGTAAGCCTCCATCGTAATATTGTATTCATCGAGCATAAATGCGTACTGACGGTCCATCATTGTAAGGAGTTCTTGATCCTGTACTTGATCTCTTAACAGTACATATTGATTCAGACCTGAAATCATCGAACCTAATACCTCATGTACGTCGAAAAGCTCGTGGGCACCGTGATTCATCGAAAGCGGCATGGAATTATCTTGAGATTGTGAAGATTGGGTTTCCATAATTAATAACCTCCATAACAAAAATTTTCATACACGGTTATTGTGGCTATTAGTAAAAAAAACATGCATAAAACCATTTGGGAGAAGCGGAAAAAAGTAGAATTTTTCTATGATAAAAAACAACAATGGCAATGTAATAATTACGATATTTGTGATATTAGCCTGCATTGGATTAGTAGCAATGTTCACTATGCCAAAATATAATAATTTAATATGATTCAGCAAAAATCCTCCATTTTATAAATGGGGGATAATTGCCAAATGTGCCCTTCATTCAGTGGGTATTTAAACCTAGCTTGAAGTAAGGGAACTCTGGCTAACAATGCCAAGTCGCTTTCGGAGAGGGGGAGATGACATGAGATTTTTAGTTTTATTCATTATATGTATGTTTGTGATGCCATTTACGATAATGGCGGCAATTCCGAAAAAGCCTGCATATCAATCGTATGTTTATGATCAAGCCAATGTGATTTCAGATGATGTTGAGCAACAATTGATTCAAACAGCAAAGGCATTGGAAAGTTCGACAGGCAATGTGATTGTCATGATGACACTTGATACAATTGTGGATTTAGAGCCTTATGAATTTGGCGAAGAAGTGATACGCGAATGGGGTATTGGGGATGCACAGTTAAATAATGGGATACTTATTTTTGTGACACCGAATGCAGGGGCGGGCATTAATAATAGTTGGATTGTTGTTGGGGACGGCTTAAAAGGAGAGTATCCAGGTGAGTTACTGAGAGGCATGATCGATACGTATATGATGCCTTATATAGAAAAAGGAGATTATACGACTGCAATTGCAAACATTTTAAGTACCTTTTATGTAAAAATGGATGGAGATGTAGGTGGCACAGATTTAGTAAAGCCTGTTAATGAAGATGATGCAGATTTACCAACAGCACTTATTATTTTTATCGTAATTATTTATTTGAGCCTTAGCAAATTTGGTGGCGGCGGTCCGGGTGGGCGTAGAAGAACAGTGAGGCACATATACCGCACAGGAGGTTTCCCAACAAGCGGTTTCGGAAGTGGGAGGCGCTCATCGGGTGGTGGGGATAAAATGGATTAATATGAACATGGCGCGCGAAATATTCCGACAATTCACTATGTTTAATGAAAATACATTGAGTGAGGTTGGATGGGGGGTCCTATGTGAGAGGAAATCTTACGTGGGGCTTTTCTTGTGAGTAATTGTCTTTATGAAAATACGGAGCAATTACGGATTATATGTGTTAACAATATAGGCTGTATTTTGGGTTCTGGTGGACAGAATTTAATAGTTAGTAAGTTAAAAGTGAGGGATAGAACGACCGTTCAGCCGTTGCACCGTCAAATCTGCGCAACTATTACAGTAGACAAAACGGCGATTATGTAAGGAAGGGTATTAAAGTATTTAGAGTCATTTCGTATATCATTTCTTTTCGCTACTTATTTGTTGGATATGAGGCTAAGTTCCTTCATATATCGTTACGCCTATGCCATAATGATAGTGGGGGTGTAATGATGCACGTAAAATTTTTTACAAAACCAAACTGCGAGCTATGCATAGAAGGCTTGCAAACGTTAAAGATTGTCCAAGAAGACATTGCATTTCAAATCGAAATAGTTAATATTGAAGAAAATGATGCTATTCATGAAAAATACATGCTGATGATTCCGGTAATTGAATGGAATGATCGAATTATTCAGTATGGTCGACTTGATTATCCAACATTGTTTGAGGCGCTAAGTGAATGAAACTAGCGCCTAAACGCTAAAATTTGATCAATTTTTATTGCAAAAATTATTAGTTTATTTTATAATGGCATTAGAAATTCATTTTTTTTGCACCAAGTGGGACATAAAATTACAAAGAGGGACATATATAGTCCAATATAGAGTTAGTAGGTGGTTTTTTGGACAATCGTTCTTATTTGGATGCAGGACGAAAGTTAATGCCAGAAATCGAAAAGATTTTTAAAAAGCGATTTCGTGTTTTACAAGCAATTGAGATGTACGGTCCAATTGGCAGAAGAGCTTTAGCTGAGCAGCTGCAATGGACAGAACGAGAAGTGCGCAATGAAACAGATATTTTAAGTGAGCAACAACTAATTGTCATTCAACAAAAGGGCATGATTTGCTCGGCACAAGGGTATGGCATATTAGAGCAACTCAAGGAATTATTCCATGAAATATCGGGTATAACAACGAAGGAGCAGCGACTTGCAAAGCTCTTTAAAATTGAACGTGTTATTATCATTCCCGGCAACGTTGAAGAAGATGCAACGATTAAGTATGTATTAGGTAAAGAAGGCGCAAAAATCATTACGAAACACGCACAAGGAAAATGTAATATTGCGGTTACAGGTGGAAACTCAGTTGCAGCAATTGGCGATTTTTTAACGCCAGTCTCTCCGCTTAATACGGCATGCTTTATTGCGGCACGCGGTGGAATGGGCGATGAAATGAGCTTCCAAGCAAATACAATCGTCGCAAAGTTTGCTCAAAAATGTACCGCAACTTATCGCACCTTATTTTTACCAGAGCATTTAAGTGAGCAAGCATATCAAGCGATGAAAAGTGAGCCTATGATTCAAGAGATGATGGCTTTATATGAAAAAGTCAGTATTGTTGTTCATGGAATTGGCGCAGCGCAAGAGATGGCCATTCGACGTAATAGTTCTCAAATAGAGCAGCAATTATTAGAAGAAAAAGGAGCAGTAGGAGAAGCTTTTGGCTATTATTTCAACGAGACAGGGGAAATTGTTCATCATATTCGAACGATTGGTATCCAGCTCGAACAAGTAAAAAAGGCACAGCATATTATTGCTATTGCGGCTGGTATAAATAAAGCCATCGCGATTCAAGCGTACTTTAAAAATGCCGCACCACAGACAACATTCATTACAGATGAACAAACGGCAAATGAAATCATTTCCAAAATAAAATAAGTTTTTAACGACGTGCTCAAGCACAGACTGTTTAAATAAATATATTTAACTGGAGGAATTACACATGGTATTAAAATTAGCGATTAATGGATTTGGTCGAATCGGACGTTTAGTATTTCGTGAGGCGATGAAACATGAAGAATTTGAAGTAGTTGCAGTCAATGATTTAACAGATGCAGGTCAATTAGCACATTTATTGAAATTTGATTCTGTTCACGGTGTATATGATGCGGATGTAGAAGCAGAAGACAAGGCATTCATTGTAAACGGTAAGCGAATTCAAGTGTGTTCGGAGCCGGATCCAGCGAAGTTACCATGGGGAGAAATGGGTGTAGACGTTGTATTAGAATGTACAGGAAGATGGCGTTCTCTGGAGGAAGTATCGAAACATATCGAGGCCGGTGCGAAAAAGGCGATTTTATCAGCACCTGCTAAAGGAGACATGCCGACATATGTAATGGGAGTAAACCATACAGAATATGACCCGTCACAGGATGTTATTTCAAATGCATCTTGTACGACAAACTGTTTAGCGCCATTTGCAAAAGTACTGGATGAAAAATTCGGGATTAAACGCGGTATGATGACAACGATTCACTCATACACGAATGATCAGCGTATTTTAGACTTCCCGCACTCAGACCCACGTCGTGCACGTGCAGGCGCGGTGTCCATGATTCCAACAACAACAGGAGCAGCAGTAGCTGTTTCGAAAGTATTACCACAGTTAAAAGGAAAATTAGATGGTTTCTCAATGCGTGTCCCAACACCGAACGTATCATGTGTGGACTTAGTAGCAGAGCTCAATACAGATGTGACGCTTGAATCGGTAAATGCCGCATTAAAAGAGGCATCAGAAGGTGAATTAAAAGGGATTTTAGCATACAATGAATTACCACTTGTGTCGATTGATTATAACGGTAATCCAGCATCATCAACGATTGATGGGCTTTCAACAATGGTCATGGAAAATCGTATGGTAAAAGTAGTATCTTGGTATGATAATGAAATCGGCTATTCAACACGTCTAATGGACTTAGCGTTATACATTGTCAAACAAGGGTTAAACGAAAAGTAAGTTGAAATGTGTCATACTTAATTTTAACTTGTTTCAGCAGAAGTCTCCCACATCTATAAGTGGGGGATGTATGCCAGGTATGACCTTCATTCAGGGGGTTCAAACCCCGTCTGAATCAAGTTAAAGTCCTCGGCGAATGCCACAAATTTTTAGAGTTTTTTTCGAGCTAGTCCGAAAAAATCTGAACAAGAATTAGCATAGGTGTAATTGATGTAAGGAAAAAGTGTGACATATTACTTGTTATTCGACATAAAAAGTATAGCCTTTAAAAGAAGCAACCATTATAATATATGAGGGTATAGAGCGGAAGGGATTACCTAGCCGCTCTTTTTAACATGAAATTATTAGAATCTATAATTGAAAGCGTACATCAACAGAAGGTATATTTATTGCAAATTATATAGTCATATTCAAATTTTAATAAAGAGCAAAAATAAATAGTATTTAAATCTGGAAATATCCGATGAAAATTAAAGGAGGATTTACTTTATGTTTTTAAAGAAATCAATGAACGATGTAGAAGTAAAAGGGAAACGCGTATTCGTACGTGTGGATTTCAACGTACCAATGGAGGAAGGTCGCATTACAGATGAAACGCGTATTCGTGCAGCGATCCCAACAATTCAACAACTAGTTGAAAATGGAGCAAAAGTTATTTTAGCTTCTCACCTAGGTCGACCTAAAGGCGAAGTAAAAGAAGATATGCGTCTAACTGCTGTTGGAGTGCGTCTTTCAGAATTAATGAACAAGCCTGTAACAAAGCTAGATGAGTCAATTGGTGAAGCAGTTGAATCGGCAGTAAATAGCATGCAAGAGGGCGACATCGTGCTACTTGAAAATGTTCGTTTCCATAAAGGGGAAGAAAAAAATGACCCTGCTTTAGCAGAAAGCTTTGCAAAATTAGCCGACCTTTATATTAACGATGCATTTGGCGCAGCTCACCGTGCACATGCTTCAACAGAAGGCATTGCGAAATTTGTGCCGGCTGTTTCTGGTTTATTAATGGAAAAAGAGTTAGATGTACTTGGAAAAGCCTTATCAAATCCAGAGCGTCCATTTACGGCAATTATCGGTGGGGCCAAAGTAAAGGATAAAATCGACGTAATCGAGAACTTATTAGATAAAGTGGATCACTTAATTATTGGTGGCGGTCTGTCATTCACATTTGTGAAAGCAATGGGCCACGATATCGGAAAATCTTTATTAGAAGAAGATAAAATTGAATTAGCAAAAAGCTTTATCGAACAAGCAAAAGCAAAAGGTGTCGAGTTACATATGCCAGTCGATGCCGTTTTAGCTAATGAATTTTCAAAAGATGCAGAAACACAAGTTGTCAATATTGATGCCATTCCAGCTGATTGGATGGGCTTAGATATCGGACCAAAAACTGCTGAAAATTATGCAGAAGTTATTCAAAAATCAAATTTAATCATTTGGAACGGACCAATGGGTGTATTTGAAATCGATAAGTTTGCAAATGGTACGAAAACAGTTGCAGATGCGATGGCACAAACAGCGGGCTATACAATTATCGGTGGCGGTGACTCAGCTGCGGCAGTAGAAAAATTCGGCGTAGCATCACAAATGAACCACATTTCAACAGGTGGCGGTGCATCCCTTGAATTAATGGAAGGTAAACAATTACCAGGCATTGTCGCATTAAACGATAAGTAATAAAGCGCATTTAAAGGTTATACAAATCGGATTATTTTTTAAATTTAGGGTTAAAAAGACTTTATAGAAATGCAAGTTGATTGGAATGGAGGGAAGGCGACTCCTGCGGGAATAGCAGCTTAGGAACGAAGGCTAAAACCGTCACGTCTTGTGACAACGCCTTCGTGACCAACATCGTGTTGGCCCGAAATAAGTTAGTTGGAGCTGTGCCCGCGGAAAGCGGCCGTACCGAAATGGAAATCAACCCTTAACTATAGTGGGAAACCCAAGTTCGGCAAATAAAATAGATGGAGGGATTTTTTGATGCGAAAACCAATAGTAGCAGGAAACTGGAAAATGTATAAAACATTTGATGAGGCGGTTGACTTTGTTGAAGCCATTCAGCAAGCGATTCCTTCTCCAGATAAAGTAGATGCAGTCATTTGTGCACCAGCATTATACTTACCAACGTTAGTAGTGGCAGCAGAGGATTCTTCATTAGCAATTGGCGCACAAAACATGCACTTTGAAGATGAAGGGGCATTTACAGGGGAAATTAGTCCAGCCATGCTAGCTAATATTCAGGTAGATTACTGCATTTTAGGCCATTCAGAGCGTCGTGAAATGTTCAATGAAACAGATGAAGCCGTAAACAAAAAAGTACGCGCGGCATTAAATCATAGCATCGTACCAATAATTTGCTGTGGAGAAACACTTGAAGAACGTGAAGCAGGTGCCACTGAGAAAAAAGTAGCGAGCCAAATTACGAAAGCTTTAGATGGTTTTACACCAACAGAAGTGGAGCATATGGTTCTTGCTTATGAGCCAATCTGGGCAATCGGAACTGGCAAAACGGCAACAGCAGATGATGCGAATGCTGTATGCGGTGCAATTCGTACCGTAGTTGAAACATTATACGGTATGGAAACAGCGCAAGCGATTCGTATTCAGTATGGCGGCAGCGTAAAGCCAGAAAATATCGTAGAACTTTTAGGAAAAGAGCATATTGATGGAGCACTTGTCGGCGGTGCAAGCCTACAAGCAGATTCTTATATGAAATTATTGGAGGCGGCAGCAAATGCCTAAGCAACCCGTTGCATTAATTATTTTAGATGGCTTTGCCTTTCGAGAAGAGGTAAAGGGAAATGCCGTAGCACAAGCAAATAAACCAAATTTCGATCGTTTCTGGAACGTTTATCCGCACGCGACATTAACAGCGAGCGGAGAATCAGTAGGACTACCAGACGGACAAATGGGGAACTCTGAAGTAGGGCACTTAAATATTGGTGCTGGCCGTATTGTTTACCAAAACTTAACGCGCATCAATAAATCCATTCGTGAGGGAGACTTTTTCCATAACGAACAGTTTTTATCTGCTGTCGAGCATGCAAAAGCACATGGCTCCAAGCTTCATCTAATGGGCTTACTTTCAGATGGCGGAGTTCATAGTCATTATGAGCACTTGTTTGCCTTGTTAAAATTAGCAAAAGCAAACGGCTTAAGTGAAGTATATGTCCATGGTTTCTTAGATGGTCGTGATGTTGGTCCTGCGACTGCACGTGATTATATTATAGAAACAGAAAAGCAAATGAAGGAAATTGGCATCGGTAAATTTGCTAGTGTTCATGGACGTTATTTCGCTATGGATCGCGACAAACGTTGGGAACGCGTACAGCTAACGTATAAAGCGTTAGTAGATGGCATCGGTCAAACGGCTACTTCTGCATTAGCAGGTGTAGAAACATCATACGAACAAACTGTATATGATGAATTCGTTCAACCATTTGTCATTACACAAGAAGGTACACCTGTTGCGACAGTCGATACAAATGATGCAGTAATTTTCTTTAATTTCCGTCCAGACCGTGCAATTCAGCTTTCAACTGTATTTACGAATGAAAGCTTTGCAAGTTTCGAGCTTTCAAACAAGCAACCATCGAACGTAAAATTCGTCTCATTCACGCACTATAGTGATGAGGTGCATGCAGAGGTGGCGTTCCAATCAAATAACCTCGATAATACAGTAGGTGAAGTTATTTCGAAGGCAGGTAAAACGCAATTGCGCATTGCCGAAACGGAGAAATATCCGCACGTAACGTTCTTTATGAGCGGTGGTCGTGAAGCTAATTTTGATGGGGAAGAGCGTATTTTAATTAATTCGCCAAAAGTAGCGACGTATGACTTACAGCCTGAGATGAGTGCTTATGAAGTGACAGATGCACTGCTTCAAGCAATTGCAGCAGATAAATTTGATGCAATTATATTAAACTTTGCCAATCCAGATATGGTTGGACACTCAGGTATGCTAGAGCCTACAATTAAAGCGATTGAAGTTGTAGATGAATGCTTAGGGAAAGTGGTAGATGCAATTATCGCAAAAGGCGGTAAGGCAATTATTACAGCGGACCACGGAAATTCAGATGAGGTCATAACACTAGATGATCATCCGATGACAGCCCATACGACAAATCCGGTTCCTGTTATTGTGACGAAGCCGGGTGTGGTATTACATCAAGATGGCGTTTTAGCAGACTTAGCACCAACAATGCTACAGTTATTAACAATTGAACAACCTGTTGAAATGACAGGGAAATCATTAATTTTGCCAACAAATCAAGATTAATTATTGATTTTGGCTAATTATATAGCTTGTGCAACTAGGCAGGCAACTTATCAATTTTACTTAAAGAGGAGATTTTTATTATGCCATTCATTACTCAAGTATATGCTCGTGAAGTTTTAGACTCTCGCGGTAACCCGACAGTAGAAGTAGAAGTATTTACAGAATCAGGCGCATTCGGTCGCGCAATCGTGCCATCTGGTGCATCAACTGGTGAATATGAAGCAGTAGAATTACGCGATGGCGACAAAGGCCGTTATTTAGGTAAAGGCGTTGAAAAAGCAGTTGAAAATGTCAACACGCTAATCGCCGAAGAATTAGAAAACCAATATTCAGTATTAGACCAAGTTGTGATCGACCAAGCGTTAATCGCACTTGACGGTACAGAAAACAAAGGTAAATTAGGTGCCAACGCAATCCTTGGTGTATCAATGGCCGTTGCACATGCAGCAGCAGATTACCTTGATGTGCCATTATACCAATACCTTGGTGGCTTCAACTCAAAACAATTACCAGTACCAATGATGAACATCATCAATGGTGGTGAGCACGCAGATAATAACGTAGACGTGCAAGAGTTCATGATTATGCCAGTAGGTGCTGAAAACTTCAAACACGCATTACGCATGGGTACAGAAATTTTCCACCACTTAAAAGCGGTATTAAAAGAAAAAGGTTACAACACTGCTGTTGGGGATGAAGGCGGTTTTGCTCCAAACTTAGGCTCAAACGAAGAAGCGATAACAGTAATTTTAGAAGCAATCGAAAAAGCAGGTTACAAAGCAGGCGAAGAAATTCGCTTAGCAATGGACGTAGCATCTTCAGAGTTATATAACAAAGAAGACGGCAAGTACCATTTAAAAGGTGAAGGCGTAGTTCGTACTTCAGAAGAAATGGTTGCTTGGTACGAAGAATTAACTTCTAAATACCCAATCATCTCAATCGAAGACGGCTTAGACGAAAACGACTGGGCTGGTCACAAATTATTAACTGAGCGCATCGGTAACCGCGTACAATTAGTAGGAGACGATCTATTCGTTACTAACACAGCGAAACTTGCTGAAGGTATCGAACAAGGCGTTGGTAACTCAATTTTAGTTAAAGTGAACCAAATCGGTACATTAACTGAAACGTTCGAAGCGATCGAAATGGCAAAACGCGCTGGCTATACAGCCGTTATCTCGCACCGTTCTGGTGAATCAGAAGACGCGACAATTGCAGACATCGCAGTAGCTACAAACGCTGGTCAAATTAAAACAGGTGCACCATCTCGTACAGACCGCGTTGCAAAATACAACCAATTATTACGCATCGAAGACCAACTAGGTGCAACAGCACGCTACGAAGGTTTAAACTCTTTCTATAATATTAAATAATTTATTCAATTTTAAAAGCACTCAAACACGGAGGAGAAAATCCGTTGTTTGAGTGCTTTTTTTTTGGAGAAGAGGGTTAGCTTGGCTACAGTTACTGTTAATAGACAAAAGGTGTGTGACAATAGTTAGTCCCTATCAAAATAAGCGCTTTTCTTCTCTTCGCAAGCTTAGAGTACGAGAATATTTAAGATTGTTAAAACTATTTCCCAGCATGCAATACTAGTTTAAGTTTTAGGAACGCATTATTAAAACGGCACAACATAATTATATTGTACCAATCCTGTTTCATTCGCATAGAGCGCAACTTGTGTACGATCACTAAGGTCCAATTTCGATAAAATTTGGCTAACATGCTTTTTCACCGTATTTTCTGAAATGAATAGGTTTTTGGCTATTTGTTTATTCGAAAATCCCATCCCAAGTTTTTGCAATACTTCTCTTTCCTTAGAAGTGAGAAGCTCTACAAGGTTGGTATCCATTCGGTGTTTCTTTTGTGTTTGCACGAGCATGTCTATTATGTCCGGGTCATAATATTTCCTTCCTTTTTGAATCAATTGAAAGGCATAAATGAGTTCTTCGGGATGTGAGTTTAGTGAAATATAGCCATCTACATCCATTGCCATTGCGCGTTGAAATGATTCACGATCTTTTGAATAGGTAAGGATCGCAAATTTGGAGGTACATCCTAATTTTCTCGCTTCATTAATCAATTCTAATCCACATTCATTTCCTAAATGGAAATCAACAATAGTCAAATCCGGTCTTTCGCTTTGCATCAAATGAAGTGCTTCTTGAGTACTACTTGCTTCTCCGGAAATTTCCAATTTATCCTCTGATGATAGAATGGAAATTAACCCCCTACGGATGATTGCTTGTTCATCCACCAATAAGATTTTCATCAATAAATTGCCTCCCCACTCAAATTAAAAGAGTGCTTCTTTTTAAAGACTTTCAAATGAAATGAGGCCGGTTGCACCACTGACTTCATACATCCAAGGTGCCCAAATAGAGGATGTATTTCCTAGTCTCCCAAAATAAAATCTTTTCCTGTTCTTATTATTTTGCTTCTTTAGTAATAATGTTAGCTTGGAATTAAATTTAGGTTCGCGAAGAAATGAAAGTCTTTAGATGACGTAATTTTCTGTATATTCATTGTAGAATTTGGTTCGGAAATAAATACTTTGAAAAATGCTTCTTTTAAAATGATTCTAAAAAAAATTTTAAATGAGAAATGTTAAAAATGGGTTAAAAAGTTAAAAAAATAAAATTCTTTTATTTTTTTATTATTATTTTTATTATACTTAATTATTTTTTGATTTTTTGTCAGATTTTAGGGGGTGTAAAGCACTTTCTTTGCAATCTTATTGTTTATTTCGTCGTTTCATATCAATTTGCTACACAACGATAGTGTAAATACGACTGTTGAACCGTTAATAGCTGGAATAGAATGTCCGTAACTACAAAAGACACAACAATTAGTAGTAATTTTGCAGCACCCATTGGACTAAAAGTAGGGTATGTGTTGGCTAAATTTGATTTCGCTACACCACTCTTACAATAAATTGATGTAGGAATAGCACTACGAATTATTAGGATAATTAGATGAGCTAGCCAAAAAAATGAATGCTAATGATCTGCAGTTGGAATGGATGTTGTCCCAGTCATCTTAATTCGATCCGAAGTCCACATAAGAATATGAAATAGTAAAGTCAGCACCCATTTCATTATTCGAACATGATTTAAAAAACCAACGAGTCGCGAATGGAGTATCATTAACCCCTGTCTTTTGAATAGAACAAACGTATGACGAAATATATGCGCTAGATGCCAATGCACATGGGAAGGTAGGTCAATATAAACATCACAAACATTCAATATGAATGGAAATACGACAGTAAATAAAGGTGATATTTACCGGTTTTTGGTTTGTTAGTTAGCGAGGTAATTAAAATTTTTTTTAAAATATTTCAATGGAAAATAACGGTGTATTCATGAAATTGTAAAAAAACTAGACACTAAAAAATGGTGTAAGTCATTGATATATCAACATTTATAAAGGGTATATAACTAATTGGTGTTATATGGAATGGAACGAAAGTATACCATAAGTTTCCCTACGAAAGTAGAAGGTCAAAATGCCAAAAATCACCCAATAGAGGGGAGAGGAATTTTTTGGTTCTGTCTATACTGAACATAGTTCCACTTTCATAGTAAGTTAAGTGAGTTTCTAAAAGGGGAGGGAATTTGGAAGCTTTAAAAAGCTGCCGAACTATGAAAATGGTGCATAGAGTCAAGACTGCCTTATCACAGGTGAAAGAAAACTCATACCCAACATCTAATAAGAAAAACGATTTCTTACAAGACACAGGTAAGAGCAAAGTAAACGCAATTAAAAAAAACTAAAACTTATTGGAGGAAATTAAAATGAATCTTAAAAAGAAGTTAGCAATGGGTATCGCAACTGGAGCATTAGCTGTAAGTATGATCGGTGGAGGAACTTATGCTTATTTCAGTGATACAGAAACAAGTACGAATACTTTCGCTGCAGGTACATTGGATTTATCACTAAACCCTACGGAAATTATTAATGTAGATAATATTAAGCCTGGAGACTGGATGACTCGAATATTTGATTTAAAAAATGATGGAACACTCGACATTGCAAATGTGTTGCTTGAAACAAAATACGCTGTAACGGATGCAAAAGGTGATAATGTAGAAGATTTCGGAAAACATATCCGAGTTAACTTCATGTGGAATCCAGATAAAGATATTTCTGGACCATGGACTGAAGCGGGCAATGTGATTTACAAAACCACTCTTGCAGATTTGCAGGGTATGACACCAGACGCTGTTGCCAATAAAATCTTTATTCCATGGTTTGAAGAACAAGGTGGTTTGAAAACTGGAGATACTGACACACTGGCGGTCCAATTTGAATTTGTTGAAAATGACGCGGATCAAAACCAATTCCAAGGCGATTCTTTGGAATTGACTTGGAACTTTGAAGCTAAACAAGGTGATGGCGTAGCCAAATAAATTCATCAAATAATGGGAGGAGAGCCCTTCTCCTCCCTTATTTTATTTCACCAATCCGCTGGTACTCTTCCTTATATATATTTCTCAACATATAACTTTAACTTGTTTCGGCAGAAGTCCTCCACTTCTATAAGTGGGGGATGAATTCCGAGTATGCCCTTAATTCAGTGGGGGTTCAAACCCCGGCTGAATGTCACAGATTTTTAAAGGAGTTTTCGAGCGTGCTCGAAAAAAATCTGGACGGCAATTATGCCGAGGCGTAATTGATTTTTGTGTTTTGAGGAATATATTTAAGGAAAATCCAATGATTGAAAATTAGAAAGGCGGTATCGGATTGAAAAGCAAACCTAGGCGCAGATATAAGAAACGGAAGCATGATCTTATCCTGTATTTAAAGATTGCACTCATTTGTTACTTAGCCATCTTTGGTGTCGGCTATATGTCGTCGGACACTTCCGCATATCTAAGTAGCCAATCGGAATTTTCTGAGACTATTACTGCTGGTATATGGGGAGTTCCGGAAATCCTTGTTAATGCTTGTGGTGAGGAATACACAATTGATGAGGTATCGGGTGATGGAACTGAGCTTAATGAGGAAGCCAAAGATGATAATTCTCAGAAAGAAAAGGGGAAAGATGCATTATCTGGCGAGGAAATCAATGTCGACCAAGAAATCAAAGTTGATAATCCTATAAAAGAAAGCGAAAAGGAAGTAATAGCAAGTGGAGAAAATGAGATTGACTGTGGAGACAAAGTTGAAAAAGATGTAGCAAGTGAAGTTGTCTGTAAGGACAAAGGTGAAAGCCTTGTAGGGGAAAACCAAAAAGATGCTGCTTCAAGTAAGGGAGATCTTGATGACTGCGTGACTGACGGTGAAGAATCTAATGAGGAAGATGAAAAAGATAAAGATAAAGAAGTAGAAAAAACAGAACCTGACCAAGAAAATGAGAATAAAAATGAATTAGAAGATGGGGACATTGATTCCGAGAAAGAAAACGAGAAGAAAGAAGAGTCGGATAATAGCAAAGTAGATGAGGTACAGAAGCCTAACGACGAAAGTCAAAAACAACCTGATAGCAAGGATGAACCTGTTTCTGAATCGGAGGAAACGAACCAAACAGACCAGGACTCCCCAGGAGATAATGCTTCAGAAATTAGTACCGACTAAAAAAAAGCTGGCGCATTGAACGTTGCTGAAAACAAAAAAATATAAAGGATGATACAAATGAGGTATATAAAGAAATCGAAAAATAGCAAGATCATGAAGTGGGTAAATAATATTGTCTCGGGCATACTAATGTTTTTGCTGATCAGTGTAGCCTCCGTAGTAGTTATTTCAAAAGTATCTGGCGGAGAACCGCAATTTTTCGGTTACCAGTTAAAAACTGTTCTTTCGGGATCCATGGAACCGGGGATTCAAACTGGCTCCATTATAGCTGTCAAGGCTGCTGAAGATAAAACGAACTACAAAAAAGGCGATGTCATCACATTCCAAGAAGCTGAAGGCATTTTAATTACTCACCGAATTACAGAAGTAATCAAAAGTGGGGATTCTGTTCTTTACCGGACAAAAGGCGATAACAACAATGGCGAGGATATGAATCCAGTTATGTCTGAAAATGTGGTGGCGAAGTACACTGGCTTTACAATGCCTTACGTAGGGTACTTCAATAACTTTGCCCAGTCGAAAAATGGTGCATTTTTATTGTTAATACCGGGAATACTACTACTTCTATACTCAGCATTTACAATTTGGAAAGTACTATCTGTAGTCGAATTACCTCAAAGAAAAAAAGCAGAAATAGTGGGAGAAGATGGCGAGAAAAGTCCTTCCTGAATCGATTGCAAGGATATGGAGGTATTACATGAACAAACTGTTTCGATTTTTACCGCTCCTTTTGTTAATTAGCGGAATATGTTTCCTTCCCGTAACGACTGTATTTGCAGACGATGAGAATGGCACGGACAAGAATGAAATAGAGATTAGTATTTCACCAAAAGATACATTATTTAATATTAGCAATATGAAGCCTGGTGACTGGGCGCCTCGGGTAATTACAGTCAAAAACTCCGGAAGTAAGGATTTTGACTACCAAATGCAGTTACGAAACGATGGAGAAGAAAAACTGTTCAATGAGCTGCTACTGGAAATAAAAGCTGGTGACGAGGAATTGTATCAGGGCAAATTGGCTGCATTTAAATCTCTGCCAATAAGAAAGCTGGCAACTGGCAGTGGGGAAGATTTGGATATAACGATTCGTTTTCCAGAGCACCTTGGCAATGAATTTCAAGGACTTTTAACGGCTTTTGATTTCATTTTTACAG